>NZ_JBGCCP010000051.1:0-58097 GCF_041262705.1 Catenulispora sp. MAP12-49 | reverse complement strand
CCAAACCTTCATCGTCCGAGCAGCACCGCTCCAGAGAACTCCCCTACAACGAGCCCCCTTCGCGTTCAGGACACACAGCCGTCAAAAAACGCCTGCGCCTGTCAACCCACAAACAAACCGCAGGCACTCCGCTCCGACGGCATCATCCTGCGACTACTCGGCATCGGGTTCGGGTGCGACCGGGACTGCGACCGGGACTGGGACTGGGACTGTCCCATTCGCATCCAAAGCCTGCCGAAGCAACGCCAGACCCGCCTCCGACGAGGAACCGGCGCGCGCCGTGCACACCACGAGGACCTGCTCCGGTGAGCGCATGAGGGCCAGCGACTGTTGGGTCACGGTCAGGGGTCCGATTGTCGGGTGGTGCAGGTCGTAGGACGTTGCGTCGCAGGGCGACACTCGGTGGTCCCGCCACAGGGCGACGAAGTCCGGGCTCTTCATCGTCAGCTCGCCGATCAGCTCTGCCAGCAGCAGGTCCTCCGGGTGCCGGCCCGCCATGGTGCGCAGGTTGCCCACTACGGCGCGCGCCTTGCGGTTCCAGTCCTGGTACAGCTCGCGGCAGTGTGGGTCGAGGAACAGCATCCGGCTCATGTTCGGGCGGCGGACTGGGTTGTGGGGAGCCAGGGGATCCAGGTGTCCGGCGAGGAGTGCGTGGCCCAGGCTGTTCCAGGCGAGCACGTCTGTGCGCCGGCCGAGGAGCAGTGCCGGGACACCGTCCATCGTGCGCATCAGGTCCCGGGTCTCCTCGGCGACCTTTTCCGGCCGGGGCCGGCGGATCCGGGTTGTGCGGCGTGAGGAGTCGGCGAGCCGGGTGAGGTGGTCGCGTTCGTGGTCGCCGAGTTGCAGGGCCCGCCCGATGGCGTCCAGCACCTCCCGCGAGGCGCCGCGCGACAGTCCTTGTTCGAGCCGGGTGTAGTAGGAGGGGCTGACGCCTGCCAGCTGCGCCAGCTCCTCTCGGCGCAGTCCGGCCACCCTGCGGGGCCCGAAGGTGGGCAGCCCGATGTCCTCCGGTCGGAGCTGAGCCCGGCGCGCCTGTAAGAAGTCGCCCAGTGGGCCGGGTCCGTCCATACGCACAGTGTGCAACGTGGCGAAGGACGCAGCCACTCCCTGACAGGGGTAGGACATGGCGGGACTGGTCGGCCCGGGTGACACCGCCCAAGCTCGGGGTACCTGCTCACGTTCCCGATCACCAAGGAAGACCATGGAACAGATCACCCTGGGCGATGTCACCGTCGACCGTGTCAAGGAGTACTACGGCTCAGTCGGGATGGCTCCTTCAGAGTTCTTCCCGGACGCCTCCGACGAGGCTTGGGGACGGCACCATCCCGTCCTGGCGCCGGACTTCTGGGACCCCGCGACGAACGAGTGCAACTCGGCCCTCCAGTCCTGGCTGCTTCGCAGCGAAGGGCGCACGATCCTCGTCGACACAGGGGTGGGCAACCACAAAGACCGGCCCTACGCGCCGGTCTGGAGCCGGCTGGACACCGACTACCTCGAAAACCTCGCGGCTGTCGGCGTCCGGCGCGAAGACGTCGACATCGTGGTCAACACCCACCTGCACATCGACCATGTCGGCTGGAACACCTACCTCGACGGCCGTACGTGGGTGCCGACCTTCCCGAACGCCACCTACCTCATGCCGCGGCGGGACTTCGACTTCTGGAACCCGGCCAACGGCCACGAACCACGTCTGGGCCGCGGCAACCAGAACGTGTTCGAGGACAGTGTCGCCCCTGTGCATCAGGCCGGGCTGGCCGAGCTGTGGGACGGCTCCTACCGGATCGACAAGAACCTGCGGCTGGAGTCGGCGCCCGGCCACACCCCGGGTTCATCGGTCCTGACGCTGGAGTCGGGTCCTGATCGTGCGCTCTTCGTCGGGGACATGGTGCACACCGTCCTGCAAATCATGGAACCGGACACGAACTCCTGCTTCTGCGAGGACCCGGTCCAGGCGCGGGCGACCAGGCACAAGCTGCTCGGCCGTGCCGCTGAGAGCAACGCTCTTGTCTTCCCCGCGCACCTGGCCGGCCACGGAGCGGCCGAGGTCGACAGGGACGGCTCGAAGTTCGCGATCAAGCAGTGGGCCGGATTCTCCCGCATCGCCTGAAGCGCCGAGATCGAAAGGAAGTGCTCCCATGTCCCAGCGCTCCCAGCGCTCATACCGTCTCGTCGAGACGCCTGCCGGCACCGTCCGCGGCCTGCGCGACCGATTCGGCGAGTGGTACCGGGCCATCCCGTATGCGATGGCACCGCAAGGCGCTCGACGCTTCGCCGCCCCGGTACCGCACCCCGGCTGGTCCGGAGTCAGGAACGCCACTGAACCCGCACCGACGGCACCGCAGCCCGCCCGCACCTTCGGCCGTCTCGACATGACGCCCTACTTCGGACCGGGATGGGTGCCGGGTGAGGAGTACCTGACCGTCGACATCCGCACCCCCGCGGCGGACGGCGAGAAGCGGCCGGTCATGGTCTTCGTGCACGGCGGCGGGTTCGTCAGCGGGTCCACCCGCGCCGCGCTGTACGACGGCGCGGCCTTCGCCCGCGACGGAGTCATCCTGGTGACGGTGAACTACCGGCTCGGCATTCCAGGATTCCTCGACCTTGCCGGAGCCCCGGCCAACCGCGGACTGCTCGATGTGCTCGCCGCGCTGCGCTGGGTGCGCGACACCATCTCCGCCTTCGGGGGCGACCCCGGCAACATCACCGTCTTCGGTCAGTCGGCGGGCGCGACGATCACCGGTGCACTGCTCGCGACACCGGAGGCGGCGGGCCTGTTCCGGCGCGCGATCGTCCAAAGCGGCAGCGGCACCGGCGCCTTCACCCCCGAGCAGGCCGAGCGGGTGACCGCGGCGGCGGCGAACGCGCTCGGCGTCCGGGCGACCGCTGAGCAGTTCGCCGCGGTCCCGGACGAGCGCCTCCTCGGCATTCTGCCGGAGCTGACCGGACTCGATTTACGCACGGCCACGGCCAGGGACCCGCTGCTCGGGTTGAGCCCGTTCAGCCTGGTCTTGCCGCTCCAGCCCGCCGACGGGCTGGCCGACGGACCAGCCGCCGAGGTCTCCGTGCTCATCGGCGCCAACACCGAGGAGGGGAATCTGTACCTCGTGCCCCAAGACAAGCTGGAGACCTCCACCGAAGCCGACGTCCTCGCGCTCGCCGCAGCCGGATACGCCGATCCCGACGCGGCGGTCGCTGACATCAAGGCAGCGCGCCCGAACGCGACTCCCGGTGAACTGCGCTCGGCACTTCTCGGTGAAGCACTGTTCGGCACCGGTACCACGCGCATGGCCGAGGCCCACGCCCGGATCTCGGGACGCCAGACACACCTCTACTCGTTCGCTCAGCGCTCGACGGCTCTAGACGGCCGACTCGGGGCCGCGCACGCAAGCGAGCTGCCTTACGTGTTCGACCTCGCCGAAAAGCCATGGCTGCACGGCGACAGCGGACTGCTCGGCCCGGACACGGCACCGGCCGGCCTCGCCGAGGCGATGCACGGAGCGTGGATCGCGTTCGCCCGCGACGGCGACCCCGGCTGGGACGCCTACGATCCGGAACACCCGGCTGTGAAGGTCTTCGGGGGCTGACGCACCAGGCTCAGGGGCCGCGCAGCCGACGGGTCGATCAAAGCTCGGGGCTTCTCCCGACAGTCCCGACAGGGTCCTGAAAAAGCGGCTCCAGAGCGAACTGTGCTCCGCCGCGGACCGTCGAGGTGTACCGGTACGTGGACGGCCGCACCTCACAGCGGCCCGTGGACGGAGCCAGGACCCGTTCGTCGATCGTTCGCTGTACCGGTTCGAGCAAGTAGTCGGCGAACTGGGTGAAGTAGCCCCCGAGTACGACGAGCTCGGGGTCGAACGCGTCGACCAGCAGTGCCACGCCGCGTCCCAGGCCGGCGGCGACCTCGCGGAGCGCGGTCAGTGTGCGCTCGTCGCCGGCCTCGGCGCGGCTGTGCAGTTCGGCCAGCCGCCGCTCCCGGTCGGTCAGCGGGTCCCGGACGGCGTCGCCGGAGTCGGTGGCGCGTTCCAGGAACGCTCCCAGGCCGACCATCGTCTCCCAGCACCCGACCCGGCCGCAGGGACAGGGGACGGGTTCGGGATTGATCGGCATGTGGCCGAATTCGCAGGCCCGACCCCGAGAACCCTGATACGGCTGCCCGCCGTTGTAGACGCCGCCGCCGACGCCGACCTCGCCGGTCACGTACAGCAGGTCGCGCACGCCGTCGCCGGCCACGGCCACGTACTCCGCCACCGTCGCGACGTGGGCGTCGTTGCGGATGGCGATCGGCGGGAGCGGGGTGTGCGGGCCGAGCCGTTCGCGCAGCGAGGCGACGATCGGGGCGTCGCGCCAGCCCAGGTTCACCGCGGTCGTGATCGATCCATCGGCCGCGTCGACGCCGCCGGGCGCCGCGATCGTCATCCCGACCGGGCGGATGCCCGCGGCGCGAGTCCGGGTGACCGCCTCGGTGGTGAGCTCGGCGACGATGGCGACCGTCCCGGCCGGACCCAGCGCCGGAACGTCGGCGGCGGCGCGCCGCTCGAAGACGGTCCTGCCGCGCAGATCCAGGGCGATGGCGGCGACATAGTCGACGTTGATCTCGACGCCGATTCCGCAGACGCGGCTTCCGTCCAGTTCCACCGCCAGACGCGGACGCCCGATCGCGCCCTCGCTGCGCCGCGGATCGCCCTCGCGGACCAGGCCGAGGTCCGTCAGCTCGTTCACCAGGGTGGAGACGGTCGCCTTCGGCAGACCGGTGTCCGCCGCGAGCTCGGTCCGGGAGCGCGGACCGTCGTCCCGCAAGCGCCGCAGGATCGACCCGAGGTTGCCGGGGCGGATCGAGGAACGGTCCGTGACCGGGGCGCGGGTGCGGGCGCCCGGGTCTTTCGGCGCTGCGGGCAAGGGGCTCTCCAAGGGGTCGCGTCGTCGCTTCCTGTCATACCACGGCTGGTGAAGCGGTGTATTGACAGTCGTCCGAGTTAGTTAGAACAATAGCCGAACTAAAGGTCCCGTGTCACATGCGCCACGGAAGGATCCCTTCACCGTGTTCCGAATCCCCCCGTCATCAGCTTCCGCATCACGCCCCCGAAGAGCGCTCGCCGCCGTCGCCGCCCTGGCCGCCACCGCCGCGATCACGGTCAGCCCGCTGACGGCCACGACCGCCTCCGCGACCCCGCCGAGCGCCACCTACAGCGTCACCGTCGACTCCACGGGCAGCTTCCCCTACCAGACCGACTCGCCGGCCAGCCCTTACATCGACAAAGACGGCACCTTCTACTTCCAGCAGTCGTACAACCAGTACGACGCCGCGACCACGCCCGACCACTATTGGCAGTTCTTCAGCGGCACCACGATGGACACCGCCACGGAGAACACCGCCATCAGCAACGCGGTCGACCCGAACAACCCCCAGGACAGCAACGCCAACACCGTCTGGCGCTGCCAGAACAGCCCCACCGGCCTCACCGCGACCCCGAGCTCGGGGTACCCGCTGGACGACTACTGCGACCTGATCGGCACCTGGGTCGACCCGGACACCGGCGACTGGTACGGCCTGGTGCACAACGAGTTCACCGGCCAGCCCTTCGGCGACGGCCTGCACTACGACTCGATCGACTGGGCCGTCTCCCGCGACCAGGGCAAGACCTGGAAGATCACGGGCCACGCGATCACGTCGCCGTACAGCACCACCCGCGGCGACACCACCGCTTTCCCGAACCAGTCCTACGACTACGGCGACGGCGACCCGCGCTTGTACGTGGACGCGGCATCAGGGTACTTCTACCTCTACTACACCTCGCGCATCGTCCCCAAGGGCGGCGCCGGAGGAAACACCGACAGCCTGGCGCACGTCGCCCGCGCGCCGATCAGCGGCAAGCTGGCGACCGGGACGTGGCAGAAGTGGTACGACGGCGCCTGGTCGCAGCCCGGGGTCGGCGGCCTGGAAAGCAACATGGTCCCGGTGACGTCCGCGAACGCCAACGGCTACACGCCTGTGGCGAACGACTACAACCCGGCCACCACCGGCACCACGGACCAGCAGATAGCCGCCGGGACGCTGCCGCCCAAGTCCGACCTGCTCACCATGAACATCGCCTACGACGCCTACCTGGGCCTGTACATCGGCGAGCCCGAGGTCAACGACCAGGACACCGGAGCACCCCAGCGGTTCTACGTCACCGACGACCTGGCGACGCAGAAGTGGTACCTCATCGGCGACACCGGCAGCAGCTACGCCACAGGGTCCTGGTACCGGTGGTTCCTCGACAACGTCAACAAGACGAGCTCCACGATCATCGGCAAGACGTTCCGCTCGTACTGCTCCACCAACTGCATGAACCTCGGCTCCGAGGCCACGATCACCATCGGCTCGACCGCACCCGCGGCCTCGCCGATCGACACCTCGAAGACCTACCTGATCGGCAGCGGCTCCGGACGGGTCCTGGCCCAGGTGTCCGGCGGTTCGGCGACGACCTCGGTGCCGGCCGCGACCGGTTCGGCCTTGCAGTCGTGGTCGTTCAAGGCCCTCGGTGACGGCTCCTTCGCCATCACCAATGCCGGCACCGGCCAGGCCCTGGGCGTCGACTCCAGCACCACCGCGGGCCGCGCGTGGGGCACGAAGCCGACCGCCGCGGCGCTCGGGGCGGGCGGCGCAACCGTCGGGCAGGAGTGGTTCGTCATCAAGAACGCGGCCGGCACCTTCCGCCTCGTCAACCGGTACAGCGGACTCATGCTGGCCATGTCCTCGGACACGTCCCGGCTCGCCGAGACGACCCCGCTGCGGAACTGGACGAACGCCACCGGCAACGCCGTCGGCGGGACCCGCACCGAGGCCGAGCAGACCCTGAACTTCACCCCGACCGGATCAGGGGTCGATATAGCCCAGGGCAAAGCGACCACCGCCTCGTCCACCGAGAACGCGAACTTCCCGGCGGCTTTCGCCACCGACGGCGACCCCGGCACGCGCTGGTCCAGCGCCTACAGCGATCCGCAGTGGCTCCAGGTCGACCTGGGCCAGTCCTACGCCATCACGCACGCGACGCTGAACTGGGAAGCCGCCTATGCCAAGGCGTATCAGATCCAGACCTCACCGGACGGCACGAACTGGACCACCGTCTATTCGACCACCACCGGCGCGGGCGGTACCGATGACCTCGCGATCACCGGCACGGGCAGATACATCCGCATGTACGGCACCGCCCGAGGCACCGGTTACGGCTACTCGCTATGGGGGTTCTCCGTCCAGGGCACCCCGACCTCCAGCGGACCGACCCTGCTTTCCCAGGGACGCCCGACCACGGCTTCGTCCATCCAGAGCACGATGTATCCGGCTGCCGCCGCCACCGACGGCGACCCCACGACCCGCTGGTCGAGTGCGCCGAGCGATCCGCAATGGCTCCAGGTCGACCTCGGCGCCACGCACACCCTCACCGCCGTCGATCTGAACTGGGAGACGGCCTTCGCGACGGCCTTCAAGATCCAGACCTCGAACGACGGCACCACCTGGACCACCGTCTACTCCACGACCAGCGGTACGGGCGGCGTCCAGAATCTGGCCGTGTCCGGAAGCGGGCGCTACGTCCGCATGCTCGGCACCACCCGCGCCACCGGGTACGGCTACTCGCTCTGGGAGTTCCCGGTCTACGGGACCTGATTCACCGTGCCGGGCGGGAGCGGTCCCGCCCGGCACGGCTGGACCCGGGTCGCGGTGGATCAGGAGCGGTGGATCAGGAGTCGTATACCGTCCAGTCGCTGTTGTTGGTCACGATGTGGAAGACCATCTTCGGGCACTTGTAGGACGACGGGTTCGGGCTGGCCGAGGGCTGCCAGGTGGAGTTGCCGGGCCCCGACGGCGCCCAGCCGGAGGCGGTGTCGACCTGGACGTTGCTGCTCTCGATGGTCTCCTTGGCCTTGGCCAGGTCGCCGCAGACGTAGGTGTTGCCGGTGCTGGGGTTGGTGCTGGAGTAGAACTCGAACATGTCCCAGCCGTAGGACAGGCCGCTCTGGTCCGTGCCGCTGCTGGTGAACAGGGTGTCCCAGGCTCCGGTGCGCACGTTGTACAGGTACGCGGTCCAGGTGTTGGTGGACTTGTTGGTCTGGACGTTCTTCTGCGTGTACGCGATCCGGCCGTTGACCGTCGTGGTGTAGTTGCTCAGGAAGCTGCTGTCGACGTCGACCTCGGCGCCGGGCGCGATCGAGTTGCACCAGTCCCACGCCCAGACCTGCGGCGTCGTGGTGGTGTGCACGGTGACGACCTCGATGCACGAGTTGTTGGCCGGCGTCATCGTCGGCGCGTAGAGCACGTCGGCGGAGTTCGACAACCGCAGGTTGGGATCAACGCTCTGCGTCGCCATGCCGCCGGGACCGCTGTTGGTGTTGGGGAACGTGCCCCACCAGTCGTGGAGCTGCGAAGCCTGCGGCGCTGCGGCGCCGGTGTCAGCGCCGGTGCCGACGTTGGCATCGGCGTGCTGGGCCGACGCGACGATGTCCTGGTGGGTGCTGCGGAAACCGGACGCGGCAGTGCCCGCGCGCTGTACGGCAGTGGTTCCGTACACCGCCCCGGCGACCTTGTTCCCGCTTAGCGGCGCGGTCGCGGACACCGGCGCGGTGCGGGCGGTGCCGGCGGTGTCCGACGGTCGGGCGTACGCGGGACCCGGCACGACGGTCGCGGCGCCGACGACGGCGACCACGCAGGCGGCGAGGAGTGCGCCGCGGGACCGTGGGGATCTGATGGAGACTCGCATTTCGCCTTCCAATCACGGTGTGGCGGACGAGAGCGCGGCGGATCGCATCACGACCGCGGACGAGGGTGGCGCACCGCGGCGGGCACCGGACATCGGCCCGCGCACGGCTGGTCTGCGGCATATCTCGCAGACCATTGACTCTGTGATAAGTGTGCGCAGCGCGGGGCGTTCGCGGTATAGACAGATGGCGGCAAAATACGGACTCTGATTCGACAGCTGCTCAAACGCCCGGCGAACGCCGCATCACCGGTCATGCCCGCCGGCGGCTCTTCAGCCGGCAATCGCAGCGTCAGTGCTCCAGCAGCGGAGCCATCGTCAGCGCGAGCTGCAACCGCAGCCGTCCGTGGCCGGTCCGCAGGTCGATGCCCGTCACCTGTTCTGCTTTGGCGATCCGGTAGTAAAGCGTCTGCCGGTGGATGTGCAGCGCGCGGGCGGCGAGCTGCGCGTTGCCGGCGTGATCGAAATAGACCTGAACCGTGTGCCGCAGCTCGGTATCCGGATGCTCGATCAGGCGGCGCACCGCGTCGTCGATGACCAGCGCGGCCAGATCGACGCGCGTGTCGGCGGCCAGCAACCGGTAGACGCCGAGCGCGTCCCACTCGGCGATCGGCCCGGCGTCCGGAACCGTCGCGGCCACTCGCGCGGCCACGCGTGCCTCCTGCCAACTGGCGCGCGCATCGAGCAGATCAGTGCGCGGGGCCCCGATTCCGGCAGCCAACGCCGGCCGCCACTCCGCCGCGAGGAGCTGCGCGTAGCGGGCCAGGAGCAGCGCCGCGATCTCCCGCGCCGAGCCCAGATCGTCACCGCGCCGCACCGGCACCAGGAGAACGGTCTGCCCGCCACTGGCCGACCGCAGCACCGGCCCCGGCGGCTGCCAGGGATCGATCGCCACCTCCCGCGGCGCACCGCCCCGCCACACCCCCGCGACCACCGCGACCACCGCATCGCCCCGCGCCAGGAACCCGCTGTCCCGGAGCCGATCGGCAGCGGCCGAACTACTCTCCCGATCGGCGGCCAGCAGATCGTCGACCACCGCCGCCTCGCTGCGCCGCTGCCGGCTCTGCCGCGCCAAACACACCGCCGCATGCTCAGCCAGCGCGACGGCCCGGACCACGACCGGATCCTCCAACGCCCGCGTCTCATCGAGCACCCAGATATAGCCGTACGTGACCCCTCGCCACCGCGCCGGCACACACAACCGCGACCGCACCCCGTTGACGTCATCGGCCGGAGTCCGCAACGGCTCATCACTGGTGGCGATCCCGAACTGCTCGAACCACGCCCGCACTTCAGAGGTGGACCGCCGCGACAGGATCGACGCCTCCCGCACCGGATCGATATCAGCCCGCTGCGCCCCGTGCGCGATGAGGTTGAAGTCCCGATCCTCCATCGTCACCGCGGCGTCGAACAACCGAGCCGCCTCATCAGCGATCTGCTGCAGCTCCGTCGACATGCGGTGAAGCATAATGACGCAGTCAGGATGCTGACAGAGTCAAGCGCTTCGGGTCGGCACGCCAGTCAGGTGCCCGGGGGGGTCCGGGCACCTGACAGCGTTCTGACTTCCGGGCTACTGCTGAACCGCCTGCGGCCGCCCGCCCGCCGTCGACCCGGACGGCCGCTTGGCGGCCGCGGCCTTCTGGGGCTCCGCCGCAAGGCGCACCGACAAGGGCACGACGCCACCGGGCTCCAGCGAGTCGATGGAGACGTGACCGGGAACGCCGATCACTCCGGCCCCCTGCAGGGCGATGGCATTCGGCAGCGCGGCCGGTCCGCCGAGCAGGTGCAGCGCGTAGAGGCTCGACGACTCACCGCTGAGGTAGTTCAGCAGGGCCGGGCTCATGCCGGAGGGGTTCGTGAGCAGGAGCGGGCCGCCGCGGTGGCCCACCATCGCGCCGCCGGACAGGGCGTCGGGCCAGCTCAGGCCGGTGGCGACCGCGGCGTCGGTCTCGCCGCTGAAGAAGGCCTGGGCGACCATCAGGGACGTGGCGTACCGGGTGCTGCCGGCCAGCGGCAGGCGGCTGATCTGGTTGGGCCAGCTCGGCATCTCGTGGTTCTGGTAGCCGGAGACCAGAGCCTTGTCCCCCGGGCCGCCCACGGTGATGAGCTGGGTACCGCCCGAGCCCGGGTTGGGGTTCAGGCCATTGAGGTACTTCGCGGTGTCGGCGGGCATCGTCGCGCCCTCGGTCAGCAGCACGGGCAGGCCCGTGGCCCCCGCCGACAGCGCGTCGGGGTAGTCCGCCCCGGTCGCGACGATGACCGTGCGCGGGTGCGGATCGACGACGCGCGCGATCGCCACCGCGGTGGCGTACCGGGTGCTGCCGGCCAGTCGCTCGACCTGGAAGTGCTTCGCCGCCAGCGCCTGGGCGACCGCAGGGGACAGCGCCGCCGTGCCGCCGAGCAGGTAGACCTTGCCGCCGGGCGCCAGAACCCGGCTGATCTCCGCCGCGACGCCGGCATTGAGCGACCCGGTCGGGGTGACCAGCAGCGGTGCGTTCTCGTGGACGGCCAGCGCCGAGCCGCCGAGCGCGTCGGCGAAGTTGTCGTCGCGGGCCAGCACGACCGCGCCGGCCTGGGTGCGCTTCGGGTCGGAGGTGTCGCCGTGGTTGGCGAAGTTCAGCTGGGACGCCGCGATCGCGGTCCCGTGCCGGTCGGGCCCCCACTCGCGCACGACGTGGGTGGTCGCCGGCGGTGCGGTCCAGGTGGGGTCGTCGGCGTCGGGGATGCTTCCCACCGCGGCACCGCCGCCGGCCGGGATCTCGACGATCTCGTTGAAGACAGGGTTCTCATAAGCGAGGTACCTGCCGTCGGGCGACCACGCCGGCTTGGTCGCGCCGTTCCGGTCCTGGGTGATCTGGGTCAGTCCGGTCCTGCCGTCGGCGCCGACGCTGAACAGCTGCGGGATGCCGTTGGCGTCGTTCCGGACGAAGACGATCTTCGTGCCGTCCGGGGAGTACGCGGCCTGCCCGGCGTTCGCGATCAGAAGCGTCGTGGTGCCGTTGGCGAACCGGTAGGTGTCCGGCGGACCGGTCACCTTGTCGCACTGGAGGATGATGTTGTAATTCGGTGCGATGCTCGGGAACTCGTCACCCTGGCAATTGACGTCGCTGGTCGACGCCGGTCCCAGCGGGAGGGTGTAGCCGTGCCCGGCCTGCGAGCCGTCGGTCGCGAAGGACACCAGACCGGTGTCGGGGGTGAACGCCACCATGAACGAGCCGTCCGGACTCACCGCGGGCTCGCTGAACAAGCTGGCACCCGCCGCCGACTCGCCCGAGACCGGCTGCCGGCCCGAGCCGTCACGACGAACGCTCGATATGTCCGGACCCGATGTCGACAACAGCCGGGTTCCCAGCGGCGTCCACGCGGTGCGGCCGGTGTCGCCGGCCCCCACGGACGCCGGCGGAACGATCCCCGAAGCCGGAAGCGGAACAGTCGCGATCTGGGTACCGCCGACACCGCTTCCCGGATTGGAGATGATCGCCTGGCCACGCCGGAACGTGATCGGTGCGATGCTGCCGGACGGGGCCGCCGGCGGCAGGCCGGTCGGCGCGCCGGCCGGTGCGGGGCCGGTTGCGTTGTACCGCACCAGACCCTGGACTGTCTGACCGGTGAAGCCGACCGCACGGAAATGGGCCTCGAACTGCGTCACAGCCCCGCCGCTCCAGGCCAGCTGGTCGATGGTGAAACTCCCCGTCTGGTACTCGGCACCGCCGTCGAGTTCCAGCACCGGACCAGGCCCGCCGGCGTAAGTGGCGTTGTTGTACGTCGTACCGGCCGCGAGCGGCGCACCGTTCTCGGCGCTCTCGAACATCACGGAGAACGTCCCGCCGCCCGGCAGACCACTGACATTCGCGGTGACCTCGGACGTCGAAGCGTTCTGCACGCCGTTCACGGCCACCGCCTGGCCCGGCGGCACGGCCAGTCCGGTCCAGTTCACCACCGGGTAGTCCGTGGGCGAGGACTCCACGGCGACCTCGGTCGCCGGCGGATCGCCCGCGGACGCCTTCGACGTGGCGGCCATGGCCGGCAACACCGAAGGTGCCAGAGCGGTGAGCGTCCCCACCGCGATTGCAGACAGACGTTGCGCGCGCATTCGCGCCCCTCCCCGGGTATGCGGTCCCCGATTGGACCGCACGCGATCCTACATTCGCGCATCGGCACATGGACGCTGGTATTCGGCCATCGTCCAGGGGCGAGATTCCGCCCCGCCATCTGCGAGATTCCACGCGGGCCGCGATCGCGACCATCGCCGGCGCCCGGCTTCCGAAACCACCATGATCTACCACGGCAGCCGCAGCAGCCTGAAGCCCGGCCGCGAGTGCGTCTTCGAGTTTTGCGAAGTCCTCGCCATTCATTCGGCCAGCCTGGCTACGTTCTGATTGACCTCGCCGACACTCATCGCCTCGACAGCGGGGATCTCCACGGTGTCGTTCACGCGGCCGTGGCCCAGGTCGGGAGTCATCGGCTCGATCACCGCGGCACGGCGCAACCGCACGATCCTGGCGCTCCCGATCCCGGCGGCCGTCACGCCGGCCGAGGCGGCGGACGCCAGCAGGGCCACCGCGCGGGGGAAGCGGCCGTGCCAGCCCAGGAAGCTCACTTGAACCGGTTGGGAGTTCTGGGCGATGAACACGATGAGCGCGACCGAGACGCCGATCGCGCCGCAGATCGCGATACCGGATTGGTCGGATTGGTCACCAATTCATCTGACTTCCGACATGCGCTCACCGGCAATCCAAGAAGCCCTCGGCGCCGAATAACGACTGTGAGGCGACATTCGGGAGAGCCGGCGCGACTGCACACCGCAGACGGCGTCGAGGACTGGAGACGACAGCCGATGCTTGGACGTACCAGTTCCAAGGACGCCGAGGCGCAGGCGACGCTGGAGTCGCACCTGCATCAGGTCGCCCTCGGGGACCGCGAGGCCTTCGACGAGGTCTACCGGCAGCTGGCCGGGCCCATCCTGGGCATGGCCCGCCGGGTCGTGCGCGATCCGGCGCAGGCCGAGGAGGTCGCGCAGGAGGTGCTGGTCGAGATCTGGCGCACCGCCAGCCGCTTCGACCCCGCTCGCGGGTCGGCGCGCGCCTGGGCCCTGACCATGGCGCACGCCCGGGCCGTGGACCGGGTCCGGTCCGCCGACGCCGCCGCCCGGCGTGACACCCGGGCCGCCGCGCTCATGGTCGAGATCCCGTTCGACGAGGTCGTCGAGACCGTCGAGGCGCAGCTGGACCGTCAGCGGGTCCGCCACTGCCTGGAGGCGCTGACGGAGTTGCAGCGTCAGTCCGTCACGCTGGCCTACTACGGGGGCTACACCTACGCGCAGGTCGCGCACCTGTTGAACACTCCGCTGGGCACTGTGAAGACCCGCCTGCGCGACGGTCTGGCCCGGCTCCGCGACTGCCTGGGGGTGGCGGCATGAGCACGATGAATCCCGACGTCCACTCGCTGACCGGCGCCTACGTGTGCCACGCGCTGGAACCGGCCGAACGCGCCGCCTTCGAGCGCCACCTGGCCCAGTGCCCGGTCTGCACCGCGGAAGTGGCCGAGTTGCTGGAGACCACGGCGCTGCTGGCCTGGGCCGCCGCCGAGCCCCCGCCGGCCCGGCTGAAGAGCGCGGTCGACGCCCGGATCGCGACCACCCGGCAGATCCCGCCGATCATCGCCCACGTCCCGGTGCCGCACACCATCGCCCGGCCGCGGCGGCGCTGGTTCACCGTCGCCGGCTGGGGCCTGGCCACCGGTCTGGCCGCGGCCGCCGCGGTGCTCGGCGTCCAGGTGGGCGACCAGCAGCACCACGTCGACCAGGCCAACCAGCACGCCACCGCGATCTCCGCGCTGCTGTCCGCCCCGGACGCCCGCAGCGACAGCGTGGCCGTACGTACCGGCGGAACCGGCACGGTCCTGGTGTCGCGCTCCCACGACGAGGCCGCGATCACCATCACCGGACTCGCCAAGCTCTCGCCCGGCCAGGCCTATCAGCTGTGGATGATGGGACCGTCCGGCACCCGCTCCGGCGGCCTGCTGGCCCCGGGAGCGGACGGCACGCACGGGGCGGTCCTGGCCCACGGTCTGGGCGACGCGCAGACCATCGGGCTCACCGTCGAGCCGTCCGGCGGATCGACTCAGCCCACGACTGTTCCGGTCATGCTGTTGCCGATGCCGGCGTGATCTCTTCAAAGGGACATCATTGGTTCCATGATCCGCATTCACCTGGATCCGGCGACGCTGGCGCGCACCCGGATCGCGACCAGCCCGCTGGCCGAGGCGGTCTCCGCGCTGCAGATGGTCCAGCGGAGCGGGCCGCGCGCCCCGTGGCCTTACACCGCTTGGTCGGAGCAGGCGTGGAGGGTGTTGCAGACGGAGGAAGGGCTGGCGCCGTTGGGGGTGTACGGCCTGTTGCAGGAGTGGCAGAAACACGGGCCGACGCCGGACTTCTTCGAGCCGGTGCCCGAGACGCCGCGCGCCGAACTGGCCGACGAACTCGAAGCGCTGCGGCGCACGCCGGCGACGGTGGTCGGCGAGCAGTTCGCCCGCCACTTCCCACCGGACCCGCGCAACCTGCCCGAGCCGCTGCGCCCCTTACACGACGATCACGTCTCGGCCCTCGGCGCACTCGCCGACGCGCTCGACCGGTTCTGGCGCCTGACGTTGGAACCGGTGTGGCCCAGGATGCGCGCCGCCCTGGACGAGGAGGTGCTGCTGCGGGCCCGCTCGCTGGCGTCCTACGGCCCCGAGTCCGTGATCGCGGGCCTGGGCGGACGCACCGTGTGGGAGGAGCCGGTGCTCTCGCTGCCGAAGCGGAAGGTTTCGAAGATCGACACCGTCGACCAGCGCCTGGTGCTGGTGCCGCTGGTCTTCGCGCAGGAGCGGGTCTCCTGCTCCACCGATCATTCGCGCATCGTGCGGGTGAGCTACCAGGCGCGGGGTGCGGCGCTGCTGGCCGGGGGCGCGGCGGCGCCGGCCGGCGCCGAGCCGGATCGGCTGGTCCCCCTGGTCGGGTCACGGCGCGCCGCGGTGCTGCGGGCGCTGGAGGCCCCCATGACCACGAGTGCGCTGGCCACGCGGCTGGCATTGGCTCCCAGCACCGTCTCGGAACAGTTGGCGGCGCTCGTGGAGTCCGGAGTCGCTCGGCGGACGCGATCGGGTCGGCAGGTCTTCTACGAGCTGGAGCCCGCCGGAGAGGTGCTGCTCGCCCTGTTCCAGGCGGCCGGCACACCGCCGCCGGCCGCATGATTCGGTGACGCCGAATCCATGGAGCCCTTGAGCCGAGGGTGCATACCGTGGCGCCGTTCCGCTGAGAAAGGGCGCCACTATGACAGAGTCCATATCCGCGCACGCCGCCGGCATTCCGCTGCCGCGCGACGTCCTGCGCACCGTGCTGCGAAGGCAGGCACGGTCTTTGACGATCGCGGCCGCGGCTTCCTGCGTCCACCAGGCCTGTGAGGCCCTGGTACCGCTGGCCATCGGCCTGGCCGTTCAGGACGCGGTGGCCGGCGGGCACCTGTCCGACACCGTGTCGGCCGTCGCGGGCGTCCTCGGGCTGTTCGCCGTACTGGCGGCCGGCGGGGGAATCGCGTTCTACCTCAACGCCAGCAGCGTGTTGCGGGAGGCACACCGGCTGCGGACCGATGCCACGGCCCGCCTGCTGGCCGACCGCTCGGCCGGGGCCGGACGCACCGCCGGGGAGTGGGCCTCGGTCCTCACCTCCGACGCCACCGCGACCGCGCAGGCCGCGCGCGCCCGCTCGAACGTGCTGTCCGGGGCCGTGGGCCTGGCCGTCACCGCGCTGGTCCTGCTGGACATCGACCCCTGGCTGGGCCTGGGCACGCTGGTGACGGTGCCGCCGCTGATCCTCGGCATCGAGGCGATCAGCCCCCGGTTGGAGGCGCGGCTGCGCGAGCGTTCGCAGGCCGCCGGGCTGGCGGCGGCGCTGGCCGCGGAGCTGGTTCGGGCCCTGGCTCCCCTGCGGGCCTTCGGCGGGACCGGCGAGGCGCTGCGCCGCTACCGGGCTGCCACCGCGCGGTGCCTGGACGCCGACCTGGCCGCGGCGTCGGCGAACGCGGTGGTCGCGGGGGTCGGCCTGGTCGCGACGGCGGGTGTGACGGTGGCGATCGCCGCGGCGGCGGGGTGGATGGCCTTCGCCGGACGGATCGACGTCGGGCAGTTCGTGACCGTGGTGGCGATGGCGTCCTTCGTCGGCGATCCGGTCAGCAGGGTCGCCTTCGGGGTCCAGCAGCTCACCGCCGCCCGGGCGAGCGCGGCTCGCATCGCTCCGCTGCTCGGATCCGTCTCCGGCAGCGGCGACCGTACCGAACCGGACGCCCGACCCGGCCCGGATGAATCACCTCTGGGGCCTGTTATCCTCAGCCAGATGTCGGCCGGCCCGATCCGGGCCCTGACACTACGCCTCGATCCCGGCACGGTCCTGGGCATGGTGGCCCTGGATCCGGCGGCGGCCACGGCGCTTCTGGCGATCCTGACCGGACAGTCGGCACCGGCCGCCGGCACCGCATGCTGGGGCGACACGCCGTTGCACGCTGTCGCCCCGTACGAGCTGCGTTCCCACCTCCTCGTGGTCCCGCACGAGATCCACCTGCTCGGTCCCACTCTGACGGAGGCCCTGAATACCGGACGCGGCACCGATGCGGCACAGCTGCGAACCGCGCTGACCGCCGCGAGTGCGACAGGGCTGCCGGAGCAGCTGAGCGAGGCCGGCACCAACCTCTCCGGCGGTCAGCGTCAGCGGGTCGCCCTGGCCCGCGCCCTGGCCGCGGAGCCCGCCGTCCTGGTGCTCAGCGACCCGCTCACAGCCCTGGACGCGGTGACCGAGGACCAAGTGGCCGCCGGCCTGACCGCCGCCCGCCGGGCCCACGGCGGGGCGACCCTGGTCATCACCACCTCCCCTCCCCTGCTCTCCCGATGCGACCACGTGCTGTTCATCGACGCCGAAGGCACCGTGCTGGACGCCACCCACGCCGAGCTCATGGCCGAGCCGGGCTACGCCGCGGCGGTGCTTCGGTGAGTACTGCGATGAGTGCTGCGGTGAGTGGTGCGATGAGGGCACTGCCGGTGGCCGGCGGGCGGCGGACCCTGGCCACGATGGTGCGTCTGGCGCGACGCCATCCGCGCGACTGCGCGGCGACCGCGGCGTGGACCGTCAGCGCCGCGACGGCGACCGTGTGCGCGCCGCTGATCCTCGGCGCGCTGGTCGACGCGGTCGGCAGCCGGCACCGCGACCAGGTGATACCGCTGGTCGCCCTGCTCGCCGTGGTCACGGTCGGCGCGGCGGTCCTGAGCGCGCTGGCTCAGCGGGCGATCGTCGCGCTCGCCGCGCGGATCACCGCCGTGCTGCGCGAGCAGATCGTGGACCGGGTCCTGGCCCTGGACCCGACCGTCGTGCACGGCGCCGGAAGCGGGGACGTCACCTCGCGGGTGACCGAGGACATGGAGATCTTCTCCGAGGCGGCACCGCTGCTGGCCGAGGTCTTCGCCGCCGCGGTGACCGTCGCCGTGGCACTGGTCGGCTTCAGCTCGCTGGACTGGCGCCTGGCGGCCACCTTCGCCATCGTCTTCCCGGTCTACGCGATCAGCCTGCGCGGCTACCTGCCGAAGGCCGGTGTGCGCTACGCCGCCGAACGCCGCGCCGCCGCCGCTCGCACGCAGACGATCCTGGAGTCGCTGCACGGAACCGCGACCGTCGAGGCCTTCACCATGGCCCCGCTGCAATCCGGCCGCGTCGCCGGCGCCTGCGCCCACGCCACCGAGGCTGGAATCAGTGCTCTGCGTCTGTCGCTGTGGCTCACCAAGACGATGAACGGCGCCGAGGCCCTGGGCCTGTCGGCGATCCTGCTCACCGGCTCCCTGCTGGTGCACGACCACGCGATCGCCGTCGGCGCCGTGGCCGCCGCGGCGCTGCTCTTCCACCGGCTGTTCGACCCGCTCGGCACCCTGCTGGGCTCCTTCGACGACGTCCAGCGGGCCGGCGCCGCGATGGCCCGCGTGGTCGGCGTCGCCGTGATGCCGGCGAAGCAGCCGGCGCCCGTGCGCGCGCCTTCGGGCGCCGTCGCGATCGAGGTGCGCGGCGTGCGCCACAGCTACGACGGCGAGACCGACGTCCTGGGGCCCCTGGACCTCACCGTGCCGGCCGGCACATCGGTCGCCGTGGTCGGTGCCAGCGGCGCGGGCAAGTCCACGTTCGCCGCGATCGTCGCCGGCCTGCTGCCGCAGACAGCCGGCACGACCGTGCTGCGCGACGCGGACGGGGCCCTACCGTGCGCCGACCTCGGCGAAGCCGGCCGCTCCCGCTGGATCGGCATGGCCTCGCAGGACACGCATGTCTTCGCCGGAACCCTGCGCGAGGACGTGACGCTGGCCGTGCCCGACGCCGACGACCAACGGATCAGCGCGGCCCTGGCCGCCGTCGGTGCCCGCTGGGCCGCCGCCCTCCCGGATGGTCTTGACACCCGGGTCGGCCCCGACGGCCTGCAGCTGGATGCCGCCCAGGCCCAGCAGCTCGCACTGGCCCGCATCGTGCTGGCCGACCCGCCGGCGGTGATCCTGGACGAAGCCAGCGCCGAGGCCGGCAGCGCGCACGCCGGCGAGCTGGAGGCGGCGGCCACCGCGCTCGTGCGCGGACGTACGGCGCTCGTGGTCGCGCACCGGCTTTCGCAGGCTCGCGCGTGCGACCGCGTCGTCGTCCTGGAGGAGGGCCGGGTCATCGAGGAAGGCACTCACGAGGAACTGGTGGCCCGCGCGGGCCGGTACGCGATGCTGTGGAGCGCTTGGACGATGCGGACTCATGCCCCGACCGGACGATGAAGCGTGCTGGAGGCCGGCGAGAGCTTGACGCGGCGTCGTCGTAGGCGCACGACTGCCGATCACATGTCTGGTTCGCTTCCGGTCATCAGGGCGAGCACGCTGTGCGGGGCCTGGTCGTCGATCATGATCGTGTAGAACCCGTCGTCGTGCGCTTCCACAGCGGCGGCCCGGGCGAACATGGCTTGTTCGTGTGCGGCGAGCGCGGCCTCCGCATCGCCGGGGTGCGCGGCGAGGGCGCGGCCGAGTTCGGCTCCGTCCAGCATGGCCAGGTTGGCGCCTTCGCCGTTCGGTGCCCGCAGGTGGGCGGCATCGCCGAGCAGGGTCACCCCGGGCGCGCGGTCCCAGCGGTGCCCGGCCGGCAGGGTGAAGATGGGGCGCAGCACCGGCGGTGTGTCGCTGTCGGTGATCAGGGCGGTGAGTGCGGGAGCCCACCCGTCGAACTCCTTGGCAACCCGCGCCGTGAGGGCTGCGGCGGCGGTGGCATTGGTGGCGTCGGTGGTGTCAGTGGCATCGACGTCACCGAACCACTCCTGCCGCACCTTCAGCTGCGCGTACGCGTGCAGGGTTCCGCCGCCTTCACGGTGGGCCAGCAGTCCCCTGCCCGGTGCGAGCGCGAACAGCGAGCCGGCTCCGACCGCCTCGGCGGAAGCGCGGTGGAGGGCATCCGCCTCGAAGAGGAACGTCTCCACGCCGCAGACGCCGAAATACTCAGGAGCGGCCGTCGAAAGCAGCGGTCGTACCCGCGACCAGGCTCCGTCGGCACCGATGAGCAGGTCTGCGACAGTGGCGGTGCCGCCGGCGAAGTCGACCTGGTGGCGGCCGTCGCCCAACGCCCGCACGGCCGTGACCTTGCGGCCCCAACGGACCGTGCCGGCGGGCAGGGAGTCCAGGAGCATCTGCCGCAGCTCGCCGCGCGGTGCCTCCGGGCGTTCGCCGGTTCCCTCGTCAGGCAGATCGAGCAGCACGTTCCCCGCGTGATCCATGACCCGGTACGCCTCACGGCCCGGGAGGATCAGCTTCCGGTACTCCTCGGTCAGCCCGGCCGTTTCCACAGCGGCCTGCCCGCTGCCGGGGTGCAGGTCGAGCAGGCCGCCCTGGCGGCGGGAGTCCGGTGCGGGCTCGGCCTCGTAGACCGTGGCCGGGATGCCGTGCACGTGCAGTACCCGGGCCAGCGTCAGGCCGCCCAGACCTGCTCCGATGATCGTGACAGGCGTCGTCATGGTGTCCTCCACAGCCGGCGTGCCGGCGCCCCGGCGCCCCATTGGATCGCCGCTCCAATCACGCTAACACGAAGTTGGATCGCCGCTCCATCCATGCAATCCTGGGGCCATGGCGAAGGAAGCAGCGAAGGGATCCACGCGGGCGCCGCGACGAACGGACAGCCTGTCCAGGGAGCTGATCATCCAGACCGCGATCGAGATGCTGGACGCAGGCGGCGAGAAGGCCCTGACACTGCGCGCACTCACCCTGCGCCTGAGCACCGGCTACGGGGCGATCTACCACCACGTCGCGGACAAGGGCGATCTGCTGGCGACCGCGGCCGACGAGGTCATCGCGGGCGTGCTGTCCGGCGTGGTCGCCGACGCGGACCCGCGAACAGCTCTGCGCCACCTCGCCCTCGGCCTGTTCGACGCGATCGACGCCCACCCCTGGGCCGCCACAGAATTCTCCCGCCAACCATGGCGCCCCGCACTGCTGGACTTCTACGAGGGCATCGGCCGCCTGCTCGACGATCTCGGCGTTCCGGAGAAAGCGCGCTTCGACGCGGCGGGCACCCTCGTGAACTACGTCCTCGGCGTCGCCGCACAGAACGCAGCGAACGCACGGCTCCGGTCAGGCACCGACACGGACCGGGAAACCTTCCTGAAGAACGCCGCCGCGCAATGGGCCCAGATCGACCCGGCCCGGTACCCGTTCGTACACGCGGCGGCGACACAGTTGGCCGAACACGACGACCGCGAGCAGTTCCTGGTCGGGGTGGACATCTTTCTCGTCGGCATCTCAGCCCTGCGCTAACAGATGTGTTCGGCAGCGCCTGCTCGGCGCGGCCTGCACGGAGCGCGATAACCCGTTGCGTCCCGGTGGCCGCTTCGCCGCCTTTGCCTGGTGACAGCACACGTCTCGGCGACCCGCTGGTCGACCACGACGGCCGGAGTCGTGGCAGACGAGGTGGTCTGCCATGGCGACTTCGGTCCCTGGAACGTCGTGTGGAGCGGTGACCGGCCGATCGGGATCATCGATTGGGACCACGCCCGTCCGGCGCCGCGCCGGCATGATGTCGCCTACGCCCTCGAATACGTCGCCCCGTTCCGCGACGATGCCGAGTGCCTGCGCTGGCTGCGTTACGCCGAGCCGCCCGACCGGCGCCGCCGCCTTGAGCTGTTCGCCGGCGCATACGGTCTCACGGACACCGCGGGCCTGGTCGATGCCGTCATCGCCGTTCAGGAACAGGATGTCGACGCTGTTCGGCGGCTGGCCGAGCAGGGCCACGAGCCGCAGGCCGCGTGGGTTGCCGACGGGCATCTGGACGAGCTTCGAGCCCGGGTCGCGTGGAGCCGGGCCAACCGGCACCTGGTGGACTGACGGCTCCGCCGGTCTCGCGTCGGCGGCCTCGGTCCTTCCCGTGGCCGCCCGCCGTTACTACGCAGCCGTCTCTTGCAAGTTCTGCCACGCCTCGAAGACCCGCTCCCGCGCCACGTCCACCGCGGCCGCCACCGCCCCGTGCAGCACCGCCCCGGGGCCGAGTGTCGAGGCCGCCAGCTCGATCCGCAGCGGAGTGACCGTCGCCAGTGCCTCGCGCGTCAGCGGAAGCAGCAGGTCGGCGTTCTTTCCGACGCCGCCGCCGAGGATCACCAGATCCGGGTCGATGACGGCCGCCACCGCCGCGATGCCGTGCGCCAGGCGTTTCGCTTCCTCCGCCACGACGGCGCGGGCCAGGTCGTCGCCGGCGCGGGCGGCGTCGAAGACCTGCTTCGCGGTGGAGACGTCGGCCACGCCCGCTGCGCGCGCCATCGCCACCACCGCATCCGCGGCGGCGGCGTGTTCCAGGAGACCGCGGCGTTCCTCGCGGCCACCGGCCGGCGTGCCCGGAGTGTGCGGCGCCCCCGGCGTGCCCGGCGTGCCCGGCGTGCCCCAGGGCAGATAGCCGAGCTCCCCGGCGGCACCGTGGGCACCGGGAAAGAGTTCGCCGTCGATGACGATGCCGCCGCCGACGCCGGTGCCCACCATGACGTACACGAACACCTTCCGGCCCTGGCCGGCGCCGGCCGCGTATTCGCCGAGCGCCGCGAGGTTCGCGTCGTTGCGCAGCGACAAGCCGGTGCCCAGTTCGGCCTGCAGCCGGTCGGCGACGCCTGGTTCGCCCCAGCCCGGGAGGTTCACCGCGTAGCGGACGGAGTGGGAGTCCGTGTCCACGACCCCGGGGCTGCCGACGACCGCGTGCAGCACGCTGTCCATGGCCACTCCCGCCTCGGCGGCGACCTTGCGGGCCACCGCCGCGACCGCGGCGACCATGCCGTCGGCGTCCTGGGCCGCGTTCGGTGAGTCGTGGCGGCCCACGATCAGCCCGTCCAGGTCGGCCAGCGCGACACGGATCCAGCTCCGGCCGATGTCCACGCCCAGCGCGAACGCGGCGCCCGGATGGGCCTCGTAGAGCACCGGCGAGCGGCCCCGTCCGGCGGCCGCGACTTTGCCGAGCTCGCGGACCAGGCCGGCCGAACTCAGGCGGTTCAGCGCGGTCGACACGGTGGGCTTGGACAATCCGGTGGTGCGGGCCAGTTCGGCCCGGGAGGTGGCGCCGCCCGCACGCAGCAGGTCGAGCAGGAGACGCTCGTTGTTGGTTCGCAGGACACTGCGGTTCCAGGCGGCTTCCACGGCGGTGAGGTCTTCTTCCTGTCGGCGGTCTTCCTGTCGGTGGCGGCAGCCCTACCTGGTCAGCGTGACCTTGGCCAGACCTGCCGGCCGGTCCGGGTCGACGCCGAGGGCTTCGGAGGTCGCCAGGGCCAGTTGCTGGCCCCTGACTGTCGCCAGGAGACACTCCAGGAGGTTGCCGGTGGCGGGCCAGGACAGGTCGGCTTCCGGGGCCGTGCCGGCCAGCAGGACCGGGGCACCGCGCTGAGCCAGTGCCGCGCGGAGGTCGAGCGTGTCCGCGTCCGCCGGGCCGGAGCCCGCGAGCAGCAGGCCCGGGGAATCCGGCCCGCAGACGGCGATGGGTCCGTGCCGGAAGTCCGCCGTGGAGAAGCCGTGCGCCATCAGGCCCGTGGTCTCCTGCAGCTTCAGCGCACCTTCCAAAGCCGCCGGGTAACACGCACCGCGCCCGACCACGGCGAGCCGGTCATGCGCCGCGAGCACCTGCGCGGCCCGCGCCGGCGCTTCGGTGTCGCCCAGGACGCCGGCCACGGCTTCGGGCAGGACCTCGACCTGGCTCGTCGTCAGACCGCCCAGGCCCAGGCCCGACGCGATCGCCAGGACCGCCAGCATCTGGGCGGTGACCGTCTTCGTGGCGGGCACGGCCAGCTCCGCACCGGCGTTCAGTGCGATGGTGAGGTGGGAGGCATCGGCGAGGTCGGAATCAGGGTCGTTCGTCACCGCGACGACCCGGGCGCCCGCGGCGGCGTGGCGTCGGGCCAGGTCGACGATTTCCGGCGTCCGTCCGGACTGCGAGAGGGCTACCAGCAGCCAACTGTCGAAACCCGTGGGGTCGTTGCCGTACGCCGTCGCCAGGCTCGGCGCGATCAGGCAGGTGGGCAGGCCGGTCTGCAACTCCACCGCGTAGCGGCCCAACAGCGCGGCATGGTCTGAGGATCCGCGTGCCAGGAACGCCACGCCGAGCGGGGCCGTGCTCCGGTTCAGGTTGGCGACCTGCGCGGTCAGCATCGGCCAGCGAGCGGCGAGCGCCGCCAGCACCTGGGGCTGTTCCGCCATCTCGGCGCGCATCTGGCTGCCGGGACGAGTGGCTGGGGACGAGACGGACATGAGAGGACTCCAAGGTCTAGATCACCAAGGTCTGGGTCACGAAGGGCTATGGCTGTGGGCTGTGCCGGCGCAGGCTGTCCAAGGCCAGATCCACCGCTCCGTGGAGTGCGGCGTCCTGGGAGAAGCGGGCCGCCCGGAGTTCGGGCGGGAACGGGACGGCACCGGAGAGCAGGCGTTCCAAGGCGGGAAGGATCACGTCGGCGGCGTTCATCAGGCCGCCGCCGAGGACGATCCGGGACGGGTCGACGAGAACCGTCATGGTGGCCAGCGCCGTCGCCAGGATGCCCAAGGTCCGCTGGGCCAGTTCCCGGGCCGCGGGCTCGGCGCTTCGGAAGAGGGCAGCCGCGCCGACTGGTGCTCCCAGCAGTTCCTCGGCGCGCTCGGCGAGGTACCTGCCGCCGATGATCTCCTCAAGCGGTGCGCGCCCGGCGGCTACCGCATCCTGCGGCGCGATGCCGGGGTTCAGGTAGCCGATCTCTCCGGCGGCCTGGTTGGCGCCGGGCACGACTCGTCCGCCGAAGGTGACCGCGGCGGCGATCCCCGTGCCGAGGTTGACGTACAGCCCGGGGTCCGCGTCACGCAGGGCGCCGCGCCGCAGTTCGGCCAGGGCTCCGGCCCGCACGTCGTTGGCGACCGGGACCGCCGGGACGCTCAGTTCCTCGGCGAGCCGCGAGCTCAGGTCCAGATCCTCCCAGCCGGGCAGGTTGGGCGTGAGCAGGATCCGACGGGGCTGGATGATGCCCGGCGCCACCGCCGCGTGCGCCGCGACCGGGGCGCCGAAGCGGTCCTCGGCTTCGGCGGCCAGCGTGCGTGCGGTATCGGCGGCACGCGCGATGGTCTGGTCCGGCCCGCGCTCGGCCCGGGTTTCCAGCCGCTGCCGGGCCAGGATGGCGCCCTTCGGGTCGGCGAGGGCGACTTCGGTCTTGGTGCCGCCGAAGTCGATGGCCATCACGGTGAACGCCGGGCCGTGATCGCCGGCGCCGGGCGTCTGGTCGTGGTGGTCGAGAAGGGACGAACTGCTCTGCTGCATCAGGGGTTTCCTCTTGCGCGGGCCCGGCCGATCACAGTGTGCTGCGAGCGGCCGAGCCCGACGTTCCGGTCGTGGTTCTAAGATGCCGAGCCGACGCGCTCGGCCGGCGCTTCGGCCAGGTACTGCTCGTGGATCTCCTTCGCGCCGAAGGGCCAGACCTTCTCGACCCGGGACCAGATCAGGAAGGCGATGATCCCCAGGACCACCCAGGCGATGGACCATTCGATGGGGTGCACACCGGGGTTGGCCTTGTCGGCGTAGCAGTAGATGACCAGCCAGCCGATGCCGGCCACGATGCTCGGCAGCGGGTAGAGCAGCATCCGGTAGGGCCGGGCCAGGTTCGGCTGGCGCCTGCGCAGGACCGTGACGGCGGCGATCTGGGCCAGCGCCTGGACGATCACCATGACCGTGGTCAGCAGGGCGATCAGGACGGCCAGCGGCGGGTGGGACGCCGAGGTGCCGACGTGCCGGGCGAACAGGAAGCCGGCGATGGTGATGACGCACATCGCGACCAGGCCGGCGACGGGGAAGTTGTACTTCGGGTGGAGCTTGGCGAACGAGCGGAAGAAGACGCGGTCCCGGGCGGCGTCGTAGGGCACGCGGGACCCGCCGAGCAGACCGGTGAACACCGAGGCGAACGCCGTGATCAGGATCAGCACGGTGACGACGTCGGCGGCGGTCTTGCCGAACGTCTTCTGCAGCACCGCCGAGGCGACCGACTGGGAGGCGACGTTGTTCGGGTCGAGCATGTCCTTCCACGGCACCACGCCCAGGACACCGACCTGCAGCAGCAGGTAGATCCCCATGATCGAGATGATCGAGAAGACGATGGAGCGCGGCAGGACCCGCCCCGGGTCCTTCACCTCGGCGCCCATGTACGCGGTGGTGTTGTAGCCGAGGTAGTCGTAGATGCCGATGGTCAGGCCCGAGGCGAACCCGATCCAGAACGTGCCGTGCCCGAGCTGGATGGCGTGCGCGGGCCAGGTGAAGGCCATCGACGGGTGGAAGTGCGTGAAGGCCGCGAAGATCACGACGCAGACCGAGACGACCATCACCGCCCACAGGACGACCGTGACCTTGCCGATGTTCTCGATCTTGCGCCACAACAGCAGGAACACCAGCACCACGACGCCGACCCCGACCAGGTCCCCCTGCCCGGTGCTCATGTGCGGCCACAGGTAGCCGAGATACTGCACCAGCCCCTGCACACCGGTCGACATGATCAGCGGAATGAACAGCATCGCCGTCCAGACGAACAGGAACGGCATCAGCCGCCCACTGCGGTACTGGAACGCCTCCCGCAGGTAGACGTAGGTCCCGCCGGAGCCGGGCATCGCCGCCCCCAACTCGGCCCAGATCAATCCGTCGACCAGCGCGAGGATCGCACCGGCGATCCACCCGATGATCGCCTGGGGACCGCCGAAGGCGGCCACCATCAGCGGGATGGTGACGAACGGACCGATACCGCACATCTGGCTCATGTTGATGGCGGTGGCTTGGAACAGGCCGATACGTCTGGCCAGGGCGGGAGGGCGATCGAGGGACATGGCTTCCTCCGGGACCGGGGGCTGAGGGTTAAGTAAAGTTAAATTCCTTTATCTCCCGGCGTCAAGGGGTCGGAGGTAACGGATCACACACGGATTCTCGGAGCCGGCTGGGCGCACGTTGACAGGTTCAGCAGCCGGCCGCTCCGAAGTCTCGCGGATCTGACCTCACGCTATCTGGACATGATGTTGATTTCCGACCGCCGGCCAAAGATCGGACTGGACAAGGCCACTCGGGCCCTGCCACTGGAGATCAATCCGCCAGAACGTCTCGACGCTCTCGACTGGTCCGCTCAGCCGCGACAGGCCGCGCGGGCCCCGGCCCCGGCTGCGGCTGCGGCTGCGGCTGCGGCTGCGGCTGCGGCTGCGGCTGCGGCTGCGGCTGCGGCTGCGGCTGCGAGGCGGAGGTGGATTCGCTGGGCGTCCGCGCCCATGCCGAGGCGCTGATAGATCTCCAGGGCCTGCCGGAGGTGCGCGGTTCCCTCCGGGGTGTCGCCGGTGGCTAGATGGTGCTCGCCGATGCCTTCCAGGGAAATCGCTTCGTCGTCGGGTTTGTTCAGTTCCTGGTGCGTGGCCAGAGCCTGTTGGTAGAGGGCCAGGGCGCGGGGTCGGTCGCCGGCTGCGGCGATCGCGGCGGCGTAGTGGTTCAGCGCCCAGGCCTCGTTGCCGCGCTCGCCGAGTTCGCGGTAGATCTCCAGGGCCCGGGTGAGGTCGGCGACGGCTTCGGGGAGGTCCCCTTCCTGCTGCCGGATGCGTCCCAGGTCGGCTATGGCGTTGGCCTCGCCGTTGAGGTGACCGGTCTCGCGGAAGATGTCCAGGGCCCGGGTGAGGTTGGCGATGGCTGCGGAGGAGTCCCCGGTCAGGTCCCGGACGTTGCCCAGGTTCATCTGGGCGGTGGCCTCGCCGTTGCGGTGGCCGAGCGCGCGGTAGATCTCCATGGCTTGGGCGAAGGCCTCGCCGGCCCCGGGGTGGTCGCCGGTCTGCTGCCGGATCCGCCCCAGGTTCATCAGGGCGGTGCTTTCACCGTTACGGAGGCCGAGCGCGCGGTAGATGCCCATGGCGCGGGTGAAGGCTTCGCCGGCCCGGGCGTAGTCCCCGGTCTGGCTCCATGCGCGCCCCAGGGCGGTCAGCGCTGTGGCTTGGCCGAGGCCGTGGCCGGTCTCGTCGTAGATCTCCAGGGCCCGGGTGAGGTCGGCGACGGCACCTGGGACGTTCCCGGCCTGCTGCTGCATACCGGCCAGGTTCATCAGGGTGGTGCCTTCACCGGCGCGGTGGCCGAGTTCGCGGTAGATCTCCCTGGCCCGGGTGAAGGCTTCGCCGGCCCGGGGGTACTCCCCGGTCTGGATCCATGCGCGCCCCAGGTCGGTCAGCGCGATGGCCTGCCCGGCGGGTTCCCCCAGGCGTTCGGCGGCCTCGACGGCGGCGAGGTGGAGTTCCACGGCGTCGGGCCAGGGACCGTCGGTGTGGAGGATGTCGGCCAGTCCGGTGACCAGGGCGACGGTGTGGCCGTCGAGATGGTGGGTGCGCGCGTGGGTGAAGGCGGCGAAGAGGTTCGGGTGCTCGATCCGCAGCCAGGCCCGGGCAACGTCCGGGTCATGGACGTCCGGCATGTGGGCCGGAGCCGGGGTGTCCGGTTCGGGTCGTGGAAAGCGGGTGGTGGCTTGCGAAGCGCTTTGCGAGGTGTGGGAGTAGTAGTGCAGCAGGCGGTCCAAGGCGCGGTCGCGCTCGGGTCCGGGGTCCACGGCCGTCGCCTTGGTGTGGGCGTAGCTGCGAATCAGGTCGTGCATCTGGTAGCGGCCGGCAGTCGGTTCGGTCAACAGGTGATGGTCGACCAGGTCCTGCAGGAGATGTTCGGCCCGGGCCGGGTCGGTGTCCAGCAGGGCGGCCACGGCGTAGGAGTCGGCGTCCGACCCGGGAGCCAGGCCCAGGCGCCGCAGCACCTCCCGCTGGTCGTCGGCCAGGCTCTGGTATGAGAGGTCGAACACCGTCGCCAGGTCCCGCTCGCCGTCGGTGAAGGATCCCGGATCCAGCGGTGCCGCACGCAGCTTGTCGGCCAAGTGGTCCAGCGTCCAGGCCGGACGGTGACGGATCAGGGCCGCGGCGATGCGCAGGGCCAGCGGCAGACATCCGCACAGGTCGGCGATCTCCTGCCATCCCGGGTCCTGGGCCGGAGCGCGGGTGGGCCCGACCAGGGCATGCAGCAGAGCGACCGCGTCTAGAGCCGGAAGCACGTCCAAGGCCACGGTGTGGGCGTCGTCCAGAGCTTTGAGGCGTTTGCGGCTGGTGATCAGGACCAGGCATCCGCCGTGGCCCGGTATCAGGGGCCGTACCTGCGCCTCGGAGGCGGCGTTGTCCAGCAGGATCAGGGTTCTGGTACCGGCCAGGCGGTCGCGGTAGGCCGCGGCCCGGGCCTCCAGCTCCGCGGGGATCTTCCCGGGCGGGACGTCGAGCGCGGCCAGCAGCGAGGCCAGGGCGTCGGCGGGGTCGCGCGGGGCCAGGCCCCGGGTGTAGCCGTGCAGGTCCAGGAACAGCTGTCCGTCCGGGAACCGGTCGGCGAGCAGATGCGCGGCACGCACGGCCAGCGTGGACTTGCCGACCCCGGCCATCCCGTCGATCGCCGTGATCACCATGGCCGGAGTCGGCGTGCGGTCGATGCCCGACCGGGCCGCGTGAAGCAGACCGTCGAGTTCCGCCGCACGACCGGTGAACGTGCGGGTGTCCGCGGGCAGGAGGCGCACGACGTTCGCGGACTCAGCTCGTCTGGGCTCACCATGTGCCCGCACGCAGGCGGCGCGCCACCGCGCCACATCCGCCTCGGGCACGCCCAGCGCCCGCACGGTCGCCACCACCAGATCCAGGTCCAGCCGCCGGCGGCCGGGCTGGAACATGTGGGCGAGCGTCCGGAAGGGCACCTCGCGCGGTGGCCGCAGCAGCGACCCGACCCGCTTGGCCAAGGTCCGGTAGGGCGGATTCCCGGCACGGGCCCGCAGCAGGCCCAGTCCCGCGATCAACCCGTCGACATCGACGACATCCTCTGGCCGTGGAACGTCCCCCAACGCTTCCAACGCCGCCCCTCCCCCGCGTGTTCTGGCCGTGCTCCGTGCTTGTGCAACCTTGTGCCGGCCTGTGCAAGAAGCCTGGCCGCCGAAATCCAGCCACGGCAACAGTAGTCCCGGCACGAATCAGCCCTCACACCATCGGGGAAACGATATGAAGCTCTCCAGAAGAATCGCCACAGACCAGTACACCACCGGCGTGGCGGGCTGCCGAGCAGGCGTGGGCGACGCGCAGTCGGCCACCTTGTCGCGTTCCGCCGACCGTGACCCGGACAGGCCGGCATCGTACGCCCTCGTCTTCCACCGGGACGAGGAGTCCGGCCGGCAGCCGGTGTCGAGAACGCAGGTCGTTCGAGACTCCAGCGCGGCCACCTACACGTACTGGTACGGAGTCCTGCATCAACCCCTTCTGATCGGTTGAAAGGGCCGAAATCCGGGGAGCGCCCCAGTGTCGTTCAATCTTCGTCAGTGCTCTGAGGTACGCGCCACCGCGACCCCGCCGGCGACAGGAGTCAGTCGTGACCCAGGTGCAGCTGAGAACCGGACTGGCCCGGGATGCCGTGGGCCTGCGCGAAGTACTGTTCCAGAGCATCACCGCGATGGCGCCCGGCGCCGCCATCGCGGCCTCCATCCCCTCCGGGGCCGCGTTCGCCGGCGGCGCGCTGCCTTTGTCGGTGCTGCTGGCGATGGCTGCGTGCCTGCTGGCCGCGAACTCCATCGCCGAGCTGGCCCGGCATCTGCCCGCGGCGGCCTCGGTCGGCGCGTACGCCGGGCGGGGGTTGCACCCCGCCGCGGGCTTCGTCGTCGGCTGGATGTACGTGTTCGTCCAAGCGCTGGTGCCCACGCTGCTGCTGCTCCAGCTGGGCTTCACCGTGGCGCCGACGCTGCACGACGAGTGGCGTTCCTACCCGGCCGACCTGTGGTGGCCGTGGGTCCTCGTCGGGGCGCTGGTGATCGGCGCCGCCGACTACCGCGGTATCCAGACCAGCGCGGTGCTGGGCACCGTGCTCGGCGCCTTCGAGATCGCGGTGTTCGTGGTGCTGGCCGCGATGTTCGTGGTGAAGGCCGGCAGTCACAACACGCTGTCGGTGTTCGGCACGAGCCACACCCCGCCGGCGCACCGCGGGATGAGCGGTGTCATCGCGGGGTCCGTGTACACGATCCTGGCGTTCGCGGGTTTCGAGGCCGCCGCGCCGCTGGCCGAGGAGGCGCGCGATCCGCGCCGCACCATCCGCCGGGCCGTGCTGGGCGCGACGCTGGCGATCGGCGCCCTGTACGTGTTCACGACCTACGCCGCCGCGGTGGTCTTCGGCCCGGACAAGTTCTCCGCGTTCGGCACCGACTCGTGGACCGGCATGGCCAAGGCGTCCTACGGACTGTTCTGGGTGCTGGTGTTCTTCGCCATCGTGAACTCGACGATCGCCAACGCCAACGCCGGATTGAACGTCTCGACCCGCACGGCGTTCGCCTTGGCGCGGGCCGGGGTCCTGCCCCGGCAGCTGGCCGTCCTGCACCCGCGGTTCCGGTCGCCGGTGGTGGCGGTCGCGGCCCAGTTCGTGATCGCCGTCGGCGCGACGCTGGCGGTCGGGTTCGCCTGGGGTCCGTCCGCGGCGTTCCTCCTGGTGGCGACCGGGATCGTCATCGTGGTCATCGCCGTCTACATGATCGCCAACCTGGCCTGCATAGGCTTCTTCGCCCGCTTCCGCCGCGAGGAGTTCTCCTGGCTCCGACACGGCCTGGTGCCGCTGCTGGGCATCGCCGCCTTCGTGCCGGCCCTGCTGACGGCGGCCGGCGTGCCGGCGTTCTCCTTCGTCAGCAAGCTGACACCCCCGGCCTCATACGCGGGCCCGGCGGTGGGCGTCTGGCTGCTGGTGGGACTCGGCGTCCTGGCGTGGCTCTGGACGCGGCATCGGGAGCGGGTCGTGCGGATCGGCACGCTGGCCGGAGAAGCCGAAAGCCCTGAAGCCGAAAGCCCTGAAGCCGATAGCCCTGAAGCCGAAAGCCCTATCGCCGAAAGCCCTCACTGAAACAGCACCACAGAGCGCAGCACCTCGCCGCGGTGCATCCGCGCGAACGACTCCTCGACGTCCTCCAGCCGGATCGTCTCGCTGACGAAAGCGTCCAGGTCCAGACGCCCCTGCCGGTACAGATCGATCAGCATCGGGAAGTCGCGGCTGGGCAGGCAGTCGCCGTACCAGGACGACTTCAGCGCGCCGCCGCGGCCGAAGACGTCCAGCAGCGGCAGCTCCAGCGTCATCTGCGGGGTCGGAACGCCGACCAGCACCACCGTACCGGCCAGGTCGCGGGCGTAGAACGCCTGTTGGTAGGTCTCGGGACGGCCCACCGCGTCGATGACGACGTCGGCGCCGAAGCCGCCGGTCAGCTCACGGATCGCCGCGACGGCGTCGGTGGTGCGGGAGTCGACGGTGTGCGTGGCGCCGAGCCGGCGCGCGCCGTCGAGCTTGCGCTCGTCGACGTCCACGGCGATGATCCTCGACGCGCCGGCCAGCCGGGAGCCGGCGATCGCGGCCCCGCCGACGCCGCCGCAGCCGATCACCGCGACCGAGTCGCCGCGGGTGACGCCGCCGGTGTTGATCGCCGCTCCGAGCCCGGCCATCACTCCGCAGCCCAGCAGTCCCGCGGCCGCCGCCGAGGCAGTGGGGTCGACCTTCGTGCACTGACCCGCCGCGACGAGCGTCTTCTCCGCGAACGCGCCGACGCCCAGCGCCGGGGACAGGACCGTCCCGTCCTCGAGGGTCATCTTCTGCGCCGCGTTGTGGGTGTCGAAGCAGTACCAGGGCCGCCCGCGCAGGCACGCACGGCACCGGCCGCACACCGCTCGCCAGTTGAGGATCACGAAGTCGCCGGGAGCCACCTCGGTCACGCCCGCGCCGACCGACTCCACCACCCCGGCGGCCTCGTGGCCGAGCAGGAACGGGAAATCGTCGTTGATACCGCCCTCGCGGTAGTGCAGGTCGGTGTGGCACACGCCGCACGCCTGCACCGCGACCACCGCCTCACCGGGGCCGGGATCCGGGACGACGACGGTCTGGACGCGGACCGGCGCGCCCTTGCCGGGGGCGATGACGCCGTTGACCTTCTGAGACATGGAATGCGCCTTTCACAGGAACAGTGGTGTGGGCGGGGACGAGGAGTGCGCGCGTTCGGGTCAGCCGCGCAGCCGGTCGCCGACCCACTCGTGGAACGCCGCGATGTGGTGCTCGCTGGGCACCAGCACCCCGCCGGCGCGGTAAGCACGGGAGTCCATGGCCGGCTGGCAGCGCTCGCAGGCCTCGAAGTCCTGCTCGTTGACGCGGTGGAACAGCTCCACCGAGCGGCTGACGTCCCGCCCGGACTCCACCACCGCCGGCAGGAAGAGCCAGTCGCAGTCGATGACGGTGTGGTCGGCCGCGAGCGGGTACATCCGGTGCACGATCACGTGGTCCGGGACGAGGTTGATGAAGACTTGCGGCTTGACGGTGATCGCGTAGTACCGGCGGTCCTGATCCTCCGAGACGGTCGGGATGCGGTCCACACCCTCGCTGCCGTCCACCGTGAAGCCCTTCGCCTCGCCGGCGAACTCCGCGCCGTGGCCCACGTAGTACTGGGCGGCGTAACCGTCGGCGAACTCCGGCAGCACCTCGGTGAGTTCCGGGTGGATGGTCGCGCAGTGGTAGCACTCCATGAAGTTCTCGACGATCAGCTTCCAGTTGGCCTTGACGTCGTAGCGGATCCGGCGGCCCACGGCGAGTTCGTCCACCTGGTAGTGCGTGACGGCCTCGGCGTCACCGAGGCGCTCGGTGGCCGCGGCGACGACGTCGTCCTCGAAGGACGGCGGCTCCTCGGCCAGGCACACCCACACGTAGCCGAGCCATTCGCGCACATGGACCGGCAGCAGGCCGTAGGCCGTGCGATCGATGTCCGGCATGCTGGTCAGGTTCGGCGCCGCGACGAGCTTGCCGTCCAGGCCGTAGGTCCAAGCGTGATAGGGACATTGGAAGGCGCGCTTGACTTCGCCGCTCTCCTGCGTGCACAGGCGCGCGCCGCGGTGGCGGCAGATGTTCAGGAAAGCTTTGACCTCGCCGTCCCGGGACCGGGAGACCAGCACGCTCTCGCGGCCGACCTGGACGGTCTGGAACCGGCCCGGCCGGTCCACGTCGGAGGCGCGGACGGCGCAGAACCACATCCGCTCGAAGATCTTCTCCTGCTCCAGCGCGAAGATCTGCGGGTCGGTGTAGGAGGAGCCCGGCAGGGTGGGGATGAGGCTCGGGGGAAGCTCGATCGCGGTCACTGCGAAGTGCCTTTCGTCAAAGGAGCTGGGGTCAGCGGCGGATGCGGGCCATCTGCGGGTCGAACAAGGGCTCCTCGGCGACCGTGGCGGACAGAAGCTCGCCGAAGTACTCGACCGCGACCTTGGTTCCCGCCACGGCGGCGGTCCGGGGCAGCCAGGCGTAGGCGACCGATGCGCCCACGCTGTATCCGTAGGCTGCGCTGGTGACGTACCCGGCGGGAACCCCTTCGACGTACACCGGTTCCTTGCCCATGACGACGGCCCGCGGATCGTCGATCAGCAGGCAGGTCAGCCGTCGGGCCACCGTCTCCTCCGAGACCCCGACAAGCGCCTCGCGTCCGAGGAAGTCGCCCTTGTCCATGCGGACGGCGAAGCCGAGCCCCGCCTCGTACGGGTTGTGCTCGGCGGTCATGTCGGTGCCCCAGGAGCGGTAGCCCTTTTCCAGGCGCATGCTGTTGAAGGCGCTGCGGCCGGCGGCGATGACGCCCAGTTCCTGCCCGGCCTCCCATAGCGTGTCCCACAGCTTGGCGCCCATGTCGGCGGTGGTGTAGAGCTCCCAGCCGAGTTCGCCGACGTACGACAGGCGCATCGCGGTGACGGGCACGTGGCCCAGGTGGGTCTGCTTGGCCTTGAAATAGCCGAAGCCCTTGTGCGAGAAGTCCGTGTCGGTGAGCGGCTGCACCAGGTCGCGGGCCCGGGGGCCCCAGACGCCCAGGCAGCAGGTGCCGGCGGTGATGTCCCGGACGTGCACCGAGCCGTCGGAGCCGAGGTGCCGGGTGAACCAGTCCAGGTCGAGATTGCCGTTCGCGCCGATCTGGAACTCCTCGTGCGCCACGCGCGCCACTGTCAGGTCGCTGCGGACCCCGCCGGTCTCATCGAGCAGGAGCGTGTAGGTGACCGAGCCGACCGGCTTGTCCAGCTGGTTGGTGGTCAGACGCTGCAGGAAGCCGAGCGCCCCCGGACCGGTCACCTGCAACCGTTTCAGCGCTGTCATGTCGAACATGGCCACTCGTTCACGGGTGGCCAGCGCCTCGGCGCCGGCGATGGCAGACCAGTAGCGCGAGGCCCACGCTCCCCGCCCCGGGATGTCGGCGACCTCGGGCAGCGCGCTGTTGGCCTGGTACCAGTGCGGCCTCTCCCAACCGGACGCCTCCAGGAAGTACGCGCCCAGCTCGCGCTGGCGGGCGTGGAAGGGGCTCAACCGCAGCGGACGCGGCTCCTCCATGGGCTGGAGGGGATGGATGATGTCGTAGACCTCGATGAAGTTCTGGCTGGCACGCTGGTGCACGTAGGCGGGGGCCAGTTGCATCGGCTCGAAGCGGTTGACGTCGCACTCGTGCACATCGGTCCGCGGAGTGCCCTCGATCAGCCATTCCGCCATGGCCTTGGCCACGCCCGCGGAGTGGGTCACCCACACCGCCTCGGCCAGCCAGAAGCCGCGCAGCTCCGGCGACTCGCCCATCAGCGGGAACCCGTCGGTGGTGAAGGAGAAGATGCCGTTGAAGCCCTCCTCCACCTTCGCCCCCGCCAGGGCGGGCAGCAGAGCCTTGCTGTCGGCCCAGGGCTGCTCGAAGTCCTCCTCGGTGAACGGCAACATGGACGGCATCAGCGGCGCGCCCTGACTCGGGTGCGTGATGGCGTCGAGGTCGACGGGCATCGGGCGATGCGCGTAGGAGCCGATGCCGATCCGGTCGCCGTGTTCGCGGTAATAGAGGTCGCGGTCCTGGTGCCGCAGGATCGGCTTGGTGGCTTCGAGCGCCTCGGGGTTGACTCCGGCCAGGGCGGGCACCGGGGTGGTTTTCGCGTACTGATGGGCCAGCGGCAGCAACGGCACGGAGACACCGGCCAGCTTGCCGATCGCCGGCCCCCAGAACCCGGCGCAGGAGACGACCAGGTCGGCGGCGAAGACGCCGTGGTCGGTGGCCACACCGGTGACGCGGCCGTTCGCAGACTCGATCCCGGTCACGGTGTGGCGGGGCAGGAAGCGGGCACCCCGGTCGATCGCCCGCAGGGCCTGCGCCTCACCGGCCCGGACCGACTTGGCCAGTCCGTCCGTGGGCACGTGGAAGCCACCGAGCACCCGGCTCGGGTCGAGCAGGGCGTGCAGGGCCGCACACTGCTCCGGTTCGAGCAGTGCGCTCTCGACTCCCCAGGAGGTGGCGAGCCCGTGCTTCCGCTTCAGTTCCGCCAACCGCTCCGCGGTGGTGGCGACCTCCAGACCTCCCACTTGGCGGAAGCACCATTGCCCGTCGAGGCTCAGCGAGGAGTACTTGCCGACGGTGTAGGAGGCGAACTCGGTCATGGTCTTGGACGCGTTGGTCTGGAAGACGAGGCCGGGGGCGTGTGAACTCGATCCGCCGGCGGCGAACAGCGGGCCCTGCTCCAGCACGGTGACGTCGGTCCAGCCGCGCGCGGTGAGCTCCTCGCTCAGGGCGCAGCCGACGATCCCGGCACCGATGATCACGACTTTCGGTTGGGCTGGCAACGGAACCGTCCTCTCAAGAGGGAGCACCTGAGTTGCGGAGTTGCACATTGCGCATAGCAATGCGTAATGAGGAACAGACTGAAGCCAGCTGTGGGACCTGTCAAGAGCCGTCCGCCTCCGGTGCGGCGATCCCTTGACAGAGGTGGTGGCCGCTTCCATACTCGGCGCAACCGTTGCGCATGAAGGCGCGCGTATCGCATAGCGCAACTCACCTAAGGAGGCGCCTATGCCCCTCTCGGACAGCCCGACACCGCTGCCCCGCCCACTCCTGGATGACAGCACACTCCTCATAGGCGGTGCCTGGTCAGCACCCGAAGGCAGCGGCCGCCGCGAGATCGTCAACCCCTTCGACGCCTCCGTCATCGCCACCGTCGCCGAGGCCTCGGCCGCCGACGCGGATCGCGCGGTGCGCGCAGCCCGTTCCGCGTTCGAGGAAGGGTCGTGGTCCCGCGCCCCCCGCACGCACCGCGCCGAGGTTCTCACCGGCCTGGCCGACTCCCTCCAAGAACACCGCGAGGAGTTCGCCCGCCTGGAGACCCTCGACACCGGCAAGACCCTGGCCGAGAGCCGCTTCGACGTCGACGACACCACCGCGGTCCTCCGCTACTACGCCGCACTGTCGACCACTGACGCCGGACGCACCGTGGACACCGGGCGTCCGGGCGCCCAGAGCCGCGTGGTCCACGAGCCGGTCGGCGTCTGCGCCCTGATCACCCCGTGGAACTACCCGCTGCTGCAGATCTCCTGGAAGCTCGCCCCGGCGCTGGCCGCCGGGAACACCGTGGTGGCCAAACCCAGCGAACTGACACCGCTGACCACGATCCGCCTGTTCGAGCTCCTCCACGAACAGCTGGAGAAGGCGGGTGCTCCCGGCGGCACCGCCAACCTCGTCCTCGGCGGCGGCGCCGTCGGCGCGGCACTGGCCGGGCATCCCGAGGTGGACCTGGTCTCCTTCACCGGCGGCGGGGTCAGCGGCCGGGCGGTGATGCGGGCGGCGGCGGACACCGTCAAGAAGGTCGCCCTCGAACTCGGCGGCAAGAACCCGAACATCGTCTTCGGCGACGCCGATCTGGACACCGCCGTGGACTTCGCGCTCACAGCGGCGTTCCTGCACTCCGGTCAGGTGTGCTCCGCGGGCTCAAGGCTGCTGCTGCACCGCGGACTGCACGCCGAGTTCACCGCCGAACTCGCGCGCCGCGCCGAGCTCATCCGGCTCGGCGACGGCTTCGCCAAGGGCACCGAATCGGGGCCGCTGATCTCGGCGGAGCACCGGGAGAAGGTCGAGCGCCACGTGGCCGGCGCGCTCGCCGAAGGCGCGGTGCTGCGCGCCGGGGGCACGCGGCCCACCGAGCCCGAGCTGCAGGCCGGATTCTTCCTCCGGCCGACCGTGCTCGACGGTTGCCGCGCCGACATGGCGGTGGTCCGCGAGGAGGTGTTCGGCCCGGTCCTGACCATCGAGCTGTTCGACGACGAGGACGAGGCCGTGGCGCTGGCCAACGACACCCCCTACGGCCTGGCCGGCGCGGTGTGGACGCGGGACACCGCGCGCGGCGAGCGGGTCGCGGCCCGGCTCCGCCTGGGCACGGTCTGGATCAACGACTACCACCCCTACGTGCCGCAAGCGGAGTGGGGCGGTTTCAAGCAGTCCGGAACGGGGCGCGAGCTGGGCCCCTCAGGCCTGCGCGAGTATCAGGAAACGAAGCACGTCTGGCGCACGCTCGACCCCGTACCGCAGCGCTGGTTCGCCGGCTGACGGCGCGATCGGCGCCGGCGGCGATGCCCCTCCTCCCGTTCCCTCTCCTGCGGTCCCCCATCCGACCGACGCGGTCAGATCTCGCAGTACGCACTCCCCCACATCCCGCCTCACATCCCGTGCCCGACCTTGGAGTGACCATGAGCAACCAAGGAACCATCGGATCAGACCTCTCCTCCCCGACGCCCGGTAATGACGACGGCGGCGACGGCGGCGACCTCGCCCGCTTCGGCTACCGCCAGGAGCTGCACCGCTCGCTCGGCTCCTTCTCCAGCTTCGCCGCCGGGTTCAGCTATATCTCGATCATGACCGGCGTGTTCCAGCTGTTCGGCTTCGGCTTCGCCTCCGGCGGGCCGGCCATGATCTGGACCTGGCCGCTGGTCTTCATCGGCCAGCTCGCCGTCGCCCTGTGCTTCGCCGAGATGGCCGGCCAGTTCCCGCTCGCCGGCGGGGTGTACCAGTGGTCCAAGCAGATCGCCCGGCCGGTCACCTCCTGGATGTCCGGCTGGATCATGGCGATCGGGGCGATCGTCACCGCCGCCGCGGTGGCCGTGGCCTACCAGATCATCCTGCCGCAGGTCTCGCTGGCCTTCCAGCTCGTCGGCGGCTCCGCCGACGCCGGCCAGACCGCCACCCCGAACGGCGCCAAGAACGCGATCCTGCTCGCGCTGGGCCTGGTGGTGTTCACCACGGTCGTGAACATCGTGGGCGTCCGCCTGATGGCGAAGATCAACAACCTCGGCGTGGCCGTCGAACTGATCGCCGTCACCCTGCTGATCGTCATGCTGGCCATCCACATCCGCCGCGGGCCGCAGATCGTCCTGCACGCCCAGAGCACCGGATCCGGCCACTCCTGGGGATACCTCGGCGCCTTCCTGGTCGCCTCGATCATGAGCGCCTACGTCTTCTACGGCTTCGACACCGCGGGCACGCTGGCCGAGGAGACCGTGGAACCCCGCAAGCACGCCCCGCGCGCCATCATCCGCGCGCTGTCCGCCGCCTTCCTGGCCGGCGGGCTCCTGATGCTCGTGGGCATGATGGCGGTCGGCAACATCAAGGCGCCGGAGCTCGGCACCCTGGGCATGCCCTACCTCGTCAAGTCGACCCTCGGCAACGGCCTGGGCGACGCGTTCCTGGTCTGCTCGGCGATCGCCATCACCGTGTGCTGCCTGGCCGTGCAGACCGCCGCCATCCGGCTGCTGTTCTCCATGGCCCGCGACGGCCGGCTCCCGTTCGGCCACGCCATCGCGAAGGTCTCGCCGCGGTCCCAGACGCCGGTCGTGCCGGCCCTGCTCACCGGCGTGCTGACCATCGCGCTGCTGCTGGTCAACATCGGCAACCAGCGGGTCTTCTACATCCTCACCTCGGTCGCCATCATCCTGTTCTACATCCCCTACCTGATGGTCACCGGACCGATGCTGGTGCGCCGGCTCCGCGGGGAGTGGCCACGCCGCGACCACGGACCGTACTTCACCCTCGGACGCTGGGGCCTGCTGACGAACCTCGTCGCGGTGCTCTACGGCGCGGCCATGACGGTCAACCTGGCTTGGCCCCGGGCGGCCGTCTACGGCAGCGACCACTGGTACTACCAGTGGGGAGCCATCGTGTTCACCGCCGTGATCGTCGCGGTGGGGGCAGGACTGTACCTGCGCTACCGCAAGACGACGGGGATCAAGGCCGAGCACGCCGCCCCTGACGACGGCCTCGCCCTCGACCCGGCCTGACAGCGCCTCCTGCGATGCCCGGCCCCCGTCACCCCGGGCCGGGCGAACAGGGCTGATAGGGGCGAGGCGATCAGAGGCGATCAGTTCGCTGCGACGTGACCGATCCGGGCCGAGATCTCCGCCGCGGCCGAGCGCACCGCGCCGGCCGCCCGCTCCAGCCGTTCCCCGGTGAGCCGGAACGACGGCCCGGACACGCTGATCGCCGCGATGACCTGGCCGTTGTCGGCGAAGACCGGCGCGGCCACAGCGTTGAGGCCTTCCTCCAGCTCCTCGACGGTGCAGGCGTAGCCGTCCGCCCTGACCCGCTCCAGCTCGGCGCGCAGGACCTCGGCGTCGGTCACCGTGCGCGGCGTGAACCGCTCCAGGCCGGCGGCGAGCCGGGCGTCGAGCGCGGGGCCCGGCAGGTACGCCAGCAACACCTTTCCGCTGGAGGTGGCGTGCAGCGGGGTCCGCTGCCCGACCCAGTTGTGGGTGGTGATCGCCGAGGGACCGAGCACCTGGTCGATGTTGACGGCCGCGTCGGAGTCGAGGATGGCCAGGTTGATGGTCTCCGCGACGTCGGCGGCCAGGCTCTCGCTGACCGGCCGGCTCTGCTGGGTCAGGTCCATCCGCACGGTCGCGGCCCCCGCCAGACGCACCAGGCCCAGCCCGAGGCGGTACTTGCCGCGCTCTCCCGGCTGCTCCACAAGTCCCCGCAGCTCCAGGGCGGCGGCGAGCCGGAAGGCCGTCGACTTGTGCACGCCGAGCTCCGCGGCGATCTCGGTGACTCCCGTGTCACCCTGGCGCGCCAGCAGCTCCAGGATGGACACCGCCCGGTCGACGGACTGGACCGGGGACTGCTCACTGTTGCCCATGACGCAACATTATGCGCCTTCCGAAGTCGACAGTCTTGACAACCCCCCAAACGCCCGAGACCATCTGTTGCGTATACCGAAATGTGTTGCGTAATACTCTACAGTCTGGCCCGTCTGACCAGCCGGAGGTTTCCATGATCACGGTGTGCCGCGTCGACGACCTCCCGCCGGGCGAGGCCGTCCGCGTGACCGACGGCGTGCCGGCGCCGGTCGCGGTGTTCAACGCCGACGGCGACCTGTTCGCCGTCGACGACACGTGCACGCACCAGGACGCCTCGCTGGCCGACGGCTGGCTGGAGGGCTGCTTCATCGAGTGCCCGCTGCACGCGTCCGCCTTCGACCTGCGCACCGGACTGCCGACCTGCCTGCCGGCCAAGGCGGCGTTGCGGACCCACCGCGTCACCGTCGAGGACGGCGAGGTCAGGCTCCACGTCAGCGTCGGCGAGCCGGCATGAGGTCGGTCGCCGTCGTCGGGGCCTCGCTCGCGGGCCTGAGCACGGTCCGCACACTTCGCGCCGAAGGCTACGAGGGCTCACTCACCATCATCGGCGCGGAGCGCCATGAGCCGTATGACCGCCCTCCGCTGTCCAAGGAGTTCCTCAAGGGCGGCGTGGAGGCCGAAGCGCTCGCACTCGGCAGCGCGAATGAGTATCAGGACCTGGACGTGCGCTGGGTCCTAGGCCGGAGCGCGGTCCGCCTCGACCCCCGGAGCGCGACCCTCACCCTGGACGACGGCCGTCAGATCCGCAGCGACGCCGTGGTCATCGCGACCGGAGCCACGCCCCGCACGATCCCCGGCAGCGACGGGCTGCGCGGGATCCATACCCTGCGCACTCTGGACGACGCCGTGGCGCTTCGCGCGGACCTCGTCAGCGGCCGGCCCCGCGTCGTCGTCATCGGCGCGGGCTTCATCGGCGCGGAGGTGGCGTCCACGGCCCACGCGCTGGGCCTGGACGTCACGGTCGTCGAGGCGATGGAAGTCCCGCTGGAGCGGGCCCTCGGGCGCGAGATGGGGCGGATCTGCTCCGCCCTGCACACCGACCACGGGGTCCGCCTGCTCTGCGGTGTGGGCGTCAGCGGCTTCACCGGCGCGGAGCGGGTCGAGGGCGTCCTGCTGGACGACGGCCGGCTGCTGCCCGCGGACGTCGTCGTCGCGGGCATCGGCGTCACCCCCGCCACCGCCTGGCTCGCCGGGTCAGGCGTCGAGGTCGGCGACGGAGTGCTCTGCGACGCCGGCTGCGCGACCAGCGTGCCCAACGTCGTGGCGGTGGGCGACATCGCCAACTGCCCGAACCCCTTCACCGGACGGCGCTCCCGGATCGAGCACTGGACCCACGCGATGGAGCAGCCGAAGACCGCGGTACGGACACTGCTGTCCGGCTCACCCGCGGTGCCGCCCGCCGTGCCGCCCTACTTCTGGTCGGACCAGTACCATGTGCGGATCCAACTGGCCGGACACGTCGGCCCGCAGGACGAACCGCAGATCGTCGAGGGCGACGTCGACAGCCGCTCGTTCGTGGCCGTCTATCGGCGGGCCGGCAAGGAGGTCGCGGTGCTGGGCGTGAACCAGCCCAAGCTCTTCAACCGGCTTCGTCGGAGTCTGCAGAAACAGCCCGGCGTGGTCACGCCGGGCCGTCTCTTGTCCTGAGGCGGTCAGCTCGTCACCAACGTCGCCGTATCCATGTCCGTGGTGCCGCCGTTGACGGCCGGGTACACCTGGAAACGCAGGCCCGAGAGGGCCTGCGGGGCGGTGTAGACGACCTTGTACAACGTGTAGTTCCCCGCGGCCACGCTGTAGGTCGTGCAGGCGTTCGTGTTGGGGCCCAGACCCCACAGGCAGAAGGTGCCGCTGGTCGTCCCGCCCTGGGATGAGAGCCACACGGTCGCCGTGTAGGAGGCGCCCGCCGCTGCGGTGACCGGTACGTCCTGGTAGACCGAGCCGCCGGCGGCGTTGGTGTTGAAGGCCAAGTAGCCGCTCGCGTCCTGGGCCGGGGCCGGGGCGCCGGTGGAGGTGTTGTAGTCGACCATGTTCACGGTGCCCCCGGTCGGGACGAAACGCTGCCAGCCGGTGGTGTTCTGCTCGAAGGAGCCGGCGGTCAGCTTGTTCGCGACGAGGCTGGTGGTGTCCAGGTCGGTGGTGCCGCCGTTGACGGCCGGGTAGACCTGGAAGCGGATCGAGGAGTACGTCGAGGGCAGGCTGAGGACCACCTGGATCTGGGTGTAGCCGGTACCGACCGTGTAGTTGTGGCAGCTGTTGACGTTCGGTCCCAGGGCCCAGGCGCAGAACGTGCCGCTGGCGGTGCCGGACTGCGCGGCGACCCACGCCGTGGCGGTCCACGAGCTGTTGGCCGCCGAGTTGACGTTGACGTCCTGGTAGACCGAACCGCCGGCGGCGTTGGTGTTGAAGGCCAGGTACCACGTGCCGTCGTGGGCCGAAGCCGGGGCGCCGGAGGCCGTGTTGTAGTCGACCATGTTCACGGTGCCGCCGGTCGGGACGAACGCCTGCCAGCCGGCCGCCGATCCCTCGAAGGACGGCGACTGGAGCAGGTTCCCGGTCGAGGCGGTCGGGGCGAACGCCGCGGTGCCGTTGGGAGTGCCCAGACCGGTGGGGCCGTCGTAGCCGGGTTCGGCGGTGCAGAAGTAGGCGGGGCTGCACGTGCCGTTGTTGCCGGCGGTCACGTCGTTCAGGGCGGCGGTGTGCTGGTAAGGGTACTGCGACGGCCGGTCGCCGCTGCCCGGGGCGCCGGCCAGGGCGTAGACGGACGCGATGATGGGCGACGCCGCCGAGGTGCCGCCGTAGACCTGCCAGCCGGCGGCGCCGTAGCTGTCGTAGACGGCGACGCCGGTCGCCGGGTCGGCGACCGCGGACACGTCGGCGACCATGCGCTTGGCGCAGCCGGAGTCGGTCTGCCAGGCGGGCTTGGCGTCGTAGGCGGAGCAGCCCGAGCCCGCGCCCTCGGTGGGGCTGGTCTTCCAGACGCTCTCGGTCCAGCCGCGGGCGTTCGAGGCCCGGGTCAGGCTCGTGCCGCCGACCGCGGTCACGTACTGCGACGCGGCCGGGTACTCCACGCCCGCGCTGTAGGCGCCGTCGCCGGAGGAGACGGTGATGGCCACGCCCGGGTGGTTGAAGTAGAAGCTGTCGTAGTTGGCGTCCGAAGCGCTGTCGCCACCGCCCCAACTGTTGCTGACGAACCGCGCGCCCAGGGCCACGGCCTCGTTCTCCGCGGTGCCGAGGTCGGTCATCATCGAGGAGTTCGCCTCGACCAGCAGGATGTGGGCCGACGGCGCGATGGCCGAGACCATGTCCACGTCCAGCGAGATCTCCCCGGCCCAGCCGGAGTCGCCGGCCGGGTAGTGGGTGCCGCCGGTCTGGTCGACCTTGCGGAAACAGCCGTTCGCGGTGGTGCAGGCGCTCAGGCCGTACTGGCTGCGGTAAGCGGCCAGGTCGCTCTCGGCGTTCGGGTCGTCGAAGGCGTCGACGATCGCGATCGTCTCGCCGGCGCTGCCGCTCCCGGAGAGGTTGTAGGCGGAGCGCAGGTCGGTCGGGCCGTATCCGGACGGGGTGGCGTTCGGCGCGACGGCGTCCGCGTTCACCCCCGGGATGTCGGTGCGGGCCAAGGCCATACAGGCCATCCGCCCATCGCTCGGCGCGGCGCACAGGCGCTTGACCGCGACCTGGTGCCCGCCGGAGGACGCAGTGCCCGGGACGGGGCCGGACGCCGCGAGGGCGCTCTGGGCGGGACCGATCGAGAGCGCGGCGGCGGTGAGGGTGGCGAGCGCGATCAGGGATCTGACCGCGCGATGCCGGTGGGGTGTTTCCACGAAGGCTCCTGGAAAGGCGGGGACGGTGGCGTGGAGCGGACGGCGCACAGTGAATCAGGGTTCGTATTCACTGACGGCGATGGTGAACCTACTGACCGTTCCACCGGGGTGCAAGGGCGCCCGGCCGGCCGGGCCCGCCGAACCCACCGTGTTGACCGGCCCCGAGACGATGCGGTAACCGTATGGCACGCAGCCGCGTGATCGGGGACTGATAAAGGTGCGAGGTCGGGGGGACTATGGAGCCGCTGAGCGAGGATGATCCGGAATCGATCGGCCCCTACCGGATCATCGGCGTCCTCGGCGAGGGCGGCATGGGCCGGGTCTATCTGGGAGCCGGCGACGACGGCGTCGAAGTAGCGGTGAAGTCGGTCCACGCCGACCTGGCCCGCGACCGCGAGTACCGCAAGCGGTTCGCCCGCGAGGCCGAGGCAGCCGGCCGGATGCGCGGCCCCTACATGGCCGCCGTGCTCGCCGCCGATCCGGACGCGCCCCGCCCCTGGCTGGCCACGGAGTACATCCCGGCGGAGTCGCTGTGGACGTCGGTCACCGAGAGCGGACCCCTGTCGTCCGACCGCGTCCGCGAACTCGGCGCGGCGCTCGCCGAGGCGCTCGCCGCCGTCCACGACGCCGGCCTGGTGCACCGGGACGTGAAGCCCTCGAACGTGCTGATGGCACCCGACGGCCCGCGCCTGATCGACTTCGGCATCGCCCGCGACCTGGGCCGAAGCACGATGACGCGGACCGGGATGCTGCTCGGCACGCCCCAGTTCATGGCCCCCGAACAAGTATCCGACCGGGCCGCGGAGCCGACCGGCCCGCCCGTGGACGTGTTCGCCCTCGGCGGCCTGTTGGCCTTCGCCGCGACGGGCCGCCTGGTCTTCGGGGACGGAGTGCCGGCCGCGCTGATCTACCGGATCGTGCACCACGAACCGGACCTGGAGGGGATCGAGGAGCCGCTGCGTTCGCTGCTGGCGCGGTGTCTGACGAAGGATCCTGACAAGCGTCCGACGGCGCAGGAGCTCATGGACCTGTTCCGGGGCGGGCCAGAGGCGATGTCGGCCTTCGCTCAGGATGCTGAAACGCAGGATACTGAGACGCACGTCTCGGAGAAGGAGGACGGCAGCGCCCAGCCTTCCACTGCCGACCCAGACCCCGAAGACGCAGAAGCCGGACCTCAGGTCGAGCCTTCCCCAGCACGCCGCGTACCGCGCAAGGCCGTGGTGGTCATGGGCGCGGCCGCGGTCCTGGTCGTCGCGGCGGCCGTGATGCTGGGGATCGACGGCGGCGGCAGCCCGGTCGTGGCCGCGGGCAACAGCCCCACCTCCCACACCATCCCAGGACGGTCGGGCTCGACCCCGGCGGCGAACACGACACCGTCGTCACCGGCCTCGTCCTCGCCATCCTCGTCCTCCCCGACACCCCAGCCGACCTCCGATGCCACCAGCACCCCTCCCGGCCCGACCACGACCCCACCCCCGGCCCCCGGCTCCACCACGGTCCTGACGACAACAAGGAACGCCCCCGCAGGCAGCACCACCACGACGCCGGCCCACCCCGCGACCACGCCACCCCACACAACCGCACCGGCCCCGATCACCACCCCGCCGCCCCAGGCGCAGTACACCCTGCAACCGGCCCCCAACGGCACCGCCGGCACACGATGCCTGGGCACCGACGGCACCGCGGTCAGCATCCTCACCGACTGCACCGGCCCGACGGCCCACTGGAAGCTGCACCAAGGCCCCGGCGGCTCCATCCAGCTGGAGACCGCATACGTCCCCGGACAATGCCTGCACTCAGACGAGTGGGACCAACTCTTCACCGTCAATCTCTCCTTGGCCACCTGCGCAGGCACGTCAGACGGCTCCCAGTGGTTCACCGAGCAAGCCGCCGGCGCAAGCTACATAAGCGTCCACAACACGGCCCCCGGACACGGCGGCCAGCCCTACGACACCTGCCTCCGGACCAGCCCGGTGAAGAGCAGCAACGTGGCATCGATTCAGAGCTGTGGGAGCGGGACCGAGGACCAGTGGTCGATCGCGGCTTGGCCGTGAGGCCGGGCGGCGGCCGCGTAGTGCAGCGCGGGCTGGCAGGCGTGCAGGTGCAGTCACAGTCGCAGTGACGTATGTGTAGGTGGGCGTGGCGGGCGCGGGTTTGTTTGTGGGTTGACAAGCACAGGCATTTTTTGACGGCTTCGCGCATGGTTTACGGGATTCGTTGGTGGCGCGGGTCGGGAGTGCCGCTGGTTTCGCGGGGCGGCGGTGGTGTGGGTAGATGGTCGGGTCTACTGCGACAGTCAAGAGCAAGGGCAACAAGCAAGGTCAAGAGCGCCTCCGGCGGCGCCTGTAAGCCCTTGACCTTGCCCCCGCACCTACACGAGGACCTCACCCACACACAAGTCAGAGGCCCGCTGTCTCGAATTACGCACAGCGTTGCTAACTAAGCAACTCCTCGCACGAGCCCGGAACCTTGACGTCCGGTGACGGCAGGGTGAAACTGTTGCGCACCACGGTTCATGTTTCTCATAGCGAAACTTGCGCCCCGTTGGGTGCCGACAGCTCGGGCAGGAGAACGATGTCCCTGCACTACGATTTCATCATCGTCGGCGGCGGTTCGGCCGGCTGCGCGCTCGCCAACCGGCTCAGCGCCGATCCCGGCCATCGGGTGCTGGTCCTGGAAGCGGGCCGGCCGGACTATCCGTGGGATGTCTTCATCCACATGCCCGCCGCCCTGACCTTTCCGATCGGCAGCCGTTTCTACGACTGGAAGTACGAGTCCGAGCCCGAGCCGTTCATGAACGGGCGCCGTGTCTACCACGCGCGCGGGAAGGTCCTCGGCGGCTCGAGCAGCATCAACGGCATGATATTCCAGCGGGGCAACCCCATGGACTACCAGCGCTGGGGCGCCGATCCGGGGATGAAGGAGTGGGACTACGCCCACTGTCTGCCGTACTTCAAGCGGATGGAGAACTGTCTGGCCGACAAGGACGGTGTCTTCCGCGGCCATGACGGGCCCCTGGTGCTGGAGCGCGGGCCGGTCGCCAACCCGCTGTTCTCCGCCTTCTTCGAGGCCGTGCAGCAGGCGGGCTATCCGCTGACCGACGACGTCAACGGGTACCGGCAGGAGGGCTTCGCCGCCTTCGACCGCAACCTGCGGCGCGGACGCCGGCTGAGCGCCGCTCGCGCCTACCTGCACCCCGTCCTCAAGCGGCCCAACCTGGAAGTGCGGACACGCACGCTGGTCCACCGGGTTCTGTTCGAGGGAAAGCGCGCGGTCGGCGTCGAGTTCGCCCGCCGGAACGGGGCGCCGGAACAGGTCCGCGGCGGCAAGGTGATCCTGTGCGGCGGCGCGATCAACACACCGCAGCTCCTCCAACTCTCCGGCGTGGGCAACGCCGAGGAGCTCAAGGCCCTGGGCATCGACGCCGTCGCGCATCTGCCCGGTGTCGGCGAGAACCTCCAGGACCACCTGGAGGTCTACGTGCAGCACGCGTGCAAGCAGCCGGTCTCGATGCAGCCGGCCATGAAGATGTGGCGGCGGCCGTTCATCGGCGCGCAGTGGCTGTTCCTGCGCGAAGGCCCCGGTGCGACGAACCACTTCGAGGGCGGCGGCTTCGTCCGGAGCAACGAGGATGTCGCCTACCCCAATCTGATGTTCCACTTCCTGCCGATCGCCGTCCGCTACGACGGCTCCGCCCCGGCCGGCGGCCACGGCTACCAGGTCCACATCGGCCCGATGTACTCCGACGCCCGCGGCAGTGTGAAGATCACGTCGCGCGACCCCGGCGACAAGCCGGCGCTGCGCTTCAACTACCTGTCCACCGACCAGGACCGCCGCGAATGGGTCGAGGCGATCCGGGTCACCCGCTCCATCCTCGGCCAACCCGCGTTCGCCGAGTACAGCGACGGCGAGATCTCGCCCGGCCCGGCCGTCGAGACCGACGCGCAGATCCTGGAGTGGGTGGCCAAGGACGGGGAGACCGCATTGCATCCCTCTTGCACGGCCCGGATGGGCACCGACGCGATGTCCGTGCTGGATCCGGCCAGCATGGAGGTGCACGGCTTGGAGGGACTGCACGTGGTCGACGCGTCCGCCATGCCGTATGTGACGAACGGCAACATCTACGCACCCGTGATGATGCTCGCGGAGAAGTCCGCCGACCTCCTTCTCGGGAACACGCCGCTGGAACCCGATCACGCCGAGTTCTACCGTCACGAGAAGGCGCAGTGAGCCCCCATCAGGAAGGCCGGTTCAGCGGGCCTGATCACAAAAGGGCACGGATCGCCGCTTCGAATCCTGTGACGTGCTCGGCCGCCAGAACCGCCGCCTGGTCCTCCTCGCCCGCGAGCACCGCCCGCACCATGGGGCCGTGCTCGCCGACATGGCCGGCCAACCCTGGCAGACGATCGAGGAACAGGCACCAGATGCGGGTGGCGAGGTTGTCGTACCGCACCAAGGTGTCCTCGAGGAAGGGATTGGACGTCGCGGCGTACAGGGCGCGGTGCACCCGCATGTCCAGCCGGATCAGCTCATCGACGTCGGCGCCGTCGGCATCGTCGAGTTCGTCCAGCAGATCGGTGAGCGCGGCCTTGTGCACCGGGCTCGCCCGGCGCGCGGCCATGGAGGCGGCCAGCGGCTCCAGGCGCTGGCGCACCTCGGTGAGATAGCCCAGATCGGTGATCTGCACCTCGGTGGCGAAGGTGCCGCGCCGCGGATAGGACACCACCAGGCGCTCGGCCTCCAGGCGCTTGAGCGCCTCGCGCACCGGAGTGCGTCCGACTCTGAGCTCCGCGGCGACGTGCACGTCGTTGATGGGCGCGCCCGGCGGGATCTGCAGCGTCACCAGGCGGTCGAGCAGGTCCCGGTAGGCCTGCTCGGTCAACGACAGCTGGCTCTGGCTCCGACTCTGGCTCTGGCTCCGGCTCTCCACCGCCACCGACATGCGCACACCCTCCCTCGCCCTCCCTCACCCGACACGTGCCTTGCCCAACTGTAGCGCAACGACTGATATATCAGTCGCCTTGAAGGCCTTGACGTGCGGCTGCGCTCACCGTACAACTGATATATCAGTCATCCACATCTAGTCTTCCAAGGGGTTGGCATGGGCCTGGAGACCACGGAGGCGACCGCGGCGAACAGTGCCGCGAGCGTCCTGTCCCGACCGTTGGCCGTCTTCGACCCGGAGGTCGCCGCGGCGGTCGGGGCGGAGCTGGAACGCCAGCAGTCGACGCTGGAGATGATCGCGAGCGAGAACTTCGCCCCGCTGGCGGTGATGGAGGCTCAGGGCTCTGTCCTGACCAACAAGTACGCGGAGGGCTATCCGGGCCGGCGGTACTACGGAGGCTGCGAGCATGTCGACGTCGTCGAGCGCCTGGCCATCGACCGGGTCGCCGCGCTGTTCGGCGCCGAGGCGGCCAACGTCCAGCCGCACTCCGGCGCGCAGGCCAACGCCGCGGCGATGTTCGCCCTGCTCGACCCCGGCGACACGATCCTCGGCCTGGACCTGGCGCACGGCGGACACCTGACCCACGGTATGCGGCTGAACTACTCCGGCAAGCTCTACAACGTCGTCCCGTACCACGTCCGCGAGTCCGACTTCCGCGTCGACATGGACGAGGTCGAGCAGCTCGCGCGGGAACACCGCCCCAGGATGATCGTGGCCGGCTGGTCCGCGTACCCCCGGCAGCTGGACTTCGAAGCCTTCCGGCGGATCGCCGACGAGGTCGGCGCCTATCTGATGGTGGACATGGCCCACTTCGCCGGGCTGGTGGCCGCCGGACTGCACCCGTCCCCCGTCCCGTACGCGGACGTCGTCACGACCACCACCCACAAGACGCTCGGCGGGCCGCGCGGCGGCGTGATCCTGTCCCGGGCGGACCTGGCCAAGAAGATCAACTCCGCGGTCTTCCCCGGTCAGCAGGGCGGCCCGCTGGAGCACGTCATCGCGGCCAAGGCGGTGGCGTTCAAGGCGGCCGCGTCCGAGGAGTTCCGCGAGCGTCAGCAGCGCACCCTGGCCGGGGCGCGGATCCTGGCCGGACGGCTGCTGGCCGACGACACCGCCGAGGCCGGGATAACGGTGCTCACCGGCGGCACGGACGTGCACCTGGTCCTGGTGGACCTGCGTCGCAGCACCCTGGACGGCCGGCAGGCCGAGGACCGGCTGCACGCGGTCGGCATCACCGTCAACCGCAACGCCGTCCCGTTCGACCCGCGCCCGCCGATGGTCTCCTCGGGGCTGCGGATCGGCACTCCGGCGCTGGCCACGCGCGGCTTCGGCGACCCGGAGTTCCGCGAGGTCGCCGACATCATCGCCCGGACGCTCATTCCCGAACAGCTCGACGACAGGCTCGCGGACTACCTTCGGTCCCGGGTCGCCAAGCTCGCCGGCGCGTTCCCGCTCTACCCCGAGCTGAACGGAGGCGCGGCATGACCGGCACGACCGGCATCACCGGCGCGACCGGCACGACCGGCCTGACCGGCCTGACCGACACGCCGCTGCCGGAGCACCCCGACTTCCTGTGGCGCAATCCGGATCCGAAGCCGTCCTACGACGTGGTGATCGTCGGCGGCGGCGGGCACGGTCTGGCCACCGCGCACTACCTGGCCCAGAACCACGGCATCACCAACGTGGCGGTCCTGGAGAAGGGCTGGCTGGCCGGCGGCAACATGGCCCGGAACACCACCATCATCCGCTCGAACTACCTGTGGGACGAGAGCGCCGGCATCTACGAGCACTCACTGAAGCTGTGGGAGGGGCTGGAGGAGGATCTCGACTACCCGATCCTGTTCAGCCAGCGCGGCGTGCTGAACCTCGCACACAGCCTGCAGGACGTCCGGGACAGCAAGCGGCGGGTGTTCGCCAACCAGCTCAACGGCGTCGACGCGCAGTGGCTGAATCCTGAGGAGGTGGCGAAGATCTGCCCGATCGTCAACATCTCCCCCGACGTGCGCTACCCGGTGCACGGAGCGACCTACCAGCCGCGCGCGGGCATCGCCAAGCACGACTACGTCGCCTGGGGCTTCGCCCGCCGCGCGGACGCCAGCGGCATCGACCTGATCCAGAACTGCGAAGTGACGGGGATCGACGTCCGCGGCGGCCGGGTCGTGGGCGTGCAGACCACCCGCGGGCCGATCGCCACGGGAAAGGTGGCGCTGGCCGCCGCCGGCCACACCTCGGTGCTGGCCGGCATGGTGGGCCTGCGGCTGCCGCTCCAGAGCCACCCGCTTCAAGCCCTGGTCTCCGAACTGCTCGAACCGGTGCACCCGACCGTCGTGATGTCCAACGCAGTGCACGTATACGTGTCCCAGGCGCACAAGGGCGAGCTGGTGATGGGTGCCGGCGTGGACAGCTACAACGGATACGGGCAACGCGGCTCGTTCCACATCATCGAGCGCCAGATGGCCGCAGCGCTGGAGTTGTTCCCGATCTTCGCCCGCGCCCACCTGTTGCGCACCTGGGCCGGCATCGTCGACGTCACCCCCGACGCTTCGCCGATCGTCGGGCTCTCCCCCGTCGAGGGCTTGTATCTGAACTGCGGGTGGGGCACCGGCGGGTTCAAGGCCACCCCCGGGGTCGGTTGGTGCTTCGCGCACACTGTCGCGCACGATGAGCCGCACCCCCTCAACGCCCCGTTCACCCTCGACCGGTTCACCACCGGGGCCCTGGTCGACGAACACGGCGCCGCAGCCGTCGCCCACTGAGGAAAGAGAAGCCATGCAGCTCATCCCCTGCCCCTGGTGCGGCGAGCGTGAGGAAGCCGAATTCCACTACGGCGGCCAGGCGCACGTGCCCTACCCGGCCGACCCGTATGCCCTCTCCGACGCCCAGTGGGCCGAATACCTCTTCTTCCGCGACAACCCGAAGGGCCGCTTCGCGGAACGCTGGGTCCACTCCGCCGGCTGCCGGCGGTGGTTCAACGCCGTCCGCGACACCGCCACCCACCAGGTGCTCGCCACCTACCGCCCCGACGCACCGAAGCCGGTGATCGCATGAACGCCTCCCTGCGGCTGCCCTCCGGCGGACACATCGACCGGACCCGCACTCTGACCTTCGTCTTCGAAGGGATCGAATACACCGGCCACCCCGGCGACACGCTCGCCTCGGCGCTGCTCGCGCACGGCGTGCACCACGTCGCGACCAGCATCGCCCACGGTCGGCCGCGCGGCATTGTCTCGGCGGGGGTGGAGGAGCCCAGCGCCCTGGTGCAGATCGAGGCGCCGTTCCCCGAGCCGATGCTCACCGCGACGACCGTCGAGCTGTACGACGGCCTGGTTGCCCGCGGGCTGCGAGGCCAGGGACGACTTGCGGACGAGCCGGACCCGAGCCGCTACGACACCATGCACGCACACTGCGACGTCCTGGTCGTCGGGGCCGGACCGGCAGGGCTCGCGGCGACGCTGACCGCCGCTCTGGCCGGAGCCCGGGTGATCCTGGTGGACGACCAGGCGCAGGTGGGCGGCTCCCTTCTCGGCACGACAGAGAAGATCGACGGCGTCCCCGCCAGCGAGGTGGCGGCCGCCGAGTCGGCCCTGCTGTCCACCTTCCCCGACGTGCGCGTCCTCACCCGGACCACGGCCTTCGGACGCTACGACGACAACCTGGTGCTCGCGCTGGAGAAGCGGACCGACCACCTCGGTATTTCCGCGACAGCCTCCGCCGACGCGCCCTCACACCTGTCCAGACAGCGGGTCTGGCGGATCCGGGCGAAGCAGATCGTGGTCGCCGCCGGAGCATACGAGCGGCCCGTGGTCTTCGCCGACAACGACCGTCCCGGCATCATGCTGGCCGGCGCGGCCCGCACCTACCTGCACCGCCACGCCGTGCTCCCCGGCCGCCGCATCGCGGTGTTCACCACCAACGACAGCGCCTATGCCGCAGCGATCGAACTCGCCGACGCGGGCGCCGAGATCGCTGTGGTGCTGGACTCCCGCGACCAGGCACCGCAGGAGTGGGTTCGGCAGTGCCGGGAGCGCGGCATCGCCGTCATGCCGGGACATGTGGTCGCCGGGACCACGGGAGAGGAGCGGATCGCCGGAATCCGCGCCGCGACGCTGCACCAGGGCAACCTGACGCCGCGCACGCAGATCCCCTGCGACACGCTGCTGGTCTCCGGCGGGTGGAACCCGGCCGTGCACCTGTTCAGCCAGGCCCAGGGCAAGCTTCGTTACGAGCCCGCCCTCGGCGCGTTCGTCCCCGGCGAAGAACTGCCGGGCGTCCGGACCGCCGGTTCGGCTCACGGCGTGTTCACGCTCGGCGAATGCCTTGCCGACGGCACGGCCGCCGCGCGCCGCGCGTTGGCAGCGCTCGGGCGCGAGGTCGCGGTGGCGGAGCCGGCAGGGCTGCACGCGGCCGCGCTGCGGTCCGAGGACATTCCGGTTCAGGTGCCGCCGTCCGAAGGCCTGCCCGGCCAGGTGCCGCAGTCCGAAGGCCTGCCGGGCCAAGTGCTCTGGGCGGTCCCGGACCCGGCGGAAGCCGACGGTGTCTGCACTCGCTTCGTCGATCTGCAACGCGACGCGACCGTGGCCGACGTGCTGCGGGCCACCGGCGCCGGGCTGCGTTCGGTGGAGCACGTCAAGCGCTACACGACCATCGGCACCGCCCACGATCAGGGCAAGACGTCAGGAATCCTGGCCTCCGGCATCATCGCCGAGGCGCTCGGCGTGGACATCGCAGATCTCGGCACCACCACCTTCCGTCCGCCCTTCGTCCCGGTCCCCTTCGCGGCACTGGCCGGCCGGGACCGGGGCGCGCTGTTCGACCCGGTCCGCGTGACGGCGCTGCATCCGTGGCACGTCGCGCACGGCGCGCTGTTCGAGAACGTCGGCCAGTGGCACCGGCCGTGGTACTTCCCGCAGCCGGGCGAGGACATGGAGACGGCCGTGCTGCGCGAGTGTCGCGCCGCCCGCGAATCGGTGGCCCTGATGGACGGCTCCACGCTCGGCAAGATCGATGTGCGGGGACCCGACTCGGGGGTCTTCCTCGACCGGGTCTACACCAACATGATGAGCACCCTGAAGGTCGGCTCGGTCCGCTACGGCGTCATGTGCGGCGCGGACGGCATGGTGCTGGACGACGGCACCGTCATGCGCGTGGCCGAGAACGAGTACGTACTGACCACGACCACGGGCAACGCCGCCAAGATCCTGGAATGGATGGAGGAATGGCTGCAGACCGAATGGCCGGAGCTGCGCGTGCACCTGACGTCGGTCACCGAGCACTGGGTGACCATCCCGCTGGTCGGGCCCCGGTCCCGGGACGTGCTCGGTGCGCTCGCCCCCGACCTGGACGTGAGCAATGACGCGTTCCCGTACATGACGTGGCGCGAGGCCACCGTCGCCGGGGTGCCCGCCCGCGTGTGCCGGATCAGCTTCTCCGGCGAGCTCGCCTACGAGATCAACGTGGTGGCCTGGGACGGGCTCGCCGTCTGGGAGGCACTGATCGACGCGGGCGCGCCGTACGGGATCACGCCCTACGGCACCGAGACCATGCACGTGCTCCGGGCCGAGAAGGGCTTCCCGATCATCGGCCAGGACACCGACGGCACGGTGACGCCCCAGGACCTGGGCATGGCGTGGGTGGTGTCGAAGAAGAAGCCGGACTTCATCGGCAAGCGGTCCTTCACCCGCGAGGAGAACCTTCGGGCCGATCGCAAACAGCTGGTCGGCCTGCTGCCGACCGACGAGCGGGTGCTGTTGCCCGAGGGGGCCCAGATCGTCGCCACCTCGACGCTGTCCGCGCCGCCGATGCCGGTGCCGATGCTCGGCCACGTCACCTCCAGCTACCGCAGCGCCGCGCTCGGCCGGACCTTCGCGCTCGCGCTGGTCCGCTCCGGCCGCGAGCGCGTCGGCGAAACGCTGTACGCCACGCTCGACGACGGCACGCTCGCCTCGGTGACGGTCACTGATTCAGTGCTCTTCGACAAGGAAGGGGCCCGCCGTGACGGTTGAGACGCCCATCCGCCATAGTCCGCTCGCCGGCTATGCGGCGGCCTTCGCCGAGTTGCCCGACGGGTTGCGAGTCACGGAGCTGCCGTTCCTCGGCCAGTTCTCGCTGCGCTTGGATCCCGCCAGTCCCGTGGCGCCCGCGGTCGAGGAGGTGCTGGGGTGCCAGCTGCCCGCGGCCTGTTCCGAGACCGGCTCGGACGCTACGCGGGTCTTGTGGCTGGGTCCGGACGAGTTCCTGGTCCTCACGCCTGCCGACGACGCGCGGGACCTTCCTCGGCTGCTGCGCGAGGCCATCGGCGAGGAGTTCGGCTCGGTCGTCGACGTCTCGGCCCAGCGCACTGCGGTGAGCCTGGACGGTCCGTTGACCCGTGAGGTGCTGGCTCGCGGGTGCTCGGTCGATTTGGATCCGCGCTTGAGCCCGGCTGGCCTGTGCGTGCAAACGCTGATCGCGCAGACCGGGGTGATCCTGCGGGTCTTCTCGCCGACCAGCGTCGGCCTGCTGGTCCGGCCGTCCTTCGCGCCCTGCCTCGCGGACTGGCTCATCGACGCCTGCGCCGAATACCGAGAGCGGCCGCTGTGAGCCTGAGCGTCTTCGACCTGTTCAAGATCGGCATCGGTCCCTCCAGCTCGCACACGGTGGGGCCGATGCGCGCCGCCCGGATGTTCGCCGCCGCGCTGGAGGACGACGGGCTGCTTGGCGAAGTGCGCTCGGTGCGGGCGCAGCTGTTCGGGTCGCTCGGCGCCACGGGGCACGGGCACGGCAGCGTCAAGGCCGTCGTGCTCGGCTTGGAGGGCGCGGAACCCGAGCTGGTCGATCCCGCGGAGGCGGACCCGGCCGTCGCGCGAGTGCGGGCGGCCGGCGAGCTGCGGCTGCTCGGCAAGCATCCGATCGGCTTCGCGCTCGACGACCACATCGTGCTGCACCGACGTCGGCGCCTGCCGTTCCACTCGAACGGTATGACGTTCACGGCGTCCGGTTCCGACGGACAACCGTTGGCTGAGCGCACGTACTACTCGGTCGGCGGCGGGTTCGTCCTGGATCACGCCGAGACCGCCAAGACCTCCGAAACCTCCACGACCGGCGAGCCGCGGATCGTCCCCGACCCGACTCCGCTCAGCCATCCCTTCGCGACCGGCGCCGAACTGCTCGCGCTGACCCGGGACACGGGCCTGACGATCAGCGCGATCATGCTCGCCAACGAACAGGCATGGCGCAGCGAGCAGGACATCCGCAGCGGGCTGCTACACATCTGGTCCGTCATGCAGGAATGCGTTCGCAGCGGCTGCGCCCACGAGGGCACCCTGCCCGGAGGCCTGCGGGTCCGACGCCGCGCCCCGACCCTGCACCGGCGGCTGCGCGCCGAGAACGACGGCCGCGATCCGCTGCACGCCATGGACTGGGTGACCCTGTTCGCGATCGCGGTGAACGAGGAGAACGCCGCCGGCGGCCGCGTGGTCACCGCGCCGACCAACGGCGCGGCCGGGATCGTCCCCGCGGTACTGCACTACTACATGCGGTTCGTCCCCGGCGCGGACGACGAAGGCGTGGTGCGCTTCCTGCTGACCGCGGCGGCGATCGGCATCCTGATCAAGGAGAACGCCTCCATCTCCGGTGCCGAGGTGGGATGTCAGGGCGAAGTGGGCTCCGCGTGCGCCATGGCCGCCGCGGGTCTGACCGAAGTGCTCGGCGGCACCCCCGAGCAGGTGGAGAACGCCGCGGAGATCGCCATCGAGCATCATCTGGGCCTGACCTGCGACCCGGTCGGCGGCCTGGTGCAGATCCCGTGCATCGAACGCAACGCGGTGGCCTCGGTCAAGGCGATCACCGCCGCCCGCATGGCCCTGCGCGGCGATGGCCGGCACCACGTCTCACTGGATCAGGTCATCAAGACCATGCGGGAGACCGGGGCCGATATGAAGGTGAAGTACAAGGAGACGGCTCGCGGAGGGCTCGCGGTGAACGTCATCGAGTGCTAGATGATTGAGTCCGAAGGCTGGGCTGGTCGTGGGCCTGCGTGACGGCATGGCGAAGGGTGTCGTTGTCTGTGTGTGAATACCGACCTCGAC
>NZ_JBGCCP010000050.1:0-59641 GCF_041262705.1 Catenulispora sp. MAP12-49 | reverse complement strand
AACTTCGAACACTTCCCTACGAACGTCCTGCGATGGCTCCCAACGCGCTAGAGCCCAGCTCAAGGTCAGTTACACCACACCAGCGGACGTGACCCCGTACCGGGCCCCGACCTCACCGAAGGCGACCGCGCCTAGCACGATGCGCGCCCAGTTTGCTTGCGAAGTACGTCTCGCAGGAGCACTTCCGCCAGCTACCGGATCAAGTGCCTGGCCGGCGGTAGGACCTTCACGCATGTCGCGCCATCGCTGAGCCTCAACCAACACAAGGACTCACACGGGTTTCCGTGCCGCAGTCGCCGGGGCTACCGCGTGTAGAAGTGTCGGCCGCACGCTCTACAGATCGCTTCCTTGCGCAGCGGGTTCCGGTCGATCCGTAAAGAAGTCCCCGCCGGTCAACTGACGGTGCCGGGTGCGCCGGTAGCCCAGGTGTAGGTGACATGTGCGGCTTCGGCCTCGAACTGGTAGTCGGGGTCAGCCGGCGGTGGCGTCGTCGTGCATGTCTTGAAGCGGATGTCCTGATAGCTGTGGGCGGGGATCGACACGTTCAGGACCGCTGGGGCCGGCGCTGCTGCGGCGATGGTCGGGAACGAGGTTCCGTTCCACTTCTTGTAGTTGGTGTAGGAACCAGCGGCGGGGGCGAACGTGATCTGGATGATCTCTGTGTCGGAGTTGTTCTGGAACCGCATCAGCCAGTTCGCACATGGCCCGTCGGGGAACCCTTGGCCGTAGGAGCCGCCAGCCTGCACCACTGCCAAGGATCCATGCGGCTGCGGAGCAGGGATGGAAACCACAGTGGCTTCCGGTGTCGGGACGGCCGGGGTCGCTGCGGACGTGGCGGCAGGAGTCGGTGGCTTTGCTGCGGCCGTCATGGACTCGCTTGCGGACTGCCGTTTCGGGGCTTGTGCGATTGTGATGATCAAGGCTGCGACAGCTGCGCCGAGTAGCAGCATCACCGATGCGCCGACCCACGTCGGGATAGTGACCGTTCGTTTGGTCTGCACTACATCCTCGTGGAGTTCGGGCCCGTGAGGTCCGCTCGCCGGCCTTGCGGTGCGGTCCGGCGGGTCTGTGCCGGCGCTGGACGGGACGCCTATTGTGGCAGAGTCCTGCGCTGGGTCGGGCCGCGTTCAGCGGAACGCATGACCGGCGCCCAAGACGAAGGGAAGGCGGTGAGGGTGGAGGAGCTCACGCGTGAGAAGCTGATCCGGGCAGTCAGGGACTACCAGCGCTTGGAGCAGTGGGTTGAATCCGAGGACCGCCGGCGGTTCCGGGAAATGGCGTTCGAGCAGGCTGTAGCGCTTGCGGGCGAGGGCCGTAGGGCGAACGGTACGTACCATCCTCATCTCGAGGCCAAGCCCGGCCGACCTCTTACCTCCGGCCGCAAGAACGCGCTGACACTTTTCCGTGACCGCCTCACTTCGGAGACGGTCCGTCATGAGATCAGATCTGCGACCTGCTTTGACGACATTCACCATATCCTCGAGCGCGAAGCGCGAAATGTTCGCGACGTAGGGGCTGTCACTGTCTACGACGCCGCTGTATCCATCGGAGCCAACCGAGGTTACGAACCGGAGCAGATCTATCTCCACGCCGATCCGGGCATCGGCGCCAGAGCCCTAATCCGAGGGCTAAGCAAGGACCGCATCAGCGTAGAGGAGCTGCCCGAGGCAGCCCTAGAGATCCTCAAGGACTACAAGCTGGGGGACGATGACTTCACCGCAGGGGAAATCGAGGACATCCTGTGCCGGTTCGGCGGGCTCCAGTAGCGACGGCCACATGGCGGCGCCGGACGCCCGTAGCATGGCGCGACGGCCTCAGCGGAAGGCGGAAGCCGCGATTTCTGTGTCGCTGTAAGGATCAGACGCCTGCGAGATCTGGGCGTGGACCGACACTCGTGAGTACTCCGCGGGACAATGCCCGTCGTGACCGATGAGATGGATCTGCTGACAGCGGTTGAGAAACTCGACGACTTTCTGCGCACTGCCCCGCTGACCGAGGCCGTCGCCACCCTTGAGCGTACCTTGGAAGGTGCCGACCGGGCCGGTGTCACGCAGGCGGCGGCGTCAGCCGGAATCACCGCCGAACTGCTGGCCGCTGCCGTGATCGTGCGGGCGCGGCTGGGCCGCATCAACGACCTCGTGCATGCCGCCGGGATCGTGCTCGCGCTGCCGAGCCTGCTTGAGGACGGCGAGCGGATCATCACTCGGCCTTCGCTGGCTGCAGGAAACGACCCGACACGGCCCTACGATCTGCACACCGATCTGCGCGCCGCCGAGTTTAAGTTCTCCCAGTGGAAGGGCGCTGACTCGATGCGCAAACGGCAGACGTTCAAGGACTTCGTGCTGCTTGCCGCCTCCGATGCCCCACGCGCCGAGCTGCTGGTCATCGGACCCGGGCCGGGACATTTCCTTCGCTCGTGCACCTCAACCGCATCGTGGGGGCTCGATCGAGCCAAGGGCGCGCGGGCCGTGTTCGAAGACAAGTTCGGCACGCTGGACACCACAATCGCGCAGTTCACCGCAACCCACGGCGCCCACGTCACCATCACCGACATATGCACGCTGCTGCCCGGTCAAGTCGCGGCGCTACTTCTCCGGTGACGACAGCTGTCAATCACGCTCCGGTGACCTGCGTCTTTGACTGGGACATCGCGGCTGCACCCGGTCCGCGAAGAGCCGTCCAGGACCTCGCGGCTCAGGAGCAGAGGCGGTTCGCGCCAAGACGGATCAACGAATCCTCACCGCACGCTCGAGGGCCCGAGCACGCCTCGCGGGACGATGGGTGTCCCGCCACAGAGCGCAAGCCGCATGGCCGGACACACAGCGTAAGGTAATGATGTGCCTGCTCATCCCAAGAAGCATCACTTCGTGCCCCAGTTCCTTTTGGAACGGTTCAGCGGGCCGGGCGGCAAGCTGCTCGTTCACAAGTACATGGCCGATCGCCAATTCACCTCGAACGTCACCGACGTCGGGCACCGCAACCATGGCCACACGTTGTATTGGCCTGGCAAGGAGCCCGACCACGTCTCTCTGGAATCCGCGATGGCGTCGATCGAGGGAGAAGCCGCGACGGCGATCAGCGAACTATCAGTGAGTCGGCGCCGTGAGGTGCCCGCTGAACTTCGTGAGCCGCTTGCATGGCTGATGGCCTTGCAGTACCAGCGCAGCCGTTTCCTTATGCACATGATCGGCAACGAGGTGGCAGCGACAGATTCCAGCGACGGATGGTCCGCCGAGCAGCTCCAGACGAGCTTCCTCTCCCTCATCAGGATGCATGTACTCAGTCCATGGAACATCCGCAACGATCCGTATGAGCGCCCGAAGGATCGATGGAATCCAGTGGTCGCTTTTCTGCTCGCCGGCGATTCCTATTGGTCGTGCTATCGACCTCGACGAGAGGGGCTACTCATCGGCGATAGTGTCCCTTGCTTCTCTGGCGTCACCGCCGACCCTCCACCAGGAGTTCCTCCTGGCTTCCTCGACCACGGGGTCGGGGCGCCGCTTCACTACTTCCGGCGAGTAACGGCGCCGCTGGGCGACGACTTGGCCCTGGTTATCTCTCGGCATTCGCCACAGATGGAACGACTGGATGCTGCAGCCGTGAACCGATACACGGTTTTCAACAGCCGCGAGTTCGTTGCACACTCTCCGAATTGGGTCCAGGAGCACCCAAAGCTTGCCGCGGATCTCGAGAACTGCCTGAGAATTCAGCGGCTCATAGCTCCTGCCTTCCTGCAGGGTTATGGCGGGTGATCCGCCCTCAGCCGCCGCTGATGAATCCACTTCCGAGTGGACCGCAAACGATGCTCGCCGCCAATATCAATAGCTGTGTTCGCTGCCGTAGATCTCCTCACGGTACCCCGGAGTAATCCGCTCGGGGTCGATGTCGTCTCGATGCGCAATGAGGAAGCGGGTCATGGCCGGTCTGTATGGGTGGGCGATGAGGAACTGGCCGTACTCGTGCTCCAGTTCTGCCCAGTGCTGCCACAGTAGGCCCTGGCCACGCTCGTATGGGTGGAGCCACGCCTATGCCAACACCAGGCGGTCACCTTGATCAGCCCAATACTTCGAGCTGAATCCTGCGGCGCCGGCGACGATACTTCCGCAGGCCGCGAACCGCTGGCTTGTCAGTAGCGCCGCCTGGCACGACGGCTCGTCCGCCTGGAATTGCACGGAGTTGTAGTGGCTCTCGCGTTTGAAGCACTGGGCGTACGTCTCGGCGATACGTCGCAGCGGCAGCTTGACGGCAGGGATGATGCCGTGACGCGGGTAGCCCGCGGACTCGGGAAGGTAGTGCATCTGGATCAAGCTGCGGTCTCGCAGGAACGCCTTCTCCTGCTTCTCATAGTCCTCAAGAGGCACTCACTAATCATCGCCGCATCGGAGACCGCAGCGCTGGCTCCCAACGCCGCATCCGTGTACTGGCCGCATCCATAAGCCGCAGATGTTCCCCTGATCGCGCCCTCCCTGAACAGCCATCATCCGGAAGGTGCCGCCTCCAGCCCGTCCAGTACGGCAGACCGTGTCGCCAATAGACGGGCAGGCGCGAAACGCGTCGCCCGTGGAGAATAACGGCCGATGCTTGGTTGGTAGCCTGCACACCTCCCACCTCATGGAGAACGACTCCACCTTGGACCCCGATTGAACTCGAATGCCAGGTCATGTACACGGTCAGTAGCGCTCTGTATCGTATCCGTGTGCTGATTGCCTCCAACCCAGACGGCGACCGGATACTGGCTACTCGTGATCTTGAGTCGGGCTCGTATCAGTGCCCGATGTGTCAGAGCGATGTGGTTCTGAAGCGCGGCCGGAAGGTGGCCGCCCACTTCGCTCACCTGCCGAACGCAACATGCCGGTTCGCGGAGGCGGAGAGTTGGCGGCATCTCCTTGCGAAGCAGGTTCTGCTGGAGGAGTTCACCGTCCGCGGTTGGCGTGCCCAGCTCGAGGTCGCGAATGTCAAGGCCGGCCGGCGTGTAGATGTAGGGGTTGAGGTGCGGGCCGCGGATGGCACCGCCGTTTATGTTGCCGTCGAGGTCCAGGACTCTCCGATATCGGTCGAGATGATGAGGGCGCGGATGCGCGCAGATCGCCGGATCGGCTATCAGGCTACGGCGTGGCTGTTCACCAGCCATCGAGCGGTCGCGTTGACCATCGCACACGGTGGCGACCTTGAGACGCGGGTGCCGAACGAGATGCTCTACGTGGCAAACCGCTACGGCCTCGATGTCCCGATAATCGATCCCGAGCAGCGTCGCATCTTCCGGGCGCGGCTGTCGCGGGTAACACGGCCTGGCGAGTATCGCGAGTGGTACACACCGGAGGGCGACCATGAGTCGGTGGACTACCCGGATCGCGTCCTGCGGAATACCCGCAAGGTCCCTGCAGTCGTCGAAGGCGGCTTCAACATCAGTCTGCACCCTGGAAAGTTCGGCGACCTGTGGGCGGTGGAGTTCTGCCAGTGACAGAGGTGCAACAAGCACCGACGCCGCGACGGCCCAATGCTCTGCTACGACACACTGACGATCCCGAGCCGACTGAGCCACCGCCCCGTAGACATCCATGTTCCGTCCGAAGCGGGCCAGATCACGGGGGTACCCTGGCTTCGGGCCAGTTCCAACACGTCGCCTTCCGGACGGCTCGGCACGAGGATCGCCTGGGCCGGTTTGTCCAGGAAGCGCGTGTAGTCCAACAGTTGGCCAAGCGCCATCCGAACACTGTCCCGCGAAGCGCTTGATTTCGCCTCCACCAGGAGGTTCAGGCCACCAATCCATACATCGGTGTAGAGCGGGCTGCAGTCCGCGGTGTGCCTGATCTCGAACCTCCAGACAGGGAAGCCTTGCTTGATGACAAACCGGGAGAACAGCTTCTCCAGCAGGGCTTCGGGTCGAAGCCCCAGCTCATCCATCGCCACTCCTGCGGGCTCGGTCAGCAATGTGTGACGCTCAACCGTCACGAGCCGCACCTTGAGGTGGTCGCCGATGCAGCGCCACTGATCCGGGGAATGGGTTGCCGCGTTGACTGGTTTGAGAACGAAGTCGGTGGTTCGACCCCCTGACGGCGCTACTTCGTCGACGACGTCATCCAAGATGAAGGCGTCAACGTATCGGAGGGGCGCGCCCCAGGTGATGTACTCCATCACATGCAGCGGGCGCCCGTGCTCCCAGGCCGACAGCACGACGCTGTTCACCCGGTCCGCACGCCCAGAACGTGCTGCTCCAAAATCCGCCTGCGCGGCGGTGTACCGGTACATTCCGTTCCTGTCCCACCGCGCGTCCGCGTTGAACAGAACTATGTGGGAGCTGTTCTTCGACGGGGCGATACCGCTGTGAAGGGGTAGGCGATAGCGCTCGACCAGCTGGGATCTCTCGTAGAAGTCACCGCGCGACAAGAGCCACGCTTCAGGGTTCCCGTGCACGCTCGCCCCCAAGCCCGGAACTACAGCAACTCCACCAGACTACTGATCTCCTCTGACGCGTTCCGCGACCTGCGCCTCGCGAGGTCAGCTACCTGGTCGGCACCATTGAGAGGCCGGGTCGCCCAGGGGAGCCTCACCCCTGGGCGACCCGACCCTTCAATGCATCGACGCCGAGAAACGCGACGAACCCGAGAACAATCTGCCGTTCGCCGATCTCGACGCCGGACACCTTCGGCTCCAGGCTCGTCGCAACCGCTAGGACAACCAGAACCGCCGGCACAACGACGTCCGTCCGCAACGACCCACGCCAACGCCCCACCTGACGTTCCGTTCGGTCGCTACCAACCGGGCCGTGCCACGGTTACGCACCGTCTTCGGCAGTATATTGAGAGCGTCGGCAAGTGCCCACGCGCTTTTCACGTCGCAGCCTCGATGCCACAAGCCCCTGAGGCCTCCATGGAAGAGTCGATTCTGGAGTCAGGGTCGTCCCGTCGCACTACAGCTCGTCAATGCCCATCGGCTGCGGCAGACGTCGTTGTCCGAGTGGCCCAACCTGAAGATCACGGTACGCGGTGACTCGCGAGCATAGGAGGGGTGGTGGCTTTCACTGCGCTACACGATGAACGTGGAACATTGGACGCGACTCTGGCTGATCTGGGTTGCGGCTGGGACTGGAGGGCAGTCCATCGATCTCGGCCACGCGAGGTGTTATCGTGCCGGCATTGCGGGCACCGGCTGCATGCGAAGGTCTCCCCGAATGGTCTGCGCTTCTTCGCCCACGACGCTGGCGCGAACTGCGTGATCGGAGAGTCGCTGTCCCACCATCTGCTTAAACTCGAACTGGCCTTGTCAGTGCGGGCCGTAGGCTGGACGGCGCAGTTCGAGGTCCCGGCCGCCGACGGAAGCTGGCGGGCTGACGTCCTGGCTACCTCGCCGGATGGTTTGCTGCGTATGGCCTGGGAGGCCCAGCTATCGCAAATCACCCGCAGCGAGATAGCCGAGCGAACATCCCGGTTCGCCCGCGACCGAGTTCACGTCTGCTGGGTTAGCGCTGGTCGTCGCAGCAGCCCGTGGTGGTTCGGTACCGTCCCCTCGCTCCGGGTCGAGGCCGGTTCTGCCGGGGCTGAATGGACTGTCGTCGACGGCCTCGTCGCGTTCGTCGATGGAAGCTGGGTTCCCCGATCGGCGAGCCTTACGGAGTTCGTGGGGTGGGTTCTGGCCCGGCGTGTGCGCGTCTACGCGCCCACGTCCGATGCCGTCGTTTGGACGGCACCGGGATACATCGCGGCAGAACGCGCGGCTCTTGAGGATGCCCACCGCAGCCTGGCCGAGATCGAAGCCAAGCAGCTCGAGGATGAAGCCAGGTTCCGAATCAAAAGGCTCGCGCTGCGGGACGGTGGCACTGCCGAAGCGCTGCAACAGGCCGTCGAGGTGGAGGGCCGGGCCAGGGCGGCCCGCGTTGCCGCCCGTCCGCCCAGCGACCCCAAGCGGCTCAGCGGTACTGCCAAGGCCATCGACCATATGCTTGCGGCTCACAATGTCGCCGTGACTCCCGGCTGGAGTATCGGCGAGACGCACTGGGCCGAAGGCGTTCCACTTGTCGATGACAACGGCGTGCCGGTCGCGGTGTTCAACCCGCACCGTTCCAAGCTCTGTGAGGAGGCGGGTCTGGTGCTGTCTGAGCTGCTTCTGCTGTTCCCCGACTGGCAGTCGCTGGAGGGTTTCCGTCAATACCCCGGGCCCCGCACAATCTTGATGCATCAGCGAGTCGAGGTCGTCGGCACGAGCCCGGAGGCGTAGGCCGGCCGTGGCTGCCAGCACCGTAGTCTGTCCGCCAGCCTAGGAAAGCGACAACCGAGTGAGCGGCATCTTCGATCCTCAACCGCAGATGGCCAAGTACTGGGACAACCCTGCAGCGCTGTTCTACGACCCCCGCAAGAGGATCGTCCTGATAGGGATCACTTCAGGGACAATATCGACCGCTACCCTCCGGAGTCGCCACAACAGGCCCTCGCGTTCACGATGGCGGCAAAAGATGCGGCAGAACGACGTGTTCAGCGGAACTACAAAACCGCCATCCCCAGTATCATCGCGGCGAAATCCAGCTCCTGTTGCCCTTGTCGCTCGACGGATCAGGTCAAGCGCAACTGCCCTGGTAGTCAAGCGACACGTGAACGAGACGACAGGAGAACTCGTCGAACACACCGGCGAGACCCCATTGCCGTTGCGGACCGCCATGAACAACACCCGGCTGCTTGCCCGCACCGATCGAGACTGGCTCAACCCAATAGTCAGTGCCGATGCCGAAAGCAGGCCGCTGCACGTCCATAGGCGGGCGGTCGGCAAGACCAAAGAGAGCGATATTCTCCCAATCTGACCTGATGCCGGCCATGGCCAAGCCACTGCAGCCCGGTCACATAGGCTGGCTCAAGGCTTATCGCTTCCAGTCGCTTTGCTTGTTCGAGCGCGAGTTCTTCGGATCAGCAAGGATCTCCGCAATGATGGTGCCGCCACTGCCCGGCACCCAGCCACCCGGCGCAATAGGACTTGCTAGCCGTTCGGTACGGTCTGCGCACTTGCGACACATCGTCTGCCCCGGCAGCGCGCGCTTATCACACTTGGCGCACTTCGTCGGCTTGGCAGCCGACTTCTTGGACTTCTTGGCAGCAACCTTTACAACCGCACGCCCGGTGAAGCGCTTAATGCAGGGCCCGCATTTCTGCTTGCCTTTCATCGCCGTCCGCCCGCACTTGACGCACTTCGGGGATATCACGACAAACGCCCGGCGGCTTGGAGGTCCACGACGTGATGATAACGATCGCCGGGCACGTGTGGTAGAGCCATGACTCACGCCCTTCTCGCGTCCGATCATAGAGATGCTCATGACATGCTCTTCCGCAAGTTCGCGGATCAGTGGACGTGGAATCGCATGGGTTGCTGCAGCAGACCCCCGGCGCTGTCCAGGTCGGCAAGGCGCTCAGCAACGACGGCTGCGCCGAGGGCGGGTGGGAGCGCAGCGGAGAACTTGAGCCCCTTGACAGCGCGGGCATCGACATCGGGAAGGACAAGCCGGTCCGCGGCATCGGCGGTCGCCTCCCGCCACATCGCGGGGGTGAGGTCTTCGCGCAGCCGAACCCATGCGTCGGTGGGCCGCTGGACCGGGTCGGCGATGCTGGACAAGGTGGCGGCCAATGTAGCGTTGGCTCGGTATCCGCCCCAGGTCCACCAGCGCACGTCGGTCCCGACGCGAGTGATCAGCGTCCCGCCGGGGTGGACTGAGTCGGATGCATCGGCCTCGCGGAGTTCGGATAAGCAGGCGGTCGCGCGGCGAGTGAGTCGAACTGGCGGCTCCGCGCCGAGCATGACCTCACGCATCGCCTGGGTGAGGGTGAAGGAGAGTCCGGCGATGCCTCCGCTGGACCACTTCGCGATGCCACCGCCGTCGGCGGTCTCGACGAAGACGCGATGGCGTGTCCAGTCGATGTGGGTGACCTGCCAGCTACGGCCAGCCAGGAGTAGGCGGCGTGGGCCGGGGTTTTCTTCCGTGAGGATTGTGGGGTCGATGCGGCCGATCTCTGCGCGGCCGACGAGGACAGTGAATTGCGGCGGAGCGGTGAATGCCGCGGTAAGGCCCATGAAGTGCCGACGGCCGAAGTGCCGCTCGGCTTCGGGTCCGATGAAGAGCATCCCCCCGTCCTGGTCGAGGAAGCCGTTGTCGACCAGGTAGCGCAGGATCGGCTCGGCAGAGCGGTCGAAGGGGGCCAGTCCGTTCCACTGGTCGGCCCAGAGCTGGTCACCGACCTTGTGGTTCTGCAAGCACAGGGCAAGAAGTTGCTGGGCGACGAGGTGCCGTGGGTTGGGCGGTGCCTGGACCGGTTCGACCCACCGGCGGCTCCACAGTAGTAGCAGGCCCGCCGCCTGTAGCAGCGACACGGCGGATGTAGTGAGCAGGAGGCAGTTGCGCACGCTGTCGACGCGTCGGCCGGTGCGGCCGATCCGTTGAAGGAAGGAGGCAATGGTGGCCGGTGAGTCGATCTGGATGACCCGGTCCAGGTCGCCAACGTCGATCCCGAGCTCGAGGGTGGAGGTAGAGACAATAACGCAGTCGCGTGCCTCGGCGAATGCCTGCTCGGACCGGCTGCGCTCCTCCAGGGACAGGGACGCGTGAGACAGGAACGTGGTGATTTCGCGCTGCCTCAGCGCGGCGCCCAGTTGTTCGACCTGGCGTCGGGATTCGCAGAAGACCAGGCGTTTCTCGCCGCGGTGAAGCGCGGCGATGACCTTGGCCGCGTTGTCCAAGGAGCCGACGTAGTCGAGCTCAACGTCCCCCGGGGGTGGCCCAACACCGGCGGTCGGGGCCGTGGGAGCCTCCGGTGCCACAATGCGGGCTGGACGTGTACTCGCGCCAGAGCCCTGCAGCCAGGTGAGCAGGTGTTCCGGATTGCCGACCGTGGCTGACAGTCCAATCCGCTGGATCGGCCGCCCGGTGATCCGGGACAGTCGCTCCAGGACTGCCAGCAAGTGCCAGCCGCGGTCGTCGCCAGCGAAGGCGTGGACCTCGTCAACGACAACGGCGCGGACGGTGCCGAGCAGGTGGCCGTGATCCGTGGTGAGGCCAATCAGCATGGCTTCCAGCGACTCTGGGGTGGTGAGAAGGATGTCCGGCGGGTTGGTACGGATCCTGCGGCGCTGGGCCTCCCCGGTGTCGCCGTGCCAGAGCTCCGCGCGACGGCCGAGCCACTGCGCGTAGGTGTCGACCCGGTGGATGAGGTTGTTGAGCAGCGCTTTGAGCGGGCACAGGTAGAGCACCGAGACGCCGGTCCAGCGCTGCCGTTCCATGGCGGTCAGCAGCGGAAAACAGGCAGCCTCGGTCTTCCCGCCGGCTGTGGGGGCGAGTAGTACGGCGTCGTCTCCATCCAGCAGCGGCTGGATCGCGGCGCGTTGCAGGGGGCGTAGTTCGGGCCAGCCGAGGGTGTTGACGATGTGGTGCAGCAAGACCGGATGGAGCAGGTCGTCGGTCGCAGATGGTGCTGTCACGGGCTTTCCTGCCCTGTCGCCGGCGCCACGTCGGTGTCCAAGTCGAGGTCGATGTCGTCCGCGCCGACTGCTGAGTTCCGCTCGACGTCTGTAAGTTCATTCGTCGAGATGGTCAGTCGGTAGTCCCGACGGGGATCGAAATCGTGGAACTGGTCGACACGGTCCATGACATCGCCGACAAGCTTCTTAAGGTACAGCCGCGGGGCGACCCCGACTTTGCCGCCAAGTGAGCCGGTAACGGCCTGAGCAAGGTCCGAGATGTAGTTGTCATCGACAAGGGCCTTGATACGCTCGGGATCGCCGGCTCCGGCCGCGTACAGGTCGCGAATCGTACGGCCTAGTTCGCCGAGACTGTCGAGGGTGAAGCCGGGAAGTCGCAGCTGCACCGCGCGCGGGTTGTCGAAGCGCGCGTCGGTGCCGAAGTCGGTGGCCAGCCGCTGGGCCAGAGGCGCCAGGCGTTGGACGCCCTGCTGTCCGTCATAGAAGGCGGGTGTGCCGGTGATTATGAGGTACAGACCGGGGAAGCGCCCGGAGTGGACTTCGTCGATCAGCTGTCGCAGCGCGTTCAGCGCCTTGTCGCGGGCGTCAGATCGCACCCGCTGCAAGGTCTCCACCTCGTCGAGCACGACGAACAGGCCGGGGTGGCCGCCGTCGCGCAGCACTGTGAGCAGCCCTTGCAGGAATCCGAGTGCTCCGAAGTGGTCCAGGTCGCCTCGAACGCCGGCAGCACGTTTCGCCGCTGCGGCAACGTGCGGCTGGCCTCCCAGCCAGGCGAGGATTGCCGCGGCTGTCTTCTCATCGCCCGCGTCCAGTGCAGCGCGGTAGCCGCGCAGGGCTGCGGAGAAACTCGGCGCGTGGCGCGAGACCTCAGCCAGGCGCAGCACGAGGAGCTCCTCGACGGCCCCTGTAAGGTCCACGTCCGAGACGCCGGCGGCGAGGGCGTCCTCCTCCAGCGCGTAGAACCAGGCGTCGACCACCGGGCGCAGCGCGCTGGGGGGAAAGCTGGCGGTCGTCAGGCGCTCAGTGAGTCGGCGATAGACGGTTTCCAGCCGGTGCAAAGGCGTCTCGGTCTCAGACACCTGAATCTCTGCCACTGCGAAGTTGCGGCGCTTCGCCTGCTCTCCCAGCCACCGGGTGAAGAAGGTCTTGCCGGAACCGTACTCGCCGCGCACCGCCTTGAACACCGAAGCCCCTGCGGCGACGGCTTCGAGCTCGCTGTCCACTGCCGCCTGGAACCGGCCCAGCCCGACGGCCAGCTGGTCCAGGCCGGCCTCGGGCACGGCGCCGCGGCGCAGGGCGTCGACAATGCCGCGACGTCGCACCGCGCTTACCGACGGCGCGGCAGGGGGCGTGGTGTCCGTTCCAGTCACCGGTTCAGTTTCCCATTCGTTGATCTTCGCCGCTCGGTCCGTCCTGCCCTCCAAGCTGGCGTGAGCTACGGCAGCTCGAACTGCTCGCGCAGGAGCTGTTTGCTCAGCCGCAGCGTGCGGCCGTCAGGAAGGGTCTCCAGCACCTGGATTCCGTCGAAGTTGAGTAGCTGGCGCAGGACGGCCGCGAAACCGTCGGCGCGACTGACCGGGTATCCGATGCGCTGCGCCAGCGCCGTCGCTGGCAGCGTCCCGCCTGCGTCTAGGAGTGCCTGCACCGCGTTCGCGACCTTGTCCTTGGGGGGCTTGCGTGCCAGAAGTTCCAGTTGGGCCTCGAAGACAGCCGAAGCGAGCAGTGCCGCGAGTAGACCGTTTCCGGAGGCGGGGGCGACCGGTGTCGACGTCACGGCCGCGTCGTTGACCGTCTCAGCGGCGGCAGCTGTGGGTAGCACGTCGAACAGGGCATCGACTCCAGCCGGTTCCTTGGTTGACTGTGCCTGAGCCTTCGACGGCCGCGAAGGCTTCTTGTGCGCGTCATTGCCGGGCGTGGCGACCGGCGCGGCGCCCGCAAGGGCCGCGTCCCCGGCCAGCGACCACCACGCCGGGCGCTGATCGCCAAGCTCACGCCAGCCTTTGGGCGGCTCAGCCCCAAACGGCAGGAACGCCAGAACCGGAATGGTGAACTCGGCCAGCGCCGCGCCCCCGTGATAGCCAGCCTTGAGCGCGGTGTATCTGGAATCGGCGTCCCACAGTGCCACGATCGAGGCACCGGCCTGGGGCCACACCACCCGGGATCCTGTCAGCTCGATCTCGGTGTCGGCGATGTGGCCGCCCGGCAGGCGGTGGCGGGCCGAGCCGGGGTCTGCGGCCTCGACTTTGACGCCGTGGCGGTCCACGACGTGTCCGTGGTCGCTGGTGATCAGCACGGCCATGCCCTGTAGAGCGGCCATCCGCAGGAGATCCCGGAGCTTGCCGATCTCGTCGATGCGCCAGGTGCCGTCTCCGAGCTTCTGTTCCTTGGCGAGCCGGTCGTCGATGGTGTTCAGCACGACCGCCACATGCGTTCGGTCATCGGCAAGCGCTTCGGTCAGGGCCGGGCCGAACGTGTCACCTGGTGTGTCCGCGCGCAAGTCGTCCTTGTGGAAGACGATCGCTGGCTCGCCGCCCCAGAACCGGTGCCCGGGGAAGAGCCGCTTCTCGTCGCTCTGATCCCCCTTCATCAGCACTCCTGCGAACAGTGAGGTTCGCGAGACGGCGGTCAGAGTCGGCAGTGCAGCAGCCATTGCGCGACGCCGCGGCCGATGGTCGGTGTCCTTGGCCGGCACCGGGTCGTACTCGGCCCAGGAGTGGCGCAGCTCGTCAGCAAGCTCGGTGGCGATGGCCGCGCTCAACCCGTCCAGGATGAGCAACAGAACGCGCCGTCCGGCGCTGCCCTTGACGACCGGCTCCACGACCCGCCGCAGGAACGTCTCGACGGTCAGCATGGAGCCTGGGTCGGTGCCTGCGGCTGTCCACGTGGCGAGCGTGCTGGCGAAGGAGCGGTCGATTCCGCGGCGGCGCTCGCGCACCTGGGCGCCGAGGCTGTCGTAGGCGGCTTTCAGGACGGGGTCGGGGTCGCCCCCGGCCTCGATGTGCTCAAGCGCCCGGTCTACCCAGGCGATGTCGGTGACGTGCCGCTCTATTGCCCCGGCCACGGTGTCAGAGGCTGTCGACGGGTCTCCGGCCAGCCATTGGGTAAGGCGTTGGGCCATCCGGGCCCGCTCGATTCGCGCACGAGCGTGCGGGTCGGCGGCGAGCGCGTGTTCTCGCAGCGCTTGGACGGATGCCGCGATCCTCGTGACGTCCCCGGTTGCCAGGGTGCGGCCTACGGTGGTGAAGCGGGCTTCCATGCCTGCGGCCAGCAGTGGGCTGGCCTCGGTAGCTCGCTCGGCGCCGAACTGTCGGGCCAAGATCGCGGCGCGGTCCAGGACGGTTCCGGTGATCCGGCGTGCCTCGCGTGCGGTGTCTGTGTCGTCCAGGCTGCTGCGGCCGGCGACAAGCTGGGCGGCAACGTACTCTTCGCAGGCGCGTCCGAACGCCGAAATCAGGGCGTCGAGCTGTTCGCCGGCCGCTGGCGGTTTCTCACCAAACCACTGCTCGGCCCTGCCGCGAGCCCGGTAGGTCTCGGCGTCGGCTTCGGCATGCTGCCACAGCGCCGCGCAGACCAGGCCGAACGCCGCGGCTTCCGCTCCGTGCTCGGCCTGGACCAGCGCGAGCAGCCCGCGTCCGGCCAGGCCCGCCTGATCGTCTTCGCTGAGGAAGGAGATCAGCCCGGCTCGTTCCGGGCCGCGAAGCTCCAGCAGCCGTTCCGGGCCGCCAGCGGCGAGTGACCAGTGCAGCAGCAGGTGCATGTCGAGACGGTCGTTCGCTGGGGCACCGGTGGTGGCGCGATCCTCGTCGAATCGGCCCACTCGCAGTCGCCGCAGCGCCAACGCGGTGAGCGCGCCACGCCTCGATAGAAGGCCGCCGGCCAGCGCCGGCCAGCCGCCTGGCGGGGTGGCGTCGAGCAGTGCCTCAGCGGCCCAGTTCGCGTCTTTCAAACGTGGGTCGAGCTGCGCGGCGCCGAAGGCTTCGCGGACCACGTCCCAACTGTCGACGATCTCGATGCGCTGCTTATGCGCGCGTGCCAGAATCGCCGGGTCGAGCTCGGTCTGTTCCCGGTCCGTCAGCACGACCAGCACCGCGGGTCCCGGCGTCTGATCGACTAAGTGCCCGAGAACGAGTTCGTGCACTGCCAACGGCGAGGGCGCTGCGGCGATTCGAGCACGCAGTCCGTCGCCCCAAGCAGGTTCGGTCGGGCCGTCCCACTGGGTTGTCGACCGCAGCAGCACCGCGCGCCGCTTCCCGGCGCCGCGCAGGGAATCCGCAAGTGATGACTGCGAGGTCAGATATTGGGTGACGGTGGCGGTGTTGAGGCGCACCGCGCCCGGACCTGCGGGCGTGCCTGCGCTCGTGTCGTTGATTGACGTGGTCATCAGTCCAAGACCCGCCACGTGATCTCGACGGTCGCACCCGGCTCCAGGGCTGCGAGGTCGGCCAGCTCGTCTTGCAGTTCGGCCACCGCGCGGGCCACTGTTGTCCGCCCACCACCGGACCTGCGGACGGCACCGGCGGTCGCGCCCACGCCCGAGGTTGGGCTCGTGGCAGCTGGGGTGCCAGTCACCGGCGGAACGCTGCTCGGCGTGGCCAGGTCCACGTCGGCAGGACCAGGTGTGAAACCGCCAGTCGCGGGCGGCGGGGCGGCAGCGGCCTGGCTGCGCTTGATCAGCGCGAGCACCTGCCGTGTGGTCTGCCCCAGGGCCTCTCGCAGGTCGCCGGTGCGCTGGTCGACTCGGGCGATATTCCGCAATGAGTCCAGCAGCGCCTGCCCCTCGGCCCCCTGGCCAGCGGCAAGTTCCAACGTGGCCCAGGACTCTGCTGCGAGCGCCTGTGCCACGGCGTGTGCCTGCTTGATCGAGGTCCCGAAGCGATCGGGGCTCACCGCGCCGAGGTCAAAGGTAGCGAGCGCCTCGACGGTCTTCCTAGCGCCGGCCGCGCCCTGCCCCACGGTGCCGGTGAGAGCCCTGAGCAGGTCAACGGAGCGGCGGGCGATCGCGAGCCGGCCGGCTTCATCGGTCTCGTCCAGGCCCAGGAAGTCCGCGTGCTCCTCCAGCCGGCGCACAAGGTCGGCGGCTGGGTCCAGGTAGGTGCGGGCCTCGTCGGCGATCTGGCGGGCGAACTGGTTGACGATGCGGCCGCGAAGGAGGATCGGCGCCTTGGTCCCGAAGATGGTCTCGAACCGCTGACGGGCCGTCTCCCACGCGGCCTCGGCGGGCAGTGGCTGGGTTCGCAGCGCGTCGTGATCCTTGATCTGCGACAGTTCCGGGGCGGGGTCCAGCGCTGTGCCGCCGCGCACCCAGACTCGGTCGTCCATCTCTGCGAAGGCTGCGACGACGAGTTTGGTCAGGAAGTCGTCCAGGCCGCGGGGCTCGGGCAGGTCGATCCAGTCTGTGAGGGTGATCAGGCTGAGATCGCCGGTCATGCCCTGGCTTTTGGCCAGTCGTCGGAAGTCATCGGCCCAGCGTGTGGACAGCTCGAAATACGCTTCCTTCTGCTGCCCGAGGCCCAGCGGGCCCGCGAGCCTCAGCATCAGCTTGCGGTCCGCTGCGGGTACCTCCACCCGTCGATCGCGCGATTCGGCGGCGGCTCGCACGTGGGTGAAGACCTTGCGGGCATCAGCCGCCTTGACGGCGGTGCCGGTGGCGTCCGGATCGAGGTTCGGATGAGCGGGGAATTGGTGTGCCAGGAGTCTGCCGGCGACGTGGCGGATCCCGTCGTGCAGTGATTGCCCGATCGACAGAGCGAGGCCGTCGACGTCGGGCAACGGCTCCAGATGGTCCTCGAAGCCCATCTCCACATCAGAGGGCTGTTTCTGGGCCAGCCCGTAGGCCTGTTTGAAGGCCGTCTTGACCTGTCGAAGCAGTGATTCGCGCTGTGTCTGGAGCAGGCCCTTGGCCCGGACGCGGTTGTCAGCGTTGAGATGCACCGCGTAGTGGGTGGCGAACCGGGCGTCGTCAGCAAGTGCCTTGTCGATGATGACGAGCTTGCGGAAATCAGCCAGGCGCTGAGCGGACAGGTGCGCCGGTAGCCAGGCCAGAGTTCGCGACCGCTCGCCCTGCTGTCGTTCCCGCAGTCGCCGGATCCGGTTGGCGTCGTCGACGGGCCCGTAGTCGCCGTTGTCGAAGGGCAGGTCAATGACGATCCGCCAGCGGCCGTCGATCTGCGGTGCCATCTCGTGGTCGGGCAGCTCATCCTCATCTGCAATGCTGCCGACGACCACCTCCACGGTGCGGGTCGAGCCTCGCCAGGTGAACGTGAGCTCGTCGAGGCCTGGTCCGGGCTCGAGGCCCAGTTCCTCGGTCAAGAGGCGCTTGGCCAGCGCGACGCGGTTGCCGGGGTTGTCGTTGACGGCGGCGTTAGCGACAACGGAATCCACGTCCACGCCGGACAACTCCAGCCGGACACCGGGGTTGGCGTCGGTCCCGGTCTCCTTGATCTCCGGGTAGCGGCTCGCCCACTCGGCGACCTTGTTCTTGATGATGCCGACCTCGCTGCCCGGGATGGGTGCCATCACCGATCCGTGGTTGAGTGCGGCAAGGCGGCGAAGTGTGAGGTCCGCCAGGGCCGGCACGCTGGGCGCGAGTGCGGACAGGAGCAGTGTGCACACGAGGCGGTTGTCGCCGATGAACAGCTTGCAGCGGGCGGCGAGCTTGGGATCTGTGATGGTCTCTGGCCGGTGAGCGTATTGCTCGATGTCGTCCTCTGTGACGTCGTAGGACGTGCGCAGGTAGGGACGCAGTTTGATCTTGTAGAGCTTGTCGGCGGCCTCGAAAACCACCTTGAGGCTGTCCACGAACGGCTTGTCGCCGCCCTGGGCGATCACCGGGTAGAGATCGCCGACAGGGATCAGGTTGCCGAGGCGGATCTCGTCCCGGTGGTCGGCCAGGAGCTGGCCCATCAGCTTGAGACCGGTGCGGGAGCGCTGCAACGCCGAGGAGATGTGGACCAGGGTGTCCATGAATGCCGGCGAGAAGGGGTAGGTCAGCCGGAACGATTCCTCGTCCGCGCCGGTCATCCCCTTGTCCGAGCCCAGCAACGTGTCCCACACTTGCGGGCCGAGCTTCTTTGTCTGTGCGAACGCGGCGTCAATCAGCTTGTCCGCCTCAGCGTCCTTGGGCTTGAGCAACCGGGCGTGGGCGACCTGCGGAAGGTTGCGGTCCTCCAGCGTAATCTTGTCGAAGCGGCCAGAAGCCAAGTTGAGCGTGTCCTGGATCGAAGACTCAGCCGCGCCGGACACCTCCTCGCCGACCAACTCACGCAGGTCCCGCTGGCGGGCAATGAACGACACGATCGGGATGGCGCGGCGGGCGTCGCCGCCTTCCACAAAGTTCGTAATCTTGCTGGCTTCGCGGGCCACGAATTTCTGGTCGTGGATCAGAGTCGCGAGCCACAGGATCAGCTCGTCCATGAAGAGGATCAGCCCGTCGTAGCCGAGCGAACTGGCGTGCTCGGCGATCACGGACAGGCCGGCGTCCAGGGAGATGAAGCCGTGCTCATCCTCGGCGGCATTCTTCGCAAAACCTGGCAGCAGGTTCATGCTGGCATCATTGACGAGCTTGGCACGCAGTTCGCTCGCGGTGGTCGGGTGCACGAGGTTGAGCTTGACCGTCGGGTCGTGGTTCTCCTCCGCATCGAGAGCGGTGTCCGTGAGGGCAGCGGTCCACGTGAAGCCCTCCCCCCACTCGTCTTCTTCCTCCCCTGCACCATCGGTCCCCCCGCGCAGACCGCGAAGGACCGCTTCGTCGCCCATGTTCGCGCGCATGGCGCGGATGTCGGCGAACAGTGAGTCCGTACGGTAGACCTGCGGGGTTGGCGCCGATGGATGCAGCTTTTTGACGTGGGAGACATAGCCGCCGAGCACCCGCTGCTCTAGAGCCTTGGCCCCCAGCATGTGGTACGGCACCAGCAGGAACTTCTTCCCATCCGCCGCGAGCCACGCGTGGCGAGTGAGGACCGGGTCAAACTCTCCCCGGGCCCGTGCCGCTGGATTTCCGCTAAGCAGCGCGTAGAGCACCGCCATGAAGTGCGACTTACCCGAACCAAACGAGCCATGGAGGTAGGCCGCCTTGGAACTGTGGCCGTCCAAGGCGGACTTGATCAGATCCAGGGCCTCGTCGAAGTTCTCCAGCAGACGCTCAGTGACCACGTAGTCCTTGAGCGCGCGCTCCGCGCCGGCAGGGGTCGTCGCCTCGGCCAGGCTCAGGACGAAGTCCGAGGTGGAGATGGACGGCTTGATGTCAATGACATCCCGGAGCAGTGGCTGCTGTGCCATCGCGGTTCACGCTCTCCTTGCAGGCCGGGTGAGACGGGGTGGACTGGGTTACTTCGCAGCAGCTGCACCGGTGCGACGGCCGCGCGCGGCGGCCGGTCGCCAGGCACGCAAGTCGTCGTCGGTAAGGCCGTGCTCGCCTTGGATCTGCTGGCGGTAGCCGGCGAAGAAATCGGCCGCCGAGCCGCCGTATAGCGGGTCGAACTCGTTGTGCCACTGATTCAGCCAAGGCTGGATCTCCAGCAAACCAGCAAGGAAGGGAATAATCGCCTCGGTCGACAAGGCAGAGTTGGTGAAGTATGTAGCCAAGGCCTGGGCCTGCTCGCGGTGGTCCCACCCTGCCCAGCCGTAGAGGGCTGGGGTGGCGGTGGTTGTGTGAGCGTAGGAGACAAAACGCTCCTTGGGCACGTCGAGCTTGCCGCGCGCCTGCCAGTAGGACGGGCGGAGGAAGTCTGCCGAGGTGTATTTCGGCGGGAGCGGGATGCGTTCACGGATCTTCCGCTTAGCCTGCTCGTCCGAGGCGGCCTCCTCCTGGCGTTGCAGATCCCAGACCTCTTCCCAGTCCTGGCGCTTTTTCAAGCCGGACGGCTTATACCGGAGAGCTGCAAGGAAGGGGACATGCTCGTCGGAAATCAGCTCCCCGACAATGGCAGCGAGCTGTTTACGGGGCGCGTAGAGCGCAGCAACCGAGACAAAGTCTTCGTCGCTGGAGAGTTCGGCAGTTAGTTGAGCGAGCGAGACTAGGGTGGGCCGATCGCTGTCGTCAAACCAACGCCCCCGATTCTCGATCCGATCTAGCAACCAAGAACGCAGGGCGCTGCCTTGAAGAGAGTCCCAGCCCTCGGCCGCCCAGCGTCGCTTGTACTCAGGGCGTTCAATCATGCCAATAGCTCGAGACGATTCAATGGCATCAATGCGCTTCTGGACGACCTCGCGATACGAGGCAGGCCAGCGCGTGGGAATTTCAGTGATTGACACGGACCCGTGACGGTGAAACCACTCGCCAGATGCCTGTCCGGCACTAACTCGACGCGCAAGAACGATCTCAAACGCGCGCTCACCGAGGACAAGATCAGGAATTTGGGTCTCAGGGACTCCGAGTTCATCCTCGACTAGACCGTAAAGGGAGTAGACCTGCCAGTCCAGCTCCTCTTGAAGCGCGATCATCCGTCCGTAGTTGGATTCCCACTCAGAACGCGCCTTACGCAGTCGAGCGGCTGTGGGGATATCCGTTTCGCAGAGGGCGGACGGACTGGACATCGTGAGCTGCTGCGCCAAGGAGTCAAGAGCAGCTACGAGGGAAGACGGGCGCTCGCTCGGAAGTGGAAATTCTTCCAGCTTCGTACCGGTGAACTCATAGAACTCCTCCCACTTCTCACCGCGCAGTCCTTCGTTGACACCGCCATTGCCCTTACCATGGCTCACCATCTTGAGCCAAAAACAAGCTGTCGAGCTGTTAAGTAGGCCGAGCAGCCCCAGGTGCTCTTCTTCGTTCGCCTCCTCCGCAAGTTTAATCACACGTGCGGTCTGCTTGAAAACATTTCCACCACGGTCGAGAACGAAGTGGTTGTGTGTCGCAACGAACGCAAAAGTAATCGTAAGCGGGGTTCGAAGCTTGGCGGGATAGAGCTCCTGCCATTCATACCAAGTAAGGCCTCGCGCAAGCATAGGCGTGCCAAATCGTCGACGCCTAGAAATTGTTGACCAGTATGGCCGCAGGTATCTCTCTGTAGCTGGGATTTGACCAATCGAGACTACATTGAAGTTGGAGTCATAAATCCATACAGAATCCAAAGCGGCGCGCGCTTGATAGTCACGAACCACGTCGCCAGTGACCATAGGGCGAACATGTTCAATCTTATTCCTGGCCGCGCTCCCATTCTGACTCAACAGATAGAGGTCATCCTCACCCGTGACAGAGGCGATTCCAGATTCAGTGGTGATCTCTTTAAGAGTCGACACCGCCTGCGTAGCCAGTTGTTCAACCATCTCCAGGCCGCCGTCCACAAGGATCCACGGCTGCTTGCCAAAGTAGCGTTCACGCGGAAGGTCATCCACCGAAACCCACTGACTAACAGAGCCAGGCCTGTCAATCTGTTCCAAGATGGCGCGCCAAACCAGACCGTCTTCGCCCCTCTCCGGTGCAGTCGGCTCCCCCTGCACGCTTCGAACGGTTCGAATAGTCGATGATCGGGCACTTCCTTGACGACGCGTCCCAACAAGGACCACCGTCGGGGTGCCATGCCCGGGAATATAGGCACCCGAGGAGTCGATCACCTCGGTCAATTCGACTTGGTGCCCAAAGTAAGACTCGATCAGCCGGGTCCCAAACTCGCGCTTCATGAAGGAATTGGCAGTAATCTGTCCGACAATCCCGTAGCCCAGCCCATCCGCATCCCCGAGCTTGGAGAGCTCAAAGAATCGCTGCGCAAATGGCACAGAAAGCGCGTACTTACCTGCACACGAATCGTACAAATCCCGGTAAAGCTGATTGAGTGTCGGGTCCTTCACCGTAATGTACGGCGGGTTCCCCACTACCACGTGGTACCGGCCTGGCTCCAGGATCCTCGGGTACTCATGCACGTCCTCCGTCGCGTAGGAGAACTCCGCCAGCGGATCGTCGCTGTCTTCGCCGAACAGACTTTCCTGCACGTGCCTGGCCTTGATGAGCGAGTCACCGACAGCTAGCTGGATCGGCCATTCATACCTCGCCGCATCCGCCATGGTCCTCGTTCCGCTCGCGGCCATCGCCGCGACCAACAGTCGGAAGCGTGCAATAGCTACCGCGAACGGGTTTAGGTCGACGCCATGTACGGACTCCAGCGCCTCGCGTACACGTTCATGGATGTCCATTCCCGGACGTCCGTCCGCCCACAGCCTCACGAGTCGACGGAAGGCGCCCAGCACAAAGTGGCCGGAACCGCAGGTCGGGTCGATCATCTTTAGATCCTCGTACCCGAACTCGCGGACCGCCGGTTCCATTGCGCGGTCGAGAATGAACTCCTCCACGAACTCCGGAGTCTGTAGCAGCGCGTACGTCTTCCGAGCCGCTTCGGAAAGATCCTGATACAGATCACCGAGGAACCGGGTGTCCCATCCTTTCGTGCCGTCAGTGTTCAGAGAGTCCTCGAAGTCGTGAACAAGCGCACCCGTCTCGTTCCGCTCACGCCAGAACTCAACGAGCGCACGCGCCCCGTCATGGCTCATCGGAATCTGGAATAGGGGGTTGTGCCGGCGATCGAACAGCAGCCGCCCCGCCTGCCCAGCCCCCAGTTCAGCGAACGCCCGCTCCAGCCAGCCTCGGTAGGTCGGGTTCGGGTCCTCGTCCAGATATCCCTCGTACCTGGTCTGCATCAGCTCGCGCCGGTCGTCTTCGCTCGCCGCGACATACGGTTCGGGGATCAGCCCGTTGTCTTCGCAGAACCGCAGGAAAACCGTGCCCAGGACCCACGCCACCGCGACCTGAGTGACGCGTTCCTCGAGCCATGAGTTCCATGTCGCTGCTGTGCGGCCAAGTTTCCGCGCGTGATCGTACTCGACGCGCAGCTTCACCCCCACATCAGGTACAGCCTTCACCTGCTTGGCGAGGTCCGCTTCGACCCCCTTGACCTGCTGCTTCAGGTCGCTTAGTAGAGCCTTGGGGTCGATCACTTGCCCGCTCCCTCACTTGCCATTGCGTCGGTCTCGACCTGCAGATGCGTCTCGCGCACCCACGCGTCGGAAAGTTCGATCCATTCTCCAAGTGCGGCCTGGAACGGTACGGCGACCGTGCCGAGCCGTGGTTCGCGGGCCGGGTCGCTCTGAGGGACCACGAGCCAAAGCCCTCGCTTGCCCTGGCGCGCCGCATCGGCGAGCCGGTTCAGCTCGCCCATTCCGTCGTAGCGTGCGAACACGCCAGCATCTGTAAGTAGCACCGGGCCGACTGCCTCTTGCTTTGCCAGCAGCTCACGCAGCTGCGGCTCGACCGTGCCCCACGCCGTGCGCGCGTACTCCGCAAACTTCGTTGCCGCCTTCGTACCCGGCTCGGCTACGTCCGCGCGCAGGAGAGTCTCCCAGGTCGGTTTGGTTCCATCAGGCACCAAGTCGTGCATCGCTGCCAAGAAGAGCTCGGTTGCCGAGACTGCTTCGGCGGCAATCGCGCCTGCCAAAGCGCCACCGACCGTCCCAGGCTCGCCCGCCAGCCTGCGCACCGCTTGGTGGCTCAGTCCCAGGCGGACCGTCAGAACACGGAATCCGTCGCGCCACCACGACGCCGTCAGCCGCTCGTCGGCTTCTGCTGCAGCTGCGCGCTGCGGGTCGTCATCGTATCGAGTGGCACCACGAGAATTCGTCGTGTGCTTCCATGACTGCGATGTGAGGTAGCTGGAACCCGCGTCCATCTTGGTCGGTAGGTAGCGAAGAGACTTGGTGTCCTCGCGAGTGGCCAGCGTGAGATCAAAACCAGCATCGCGCAAGGCTTTCGTCAACGGGCCGCCGGTGGGCAGCTCGTGACTGTGCATGCCGTCGGCTGCGCGAAGGACAATTTCTGGGAATCGAGCACGAACCCGCTCGTGGATGTCCTCACTGGTCAAGCCTGGCTGGCGCTGCTCCGGCACGCCAGGAATCAGCCGAGCCAGGCCGGCCTGCGTCAACCGCAACGCACGCACTAGCGACAGGTCACGCGGGTAGATCTCGAGGCGGGGAGTGGCTGCAGCGTTCAGTGAGGCCGCAGCCGCGAGATCCACCATGCGCCGCTCGTCCCACTCGATCGCCCCAGCCGGTGGTGTGATCGCCCCAAGCTCACTAAGAACGGTCGTAGCCATCGGCAAGGTATCCAACTTCGCGAGCCGGTCCGCGGCACGGCCGAGCCGTTGGGCATAGTCGAGTAGACCAGGTGCCGACGGCGTGTCGGGCGCGTCGTCGCCGTGGACCTCCAGGGCCAACAGGCCCGCGCCGATCGCCTCGTCCAGCGCCTGACGATTCGGCACATGGCGAAACTCACCCTCTTCTGGGACGAGTTGTTCGACCTCCACTGCGGCCCGCACAGCGGCGAGCGCCAGCGCACGGCGTTGCTCACGTCCATGCAGTCGAGTGCCGCGACGGACTGCAAGCGCGTCGGCAATCTCGGCTGCGGAGGCGATCCGGCCGAGACCGGACAGCAACTCCAGGATCTCCTCTCGCAACGCTTGCACCGCAGGGTGTTTCTTCCAGCGCTTGCGCTCCTCCTTGAGCATCTGGGGAATCCGGCCATGGGACAGCCCGAGCACGTCCGCGACATCCTTCTGTCGGGGCCAAACTCCGATCGCGGGAAGCTCGCCCTGCTCGTTCGGCAGCCGCAGCAACAGTCGCACCATTTCGACTTTGCTACGGTTCGTACCGTTGTTGTTAAGTTCCGGGACGAATACCGTCGCGAGGGTATCCAGGCTGACCGAACGCAGGTTGCGCGGCGACAAGCCCGAGCCCGGAACTCCGGCAAGCATGCCGACCAATGCTGACTCGACGGCAGTCAGCTGGTCCAGCTCTTCCTTAGCCTCACGGCGGCCGCGCGCGTCCAGCGGGGAGATCAGCATGTCGCGCAGCCGTTCGCCCCATTCACGCTGGCGGCGCTGGACTTCGTTGCGGGTCTTGGCGCCTAGCCCTGGGGCATTGACGAGAGTTCGCTGACTGTAGTCGAGCAGCTCGCCGACCGTCGTGATACCAAGCCCATACAAAAAGGACTCGGCGGCCGGGGTGAGCCCGGCGGCGGACAGGTGTGTGTCCCGGGTGGCCTCGGCGGCCAGACGCTCGCGCTGTTGGTCGGCGGTCTCCGGTTCGGCATCAGCAATGGTTGCCGACGTGCCTGCTGGGCCCTTCGGATGGATGCTAGGCGTTTTGGACGAGGAGCGGTGGCTGGATGGGGCGGCCTGTGAGGCATCGAGGAAGATCTTCTTCCAGGCATCCCTCATTGGCTTCAGCTCGGGGAAGCGCTGCGCGGCGTCGCGGTGCAGGGCTTTGCGGAAGAAGGCGACCAGCCCGTCACGTACCGCCGGGTCGAACGCGTCTGCTGCGATCGTCGGGTGTGGCCAGTCCTTCGGGTCGGTCTGCCGGGGCGCCAGCGAACCGTCACCCCACTTGGGCATCTCGACCGAGGCCATCTGGTGCAGGGTCACGGCAAGCGCATAGCGCTCGGCGTACGAGTCATACACGGAGCGGGTGAGTGAACCGATGAACGGGTCGAGGTAGCCGTCAGTACCCGCGTCGATCTCCTTCGCCGGGTAGCCGGCCAGAGAGAAATCGAGCAACACCAGTTCGCGAGTGCGGTTGGGCCGGACTCGGATGGCGATGTTGTCCGGCTTGATGTCGCGGTGCCAGACGCCTTCGCCTTCCAGGAAGTCCACTGCGCCGAACAGGTAGTCGCCGTAGGCCTCCAGCTGGTCGACTTGGAGTCGACCGCCCTCGCGCAGTTGGCGTGCCACGGTCTCTTCACGTCGGCGATTCCGTCCACCCGACGTGGGCTGATCGCCGTTTTCCTCGCGCTCGTCACCCACATATTCCAGGGCGAGGACGGTGCGGCCACCGATGCGTAGCGGCTCCGGTTCGATCAGGCGGATGATCCGTGAGTCGGGGCGGAGTCGCCCCATCACCTCGGCCTCGCGGGCGAGCACCTCACCGCGGCTGTCGGACAGGGCGACTTTCAGGACGGCCAGCTCGCGTGGCTTCCTGCCAGCCTGGTTGGCGCCCGGCGCGGAGGCGGTCACGGTCAGATCCCGAACGAGGAATGCACGGCTTGTCGAACCGGTGCCTAGCCGACGGCGGACTTCCCAGCGGCCCGCGAGTATGTCGCCCGCGGCGGCGTCCAATGGATCCTTCTCGGGTACTGCGGAACTCTCGTCGGTGCTGATCGCGCTATCAGCCGTGCTCGTCCTGGGAGCTGTAAGTCCGTCTTCGACGCACTCCAGCATCTCCAGGAACTCATCCACCGAGGAGAGCCGCTGCGCGGGTCGGTATGCGGTGGCAGCCTGGACCACGTCGTCGATGTCCTCGGACAGGCCGTCGACGACGGCGCTGGGGCGCAGGCCTTCGCCGGCCTCCAGGCGGGCGAGTAGTTCTGCCTGGCTCGCTGCTGGAGGCTTGCCGGTGGCCAGGAGATAGGTGAGTACGCCGAGTCCGTACACGTCCATCGAGACCGGGTCGGCGTTCAGCGCCGTGAGCTCGGGCGCGAGATATGGATCGGAACCTTCCGCCAAGTGCATGGCTGAGAAGGCGGTCGGCGCGAACCGCCCAGTGTCGCCCTGTGAGCCGGCTGTCTGGTTGCTGGCGCTGCGTTGGGTGGCGATCTGCCAGTCGGAGATCTGCAGGTGCGGGGCGAGCCATGCGGCCTCATCTCCCACGGCCTGTCCTCGTGCGCCCCTGCTGCGAGGGACGACGAGCACGGAGCGGGCTGCTAGGGCGCGATGGTGGATACGGCTGGAGTGCGCTGATCGCATCGTCTCGGCGAGCTGGCGGACCAGCGCCATTCGGCCGATGATGTCCAGCTTGTCGCCGTACTGAACCAGATAGTCATCCAGCTTCAACGTCTGCGGGTGGTAGTCGAAGATCAGTGCGGGGCCGGCCGAGTGTCCCGAGCCGTCGTACTGCTTCAGATGCACGGCGCCTGGATGCCTAAAACGCCGCAGCACCGCGGCCTCCCGGCGTGCGGCGCTGTCCACCGACTGGCGCACGGATGCGTCCGATCCGCGCTCGCGCAGGTAAACCCGCACGCGAGCGATCTCGGGCAGCTCCTCGTGCCGGGCCAGATAGTCCGCCCAGGTGGGTCCGGAGTCGAACGACCGGCGCTGAAGCAGATAAGGCCCAACCTTGTACTCGGCATCGCTGCGACGGATTCCCACCTGCTCGAGCGCAGCCTTGATCGCGCGGGAGTCAGGACCAGTGATCCGACGTCGCTGGTCGCTCGGCGGCCGTTTCAGCATCTCCACGAGTTGAGTGATCGTGTAGACACCATTTTGGTCATGCGCTGGGAGGCGGACACGTAGCGTGCCGTCGGTAAAGCACACCGCTTCGGCGACCCACACCCGCTTACCGTTCTGACCGAGCAGTCCGGCCAGTTCCTTGGCCTTCTTATTGACTAGGTGCAGTGGATTACCATGCGGTCGGCGTAGACCGCCGGGCGTGGTCTGAACCCACGTGCCGTTCTCGGCGGTGACTGAGCCATGCCAGTCTTTGAGCTCGACCATGCACACACCGCCGGGAGCGATGACCAGGAGATCTACCTCGCGTACGTGCCCGGTGTTCGCAGTGAAGGTGAAGTTCGACCAGGCCCACCACGGGTCCGCATCCGGCAGCTGCTCTCGGATGGCCTCCAAACCGCGGCGTTCATGGTCGAACTCGGACTCGGTGACCGTCGTCCACCGACCTTCCCGCATGCGCACACTCCGCTTCCCGATCCCGACACCTGTTTTCGCCCTGAAGTCTCACTCGACAGGTGCTTCCCTGCGGCTGTTCGCCTGGTCAGATTCTAGAGGCGGGGGGCGACAGATGAGACCAGCATGAGCAGGAAGGGCCATGCGTAACCTGTTCTAAACGCTCGTCCGGAAGTAACGAAGAGCAACGTAGTCACCGCTGACCGCAAACGGTTTCGCTGCGCACCTTCATAGCCAGTCTTGCCATTGACGGATAGTGCGCTGCCCTCGCCTGGGTCGAACGCGCAGCGACGACTGACCTGGCTGGGCTCGCACAGCCGCAGGACCAGTTCGGCGGAGTGCTCGGTCGCTGGGGCAGCGTGCCAAGAGACGAGAGCGACCGGCCAGGATGCTCCCGGTCCACGGGCCCTGTTCGGCGTAGAGAGCAGTTCCGGTGCGGGCGACTCCGATAGACCGGCCCAACCAGATACGGGACATGAGGCGCATCCGGCTCTCAGCCTCCTGCCGGCGCCGGATGGCCGTGGTTGGCCTGCATCATTGGACCAACTAAACCTGCCCTGCGCTCGATGAACAGCGTGATCGTGCTACGAGCGCGAAGTGAGGCTGAGCGCCGCAACTGCTGTAGTGGTCTCCGCGCGACCATCGAATCCCGCCTCGCGAAGGTGCCGGGCAGCGCGGACATGTTCGACCGGGACGGGCTCGTCGATTTCGATCAGCCCGGAACTGGCGTAGCTCTCCAACCGGATGACCTCGCCAGCGAGCATCGACAGGACCCGATCGACCGGAATCGGGCCTGCCAGGTAGTCAGCGAAGCTCACCAACTCCGAGGTGAGTCGAACATCCTTGTCAGGCCACCTGCGCCGCGCGGTGGCCAGGGTTCGGCGCTCGGCGTAGGGCTTTTGGACGACGAGGAACGCCCGCGGGTCCTCGCCGAGATCTCGCAGCAGTTCAGCAGACAGCCAGAAGTTCTCGCTGGTGTTCGACGCAAGCCGCTCGATGGCCAGAGCGTGGTCCGGGACACCAGAGTCGATGATGACCTCGGCAATGGCGTCGGCTTCTGTCGTCGCTGCGCTCCCGTCCGGCACATGTAGAGCCCCTCCGGACACCAACACTCGTTTGGCCACGCCGTCGCGGTACAACTCCGCCGCCCGGCGGGCGACACCTAGATCGTGGCCGCCGAAGACGAGGATCCAATCGGCCGGCCGGACGCTCTGCCCGAGCCGCAGGTAGTCCCACAGCGTGCTGGCGATCTCCAGGTCCGCGGGTTGAGGGTTCATTGCTGCTCCGCCGGGTTCGCTTCGGTAATGAGCTTGATATGGCTGTGCTGGTGGACGCCGAATCCGGGATGTGAGCGCTCCGGACTGTCCCGCTCCAGCGCGTACAGCAGCCTTTTGCCGTCTTGGTAGAAGTCTTCCACGATGCCGCCTCATCATCCGGAAACACCGGAACCACGGTGTGTTCCGCCGGCATCGGCGTGGCGGTCGAGAACAACGACACCGCGTGCACCGCGCCGGGAGCACTCGCCCGCAACGCCTTGGTGAGCACAGCGAGCTTGTCCACGACGTAGTGCAGACTCCCGTTCATCAGCACCAAGTCGAAGGACGACTCGTCCAGCACAGCATCCGTCATCGATTCGTTCCGCACGCGGATGTCGACTCGCTCGCTACGCGCGAAGCTTTCAATCTTCTCGCACGCAATGGGGCTCAGCTCGATCGCATCGACCTGCCAGCCGAGCTTCGCCAGGCGGATGACATCCGCGCCCTCTCCCGCCCCCAAATCCAGGACCCGGCCCGGCCCTCGCCGGCGGGCGTACTGCAGGATCGCAGCATGATAGGCAGTGTGCTGAGCGGGCTCGATACTGTATCGGTTGTCCCCGCGCCACCAATACCGCCAATGGGCCTGGTAGTTGTGATCGAAGAACTCACGAACCGCCGCCTCATCGGCGACCAGGTCCGGCATGACCCCCACCTCACCACTCCTTCGCGCCGTCGAAGCTGGCCTCGCACTGAGCCTCGTACCGCTCGAACCACACGCCATCCACATCGCGTCGGAGGTCGAGCAGCGGGGCCTGCTCCGCGGCGGTCCGCGTCAGGTAATGCTGGACGATCAGTCGGCCGTCCCTGGCTGCGACGTCGATCCCCGTCACGCCAACTGGCAAGATCTGATCGACCACCTGCAGTGAGATGCGCCTGCGGGCGGCGGCGGTCAGGCGCGTTTCGAAAGCGCTCTTGAGCAGGTCGAGGTTCTGGGTGATCTTCGCGCGCCTGATTTGCGGATCTACTCCGGCCATCTGCGCGCTCGGTGCGAGCGCGGACCCGTTCGGGTCCATTGCCAACAGGCGCACAGTCCCGCCGGCGGAGGTTAGATCCAGCAGCGCGGTAAGCGCCGTCACGGCTCCTTCGAGATTGATTCCGATGATCAGCACGCTGCGCCGGGCGTGTCGTGCGAGCAGATCCATCCGCTCGAATGCGCCACGCGTGCGAAGCACGCGGTCAACGGGCATCGGCCCGGCAACGTACCGAGACAGGTCGCCAAGTGCCTTCTCGATGCGATAGAGCCTACCGGTGCGTTCGATCAACGCATCGACGCCGAGAAACGCGACGAACCCGAGAACGATCTGCCGTTCGCTGATCTCGACGCCGAACACCTTCGGCTCCAGGCTCGTCACGACCGCCAGGACGACCAGAACGGCCGGCACAACGACGTCCGTCCGCGACGACCCACGCCAACGCCCCACCTGACGTCCCCCTTCGGTCGCTACCAACCGGGCCGTGCCGCGGTTACGCACCGTCTTCGGCAGTATATTGAGAGTGTCGGGAAGCGCCCACGCGCTTTTCACGTCGCAGGCTCAGTGCCACAAGCCACTGAGCCCTCCACGAAAGGGTCCCTTCCGGGGTCGAGGTCGACACGTCGCGCTTCTGGGAAGGGAACACGGGGTCAACATCAGTTTGACTCCGCCGAGGAAAGCCGCAGGTCGAGCACTTGCGAGTGGATAGGACATCGTTCCTTAATCTCGCGTGCCTGCGAACTCAGCTCGGAGCGCAGAGAGCCGATCGAGCCCAGCGTCTTGTGTGCGGTGCGTCGCCGTCGGTCTTCGGGATCCCATTCGGGGCACAGGTACCAGCCCACCAGGTACAGGCCGGCCGCGTCCGGGTGAGCGGCCAGGTAGCGCTCGGTGAGCTGTGACCGCATTGCCGTGAGGGTTTCGCGGTTCCAGCCGCCCTTCACCTCGATGATCACGGTCGCGGTGTTCTCGTGGCGGCCTGTCGCCGTGGCCTGGACGACGATGTCCGCGGCCTCGCTCTGAGCCGATTCACGCAGTCGGCGGACCTGCACCTCGCGGTTGACCACGATGCCACTGTCGGCCAGGCTGTGCCGCAGCCAGCGGGCGATCTCGTCGGAGAGTTTCGCCTCGTTCTTCGGCTTGAACGTTGCCCGCCCGGTCCCGGTCTGGTCCCACAGGGAGGAAACCAGCGGGATGTCACCGTGCAGTTCGGCATGGAATGCCTCGAGCGCCTCGACGACCACGCTGAGGAGCTGGGCGGAACTGTCGACGATGCGGTGGCGCGGGTCTGCTGCGAGCTGCTCCAGGCAGGTCAGCGACCATCCTTGCTCGTCGCGCTCCGGAATCGGGCGAGCGTCGGCGTCCATCTCCAGGAGCCAGTCGTAGAGCTCGTCAGCTTCTGTCAGCTCCCATATCGTCCAGGGCACGGGCTGCCCTCGTCGACGAGCGATCAGACCGGGCAATTGCCGAAGAAGATCCTTGTCGTGGCGCTCTTGCTCCCCATCCTTGCCGGGGCCTGCGGAGCAGAGGCGGTCGAGGTGCTGGTGCAGCCGGTCGAGTAGCTCGGGGGCCTGCATGGCGACGGCGGTGGGCCAGTCGGTGTAGTTGCTGTCGTGGTTATTGAGGTGGCGTAGTGCAATCCGAGTGAGTGGTTCTGAGCGCATAAGGGCCTCGATGGCGGTCATGCAGGTGTCTTCTGAGTAGAGCATGGCCTGGGCGACCAGCCCGCGGCGTCCGAGCGGGCAGGATTCATCAGCAAGGATCGACCTGGCCGCCGTGGCTGCGGCGGCCGTCCCCATGGCCAACAGCGGCTTGAGCAGCGCGCGGACGCACTCGGGCGAGGCGTCGTCAAGCCGGTCAGTAAGGGCGCGGATCAGATCCGGCTGCCAGGCAGCCTGAAGCAACTCGATTGCGATCGGGTCCCCGTAGCGCGGGGCCAGGACGGAGATCTCGTCCACGATCACTGAGGCTGCTTCCGTCGGCCCAATTCTGCTGATCAGCGCGGCGATGACGCGCCGAGGCATGTCAAGGTCGCCTTCGGTGTAGCAGTCCTCGCAGTAGTACAGCATGATCCGCAGCCATTCGGAGGCGACGGCTGAGGGCACGAGGGCCGCCATTTCGGGGCGGGCTCCGAAACACACCATCCATGCTCCCCCGCCAGCCATCACGTGGTAGTCGATGTGCCAGAAGAACCTCGCCTCGTCGGGATCATCAAAGGCTTCCGCGATCACAACCCGCGCGCCTGTGGGGAGCGTGAAGATGACCTCCTGCGCCAGATCAACCACCCGCGTCCGGAGGTCGTGGGGTACACGCCGGAGCGTGGTACCCACAGGGTCGTCCGGCACCTTGATGACGTTGTCGCAATGACGCGGCAGCGCCTTGTGTACCGCGTCCCACCGCTTGAGAAGCGGCTGATCGGCATCCAGCGCAGCAGCCAGAACGCTCGCGGAGAACGTGAACTCGGTATCGGCCTCAGGCGGAAAGGATGCCTTCGGCGACCGGCCCTCCGACACTGGCCCCGGTCTCGTGTCCCCGGGGTCGCGCCCGCGATCATCGAGTCGTACCTGGCACCACCTCTGCAGCCAGGCGGTGACCTCGGGAAGGCGTTCGCCGGCCGCCCACAGCGCGGCGAACATCTCCTGATCGTCCATATCGGCGTCCGTTACGAGCCATAGACTCCAGCGGCGTCGCCGCTCGGGCGGTTCGCTGGCGATGAACTCCGACTCTGTCGGGAATCTTGGGCCGCAAGGTCATTTTCCTTGGCGCCACCAGATCGGGCGAGGTAGGTCGTGGTGGTCGAGGTACTGCTGGAAGGCTGTGGGCGCCCGAGGCCGGTAGTCGGAGTCGGCGGGTTCTTGCTGGCTGAGCCGTTCGATGTTGACCGCGATCGCGGTCAGGACGTGCTGGACGTGCGACTTGGCCTGGCCGCGGTAGCGGCAGTGGCGGGCTCGGTGGCCGACGGCGAACTCTGCGACGGTGCCCTCGGCGCCGGAGCGCCTGGCGTAGAGCCTGCGCCAGGCGGAGTCCTGCTGGTCGTCGCGGTTGCGTTCTTGGAGCTCGTGGATCCGGCGGGGCAGGAAGTTGATGGTCCGGGCCTCGCCGCTGGTGCATTTGGCCTTCTCCGGGCAGGGGCCGCACTGGCGCTTGCCGAATCGGACGACGGTGTAGGGGGCCATCGACGGGATCTCGTTCCAGTTGCCGCTGACCTTGCCGTTCGGGCAGGTGACCTCGTGCCGGTCGAAGTCGATGATGAAGTTCTCCTTGGCGAACCCGTCGTTGGCCTTGGCCTGTTTGGAGTTGTTGTTGTGGATCGGCCCCACCAGCGCGATCTTGTAGTTCCGGTCGGCGTCCGCCAGCCCAGCGCCGGAGGCGTAGCCGCCGTCCACCAGGTGCTCGGCCGGGAGAAGGCGGCGCTTCTTGAGCCGGCCGTGGATGCCGGGCAGAGCCTGGCTGTCGGCCTCCGACACCCAGGTGGCCACGTCGGTGACGACGTTGACCCGGTCCTCGTCGCAGGTCTCGGTGACGTGGACTCCCGCGTTGCAATAGGTAACCCGGGGTCGGGTCCTCCTGGGTGGTCGGGATCGAGTGTCTGATGATGATGCCCGCCGGGCCGATGCGGATTTCCTTGACCACGGCTCGAAGGACGCGCTGGCGTTCGGCGACCGAGGCGGTCCGCGCGGCTTCGTGAAGCCGGGCCAGGAAGCTCTCCAGGTTTTCGGCGAGCTTGAGGTAGGCCTGCTGGTCGATGAGCTGGGCGGCCAGGGCCTGCAGTTGGTTGTTCAGGTTTTGCCGTCGGGCGCGCAGGGCCGGCACCCGCTCGCGCAGCTCCTCCAGGGTGATTAGTTGTTCCTGGTAGGCGGTCACCAGGCGACTGATCGTCCCTTCGACTCCTGTGATCTGCTGGTGCAGTCGCTGTCGGCCGGCGTTCAGCGGGTCGGTGGCGCGCATCTGTTCCAGACGGCGCTCCAATTCCTGTCGGACCAGCGCCGGGTCTGCCAGCAGTGCCACGACCTTCTCCCAGACCAGGGTGTCGAGGTCGTCGGCTCGCAGCGGCCGGCTGGAGCAGACTTTCACGCCGCCGGGCAGCTCCCAGCCGTTGGTCCCCGGGCAGCGGTAATAGTGGTACTTCCTCGGGCCGGGGCCTTGTGAGGTCCGGTTGTAGGCATAGCCGCAGATGTCGCACACCAGCAGCCCGGTCAGCAGCGCCGGGTCCTTGGTGTTGCGTGGGGAGAACTTCGCGTTCTCGGCCAGACGCCGTTCGACCATGGCGAAGACCTCTTCGCTGACCAGTGCGGGAACCGGGATCTCTATCCACTCCGGGCGGGGCCGGGCCGTGGTTGCCGTCTTACCCGACGCCGAGCGTCCCTGCTGCCGCGAGGTCCGGTTGGCCCGCAGCGGGTCGGTGGCGGTCTGGGTCTTACCGAACGCGGCCCGACCGGCGTAGGCGGGATTACGCAGCATACGTCCCAAGGTGCCGGCGTCCCAGTTCGGGTTGCCGGACGGCGAGGGAATCTGGTCGTGGGACAGTTCTTTGGCCAGTGCCTGCATCGAGACTCCCCCCGTCGCGTAACGGGCGAAGATCCGGGCCACCACCGTGGCCTCCGGCTCGGCCACGGCGTAGGCCGCCTCGCCGTGCTCAGCTTTGGACAGGTACCGGTAGCCATACGGCGCACGGCCCAGGACGCTGGCCGCCCCGGCCCGGGCCCGGTGCACTTTGCCGCGGCGGGTGCGCTCGGCGATCAGGGCCCGCTCATACTCGGCGATCATGCCTTGGAACTGGACCATCAACGCCTGCTCGGGGGTGGCGACCACGGGGTTGTGGATGAAGACCACCACGGTGCCGCACCGGGTGAACTCCTCGACCAGCAACACCTGGTGGGCGTAGTTGCGGGCCAGCCGGTCCGGGGACAGGCACAGCACCTGCTCGACAATCCGCTGGGCGCTCAAGTCCCGCAGCCGTTCCAACCCCGGCCGCACTAAAGTAGCCCCTGACCAGCCATCGTCGATGAAGACCCATTCCTCGGGGATCTCCCAGCCCTGCTCGATCGCGTATTCATGCAGAGCGGCGACCTGGCTGTCGATCGTCTCGTTCTGCTTCTGCCGGGTCGAGGACACCCGGGCATACAACGCCGTGTGGATCATGGCCGTCACCTCGCTGGCCTCGTCGGATGGCGCGTCCCCGGTCGGGGACGAGAACCTGGTAGGCGGTGGTGAGTTCCACCGCGCCCAGACGATCGAAGACGAACTCGACCGTGACCTCGAGGTGGTCCATCGATGCTCCATGCCGGCGGCGGACTCACCGCACGCGGCCGGATTCCGGTGGGACATCGTCAAGGCCACCACCTGCACTTCGACCGTAGCGCGAGATACCTCAGACGTCTGCGACCCTCGGCGACCGGGTTCTGAGATCAGCCGTCACACCCGCGATGACCTGGAACTCGAAGTTACCCATTGCGTTGTAGGCGTCTGGAGGAGGTAGCCGGTCCAGCGGGTGTCGCCGCGACGCACCCAGCGAGCCTCGGTCTCATACGGCGACTGGATCCGGATCCGGGACGGCGGCAGGCCGTCGCGCTCAGTGCGGGGCCGGAACCTGCCACGCGCGTCGGTCAGGAAGTGCTGGATCAGCAGTCGGCGCAGCACGTCCGCTTGCGGCGGCACCTGCTTGCCGAAGCGGCCGTAGACCCGTTCCAGCAGCACCTGGGCGTCGGCGCCGACCTGGGTGAGCCGGGCCACCGGATGGCTGGGCTGGCTGCACATCCGTACCTGACGGCCGTAGCGTTGACTCCAGTCGGCCGTCACCAGCTCGTCCAGAATCTGCGGCGCGGCCGTGGCCACGTGCTCCAGCAGCGCCCGCACCGCCTCGGTCACCAGCTCCAGCCGAGTGAGCTCCCGTCCTGCGGACAGCACCCGGGTGGAGTCGGTGCGCTGCCGCCCGCGCGCCTTGACCAGGCCGGCTTCCTTCAACCGGGCCAGCATCAGGTCGAGCAGCCGGTCGGCACGGCCGTCCTCGGCCAGACGATCACGAAAGTCGCTCAGCACGCTGTGATGGAACCCGGAATCCTCCAGCTCCAGCCCCAGCGCGTATTTGTAGTCAATCCGACACCGCACCGCCTCGGCGGCCTGCCGATCCGACAGGTTGTCCAGGAACTGCAACACGCACACGGTGGCCAGCTGCGCCGGAGACCAGGCAGGCCGCCCGTCGCGGGGATACCAGCCGACGAAGTCCTCATCCGACCACAAGCCCTCGAGCCCATCCCGCACCCACATCGCGGTGGTCCCCTTCGGGTTGGCCGCCCGAGCCACCCGCACGGTCAACTCCGGAACCTCGGCACCCGAACGAGGACGAACCGACATCTGCACCACCCTGGGATCCGACAACCTGTCATGCCATGAAGATCCGGACGATAGCAGTGCATTGATTCATTCGGGAGACCGTCACCGAGCAAGATCCCCGACAGAGTCCTTCCATGAAGGTGATCCAACTCAGCACCCTGTCTCCGGCTGAGAAGCGCCTGTGGAGCGCGTTCGGCACCGGCGGTCTCGTCGATCTCCGATCGACACCCGACGACGGGCCCAAGACGCGGCCTCCTGGGGGCCCGAACGCGAGGTCCGAGCCGAGGTGATCGTCGCGCTGCTCACCGGGGCTGGACAGACACGGGGCGGCGGCATCCCGGGTGTTCGGCTGGCCGGAGCCAGGATCGTCGGCGGCTTGATGCTGGCGAACGCGGTCGTCGAGCACCCGGTCGACTTCGAGCGGTGCGATTTCGACACCGGCGTCGCCGTCCCCGAGGCCACGACACGAAGCATCCGCATGCGAGGCTGCTATCTGCCGTACCTGGAGGCCGCCCGCCTGCACCTGCGCGGTGAACTACTCTTCCAGGGTTGCCGCCTGGACTGGATGAGCCTGTACGCCGCACGCGTGGACGAGGTCGAAATCAGCGGCACCACCTTGACCAGGCCCGGCGACATCGCCTTCAACGGCGACCTGCTCACCGTCGCGGCCGCGATGTACGCCCACGAAATGCAGGTCGAGGGACAGTTCCGGCTGCCGGGCGCCCGTGTCGGCGGATACCTGGAGTTGGACGGGAGCTCGATCTCCCACGACGGCACGCAAGCAGCCGTGTTCGCGCCCGGCCTGCGAGTGGAGACCGGGCTGTTCGCGCACCGCGGCACCTACCTCGCGACTAAGCCCCCGTTCACCGTCGAAGGCGGGGTCAACCTGGACGCGGCGGAGATCAGAGGCGGTCTGTGGATGCCCGACGCTCGGGTGACAGGCGGCATCCGGCTCAGCGCGGCCAGAATCATCGGCCCCGTGGACCTGTCGGCAGCAATCCTGGAGTCACTGTCGACGGAGGCGCTTCTGGCCGACCACACACACGTCGACGGCGCAGTGCTGTGCCATGACGGCTTCCACGCCCAAGGCACGCTGAGCTTCCTGGGCGCGCAGATCACAGGACGTTTCAGCCTCGGCGCCACATCCGAGGGCGCCGCTCCCAGCATCCTGAACGGCACGGTGGACCTGCGCCAGGCCCGGATCGGAACCCTCTGCGACGACCAGGCGTCCTGGCCGCCCCGCCTCCGCCTCGACGGCCTCGTCTACGACGAGCTCACGCCACAGCTGGACGCGCGCCGACGCCTGTCGTGGCTGGCCCGCGGCGAGTTCCAGTCCCAACCGTTCGAACAGCTCGCGACCCGCTTCCGCGCCGTCGGACGTGACGCGGACGCCCGCCGCGTCCTGCTGGCCCGCCAACGGCACCGCCGGAGCGCGCAAGGCCCGGCGGCCACACTCTGGGGCCTGGCCCAGGGCGCCACCGTCGGGTACGGCTACCGGCCCTGGCTCGCCGGATTCTGGCTCCTGGGGCTTCTGGCAGCCGGCACATCGTACTTCGCCGGTCACCGTCCTCAGCCGACCAGCCGTGCGGGCAGCCCGCACTTCAACGCGCTCGCCTACACGCTCGACCTCCTGGTACCGGTCGTCAGCCTCGGCCAGTCGAATGCGTGGGACCCGATGGGAACCGGGCAAGTCGTTGCCTATGCACTCATCCTGAGCGGCTGGACGTTGGCTACCGCGCTCATTGCGGGAGTCACCCGCGGTCTTGCCCGAAGCTGAATGCAGGACCCCCATTCTCATACTGTCCGGGACTCGGAGCTAGCGGTGACGTCGCGGGGCCCTGAGGGAAGCGAAAAGCCGATGGAACACGCGTCGCGAAGAAAAGGTGGGAACTTGGGTATCCATGCAGGTCAAAGTGATTAGAGGCGAAGGATTCATGGGGAACCTACAGACCTTTTTGTGTCACTTGTTGCTTTCTTGCGGATATACACCTGTATTCTCCTACCGGCGATGCTGATTGTCAGTCTCAGCGGAGGCTGAGCCTAACCATGGCCTGCGGCGTACAGCGTGAGCAAGGCCGCCGCACGTCCCACCGATGTCATCATGGGCGGCATGGCCTATGACAAAGCGGTCGCAGAGAGCGGAAACACCCGTGTCCTGGGCGCGCCATGGCAGTGCTGGAAATCGAACGGCGGGAGCGAGGCCCTCACCCGTTACCTCCCCGAAGCCGTTGTGTCTCGATATCTGGATCGCGGCTGCGGCCTGACGGCTGACCAGCAGCGGACGCACTTGGCCATTCACGAGGCCGGGCATACCTTCGCCATGCATGCCGTTGGCATGGCGTACGGCAAGATCGTGATCAACTCTTCGGCGGAACTCCTGGAAGGCAGAACGGACCTTCACAGGCTTGCGCATGCCGAATGGCGCGAACTACCGCGCACAGCACGCGAGGTCGCGTTGTTGGCACTAGGCGGATGGGTTGCTGCCGAGACATGGCTGGAGCTCACGACTGTTAATGGCCGGAGGCTCCGGGAGGATCCGCTGAATGTATGCCACGCCCAAATCACCGCTGCGGATGACCACTACGACCTGATGTGCTTCCCTACTCCCCGACCTACCGCGTACCTGTACGGGAACGTGCAGGAACCGGGGGACTGGGAGGGTGACGTGATCGCTATCGAGGCCGTGAGGGGAAATCTGATCAAGATGTTCCTTAGCCGCTGGCCCCAGCTGATCGAGCTGGCCGAGAAAGCGTCGAGGGAAGGGGGCGCCACGACGGATATCATCGCCAAGACACTCGGGGATCCAGGTTGGGCCATTTAGGCCGGGAGGTGGAGCCACTTTTCGCCGCGACATCGCACGGACGATGAGGGACCCGTCAGCCAGTAGTTCTCATGTTTCACGAACCTGTGTCTAGTTGACCAAAGCCTCTGCGATCTTCCGAATGATCTGCGTAGCCTCCTCATGAACGGCGTCGTCTTGAAGCCACAGGAAGATCAGGTGGTTGACGACCTCCTCTTCCTTGATGCCTAGCGATCCAGCGAGCTTCGCGAACCAGTATTGATGCGGGTGGAACCTGAGCGCGTCGAGGGCCACGGTGACGTCGTCCGAGTTGAGGGCGGCCCGCTCGGCGAGTCGGTCCGGGTTGGCGCGCACAGCGGCAAGGATCGCCTCGTCGGGCTCATTGCCTGGAAGGTAAGCCAAAGTTATGCCGTTGTGATCGATGTTCGCGGTGCGCTGGTCACCGTCGAGGACGACACAAACGCCGAGCCTTGACGATCTCTGCATTATCCGTGCGGTGGCGAGGGCTTGGTCCTTGCCACCGCTGTCGATGACGTCTACGCGGTGAGCCAGATGACTGTCGATACGGGCGAGAAAGGCTTGTATAATCCGACGTGCCAGGTCGTCTTCTACGAGCACGATTCCTGCCAGTCCTGGAGCATGGCCGAGCATACGCAGCGCAGATGCCGGGCTCGACGGGCTGACGATCTGCGCGCCCTCTAATCCCGGTGCCAGGACCCGGATCATACTCGCTGGCGTACGGGCGATCATCGCTGCTGAGTGGGTGGCGACGATCGTCTGAGCCTTGTTCGCCAGCGTCAGCCGCGCGATCTCATCAAGGAACGGCCGATGGCCGGCTGGCGATAGGAACGCCTCGGGCTCGTCGATGAGGATGATCTGCTCGGGACCAGCCGTGCGAAGCGACCAGAGAACGTAGTGAACCCACAGTTCCCCGGAACTCATTTGAGTGCTGGTGACGGCCCGACCGTCGACTATTGCCTTGACATGGGGTACCCAATAGTAGTCGTCGTCGAGGCTCGGTTCTGTGTTGAGCTCGCGCCAGTCGAAGGACTCATAGCGTCGGCCGAGGATATCACGCAGATATTCGAGCTCTTCGTGCCGAAGCGGATCCAGCCGACGCGAGGGAAGCCGGTCGGCTGATTCGAAGTTCTGGAAGAGCACCGAGTACTCGGAGAACATCAAAGACGGTTCGACGTAGCGAGTCCATGGCGCCTGCTCGCCAAGCTCGCTGAGTGGTGCTTCGGCGAAAGCATCTGGCCTCACTTCGCCGAGATCGACGGTCCATTTATGCGGGGTCTCGTCGTTGAGGTAGGTGGCTGTGAACCGCCCGTCGATCACGCCTTCGTTGGAACGACTACGGCTGAAGAACGGTGGTCCCATAGGGAAGCCGTAGCCGCGCGGCAACAGTGCCGCGATGCTGCGAAGCAGGTAGGACTTGCCGACCCCGTGCGTTCCGGTCACGACGGTCAGCTGCCCGAAGCGAATATCCTGGCGTGCGAGCACGGGGGACCGCTCGATCGTGACATCCGTAATGCCGTTGCTGGGGTCTTGTTTGAGGCGTTCCCATACCCGGACGCGGCGATCCATGCCGCTGGCCACATTCACCCCAACTTCCACTGCTCTGCCGTCCGTGCCACCAAGTCATCCCGAGTTTCGCAGAGCCCTCATCATTCGTCGACCGGTTTGAGAGACCCGGCGTGACACTAGAGAACGTGGACTACGCGCTTGAAGGCGCGGAAGTCCCCACGATCGCGTTGCAGTTCTGGCGGCGACACTTTCATCTCCGAACCGGTGACCGTTCGATGGGCCCGGTGGAGCCATGGTCGATGCCGCTGGACCTGGCCGCGCTACTGTGGATCGACCACGCATTCCCCTTCCAGATGGCTGTTCGGCCGAATCCGAATGCACGGCACCCGATCCCGGACTTCGACCAGACAACGGGCTAGCCATAGATTGACAGTTCCGACAGTCCCGGTGACCCAGGCCCAGTCGTCCAACACAGACGGGGTTTACCCGCCCAACAGTCTGGCTGTCCCATCCAGGAGTCCACCACCTCACCGACGGCCATACTGAGGTCAAACGCCTCAGTACCGTTCTCATCGACAGGCATCCTGGCTTCGTGTTCAACCTCGTTGGGTCGCCACGACGGGTCGCCGACGATCACCGTCCGGACCGCGGCGGGGTCGATGACAAGCGCCTCGACGCCAGACTCGCAGGGGATACGCCATTCACGTTCGTGTAGCCAATCTGATGGCCGGTCCGGATTCGAGTCGAGTCGGACGGCCCAAGTCTGTAGTCGAGGGCTAAGCCCTCTGACCTCGGCCTCATATTGCGATCGAAAATGCCAGACCGGGGCGCCGCCCTGGTCGAACACCCACTGCCGGTCCAGAACCAGACCCCAGGGTTGGAATCCCTGCTCGCCAATGAGGTACTCCAGGCCAGCGAACGTGCTCTCGGTGAAGCAGACAGCGGGCAGCCCGCCAGAATACGTCACGGACGGCCATAGCTCACCGGTTGTGAGGATGCTGTCCAGCCTCTCTTTCGGACTGAGTTCCCGGATGGACTGCGCCACCATCGCTGACTCCCTAGCGCGCCCCGTGAAGTGCGTCAACGAGTCCGACAGATCAGGATGTTCGGCTGGTCTGAGTTGCCAGGTCGCCATGAAAGGTGATCTCCCCTAAGGACCGCCGTGGCCTGCTACCTGCTCGGCTGAACAGGCGACTGCCCGTACCCTGATGCGCGTAGCTGCCAGCGCGAATCCGGTCGGGGCCTCCCGAAAGAATACGACCGGTTTCGAATACTTGCACTCCACCAGCTTATTGATTGTTGTAGGTTCTCGTGTTGGGTTGCGCCTTCTCACTGATTCTGCGCCCACCTTGCGCATGCGCAAGGTCGGTGAGAATCGCATCGCCGATGGGGTCGTCGGCGGGTCACTCGTTGGTGTCTGATGGCTGGGCTGCTGGGGTGACCGCTGACGTGTGCCTGCGCCTGTTGATCGTGGGACGGCGTGATGGTCGTCGTATGAGCCTGGTGCGCAGTGGGTCGCGGGCGAGCGCGGAGCGTTCACTCGATACCGTGGTTCTGACAGAGGAGACCTTGTGGCCCTTTCCGCGCATGTGACCATTGCGTCCGGCGAACTCCCCGCGCTCCAAGCGGCCATGCGCGACGCGCAGACGGCCGCCGCTGACTACTACGGGCAGACCGCCCGCAACAACAGCATCGACGATCTCGGTACGCCCGTGCGTAGGTTCCTCGTCGCCGCTCAGACCGTCAACGATCTGCTGACGAACAGCGTGAGTGACTCTGTGACATACGGCAGCATCACGAGCTCAGGTAGCCACCCCGGCACGGGTGTCATCCGAGGCGTGAAGTACGTGCGGAACGTTGCCCAGCACCTCGCCCACGTGATTCGCCCCAGGGATGAGCACGTGCTTATCGGGGGCATTCTCGGTCTGCGAATCTACACGTTCTGGGATGAAGTACCTGCCACAGTGCATGCCCAACTGCGTCCGAGCACGCAACAACTCAAAGCGGACTACGATGCACTGTTGCTGGGTAAGAATGTCACCGACACGATGCTCGATACTCTGAGCTTCTTCTCCGACGTCGCCCCCGATATCTCTCACCGGGACCAGCGGGGTGAGTGGACCGGATTCCCACTGATGAGCCAACCCGGCGTGAGCGATCGTCTCCACCCTGAGGAACCCTCCGACGAGAAAGCCGCGCGCGCATGGCTGGACGAGCGCCGGCCCAACGGCGACGTGCGAGTCATCTGTGGCCAGCTCACTGTAGGTGGGACTCGGTACGTCCTTGGCCACACGTTTGTAGGAAGACTCTCCTACGCGCCGTTCGTTGAGACTGCGGAGCAGCTTGGTCGCGATGTAGCAGCCGGGTACCCGTACGTCGTGGGTGATGTCTTGGCGAACACGGTGGACCGCACAGAGGACATTCAGCACGTGGTTCAGGGCGCGGTGTTCGAAAGCCGTGATGACATCGCGACGTGGACGACGCCTGTTCCGAGCAGTGGCTGGGATGAGGACTGGACTGACGAGAGGACGGCAAGCTACTGGCGCGGACCGATGGAGGTGGAGCTAGGAGAAGGCATCCCCAGGAGTTTGTCGTACCTCATACGTCGGGCGCGACGCTTGAATGCCGTCGTGCCGTACTCGCCGTAGTCGCCGCAGACTCGGCCCTACCGGGTCTGCTCGATGTGGCCTTCGAATTGGTGTCGGGCCGCTGTAGGTCACGCGCGTCTCTAGCACCGTCCCCTCGCTCGAAGCAGACCGCGAGATGCTGCTTGTGGCCGAAGAAAACGAAAGATCAATGAGAAGGAGCGGGCGAAAAGTCGACGAGAAATTCGCCATTCGCCCAGTTCGCATCAAGATCGAACGAAAAGGATCTTGAGATCCTACAATTGTAGGTTCCCGCTGAATCTTTCGCTTTCCCACAGGGCTTGCGCCCGAGTTGGGCCTACGCAAGATCGGTGGGAATGCTGCAAACGCGCCGATCGTAGGCACGGCCGCCGACGTCGGTCGCGCGCCGGCCGTGGCCCCGGTGTGGCGGCTTGTCGGCGTGGCCGGGCATAGTGCCGCCCATGCTTCCTGGACTTGCGGACATCGACTGGTCGTCCATGCACCACGCCTCCGGCACCGCCGAGGAGGTGCCGAAGCTGTTGGAGCAGTTGGCCTCGCCCGACGCCGACGTGCGGGACAGGGCCCTGAGCCGCTTTTGCAGCGCGGTACATCACCAAGGCGACGTAACGAGCTGCACCGTGGCTACCCTCCCGTTCCTACTCGATTTGGCTAGCGACATCGCGACCCCTGACCGGCCCGCGATCGTCGCGCTGCTGGTCAGCATTGCTGAGGCGTCGTCTACAGCTATAGCGAGAACTACGTCGACTACGACGGTGTCACACTGTCAAACCGCGACTTCGGTGCCGATCTGCTGCGCGAGCACGCTCCGACCCTCGGCCGAAACCCGCTCCGGCGCGAGGAAAGCAACAGGACTATGCGACGCGGGTGCCGACAACTTGCTGGGAATCAAAACGGCAATGCAGGCACAGGCCTGAAGAGCAACGGCTGCAACGGGAACCTAGAAAATTGACGAGTAGCACACACTCAAACCAAAGCTCAGCAGTCCCAAGTCACAAACAGCGCAACCAATGAGCCAAGCCCTTGAAGATTGCGACCCCGGCAGCAGACGCGAGCCCTCGAAGGGCGTTATGCAAGATCAGTTTCTTGTACTTCTTCGCCTGGCCTGGCCGCCTTCGGCTTAACGCCCGCATTTCCGGGAGATCCGCCATGTTCTTGTCCTCAGATACCACGACCGCTCCTCGTCGCTAAACGCGTCAGCGTGATGCAGATGACGCTTACGCTCCATCGCCAACGAGCTTAGGCATTCGGCAGGTCCAGAGAAGCCACTTTGCTGCCGCATAGCCAGCGGATCCGGTGTAACCTCCGCGAGAGCCATCAGATCTGGTGTAACTTCCGCAGGACGCACCTAGCGAGGTGTATTTTCCAAGGGTGGAGTTCACTGAACCAGGCACCATTGACGATCTTGTAGAGGACGCAGCCAGGGCTGGCTACTCTGTCACTCCAAGACTTGTGCACGACTGGGTCTCGAAAGGGCTGCTAGACCGTCCGAAACGCCGCCGTACAGGGCGGACCGGTTCCGAAAAGGGGCTGTACGACGATTTCCAACGGTCACTCTTCCTGGCGGAGCTGAAAACGCGGTCCGCACAGCCCAGAATCTCTGAAATCGCACAGCTCCCACTGATGACGTGGATGTTCGACGGCCACTTGGTTCCCACACGGCAGGCGCTCCGCGCAATCCTTACCTACGTCGGAGACCCTAGAGGTAGCAAGCAGCAAGCGCTTCAACAAGCGCGACGCCTAATCGAACCGCTAAGCGATCCGCGGCTAGGAACCACCCGCAACCGGCGAGAGCTGCTTTACGCGGTACGCGACACGTTTTATGTTGGCCATTGCAACCGAGATCTTCTCCTAGCCAAGGCAGCGCCGCTATTTGAGCCAAGGGACCTCTATCTGGAGGTTTCTTACTCGCGCGGCAGGTCGTTCTGGGATTCGGCCGAAGGCTACTTGTTCGAGCTTGAGTGCCGCGTCGCTGCAGGCCGATTCGTCGCAAGTGGATCGTTAACCACAGAGATCATGGAAAACGCCCGGGGAAACTGGAGAATCATCCTGGGCCATCTCACCGAGGCCGAGCTTGTGCCTTTAGCAGTAAGTGGCTTGATGAATATGCTGGGCATGTTTGCCCTAGACTCCACGATTATCGGACGCGAGCCGAAGTCGCCACTCTCCTGGCCACGAAGCAAACGCCCCGCCGACGCAACGAAGGATCGCGACCAGCTGGGTGAAGGGAAGGAAAAAGCAGTCCTGAACCTCATGGCCGCGCGAATGTGGGGCGGCCATTTTGCATAGCTGAGCGGTCAGGATACATGGACGTAGCCGCCCGCGCTCAGACAACTTACCGGAAAGCGCCAAGGTGAAGCAGTTAACCGGTCGGAACTGGCCCCGGAGTGCATCCGCAGCGATCACAGCGGAAACAGCCACGATTGCTCTTCTTACCCCTATTCGTCGGTCGCCGTTAGGTCATGTGGGCGGTGCCACAGTGCCCTAAGGCGGTTTCCAAGGCCAGTGAAAGCTTGGTCGAGTTCGTCCTGCAGGTGCGTCGGTCTGCCCAGTTGACCAATATCCAGGGCTTGGATCAGGTAACTGCGCAGGGAGGTGTCGCGATAACGAGAGGAGGCCCAGCCCTCGAGCACGTCGGGGAACGTCGCCCCGCGCTTTTCACTCAGTGCTTCGCAATTCTCGAGATCCTCCAAATCGATCAAGGCGAAGTCAGCGATCGTCCTGGTGTCCTGGAGCAGGTTTTCGGCGGCAAGGCACTCTTTGACGTAGCGACGGGTCACTGGGTTGATCGGGAACTGCCCGCCGCGCACCGCGACTGGGACGACCCGTCTCGCCGGCGCGGTCAATGGCGAGTTCAACGGCTGGGGGTCACGCGCTAGGTTTTTTGCCGAGACATCCAGCTGCCGGGCCTTCTTGATGAAGATCCGTTCCACGTCGCGCTTGAACGCGGCGATGTCGCCTCCTTCACGAGTGGGGACGCTGGCTTCGGCACTGACCACCTCGGCCAAGACAACGACCCGGCCGAAGTCGATGCCAGTGTCGACGTTCCTGGTGCCAGGAAATGCATCCTGCAATGTTTCCTCGGTGAAAAACGTGTCGCCACCGCCAATCAAGGCCGGTGCGAGTCGCCGGATCTGGTCTTCGACCCTGCGCTCAATCATCTGCCCGTAGATCTGAGTCCAGCGCACGCGTTCCGTGTCGCCGTGAACCGCCTTTTCGTGATCGTGGACGAGCCAGTACAAGCCGCGTGTGATCCGCTCGACCAGGTACTGCTCATCGAGCACAACCACGTCGTTACCGATGCGGACCATCGGGCGGTCCTGGATCGGCAGCATCTGCCAGCTGCGGGTACAGCCGGACAACTGGTCGCCCAGCCCGTCGAGCGTCCAGGCGAACCTCGATAGAAATGTCTCGATCGTCGCGCGATCGATGGGGATGTTGGTGAAGGCGTTGACGCGGACTGGGCCGTCTGGCTTTCGTGAGATCGCATGAGCGTAGTAGGCGAAGCCGAGGGCCGTCAGGTCGCCGAAGCCGATCCCTGCGGCTTCTTCCAGCATCTCCGGCGGAGATTTCCGCATCGGGATCCCAGTGACGCGGGTCCCGTAGTCGTTCCACAGCGACCAGGTACGGGCTAGTGCAGATCCGGGATCCCCGACCGCGTTGAAGTAATTGTTAGCGACCATCTCCATCGCCAGGGTCGCCGGCATACCGGCGAATCGCTCCTGATCGGAGTCGCGCTCGCGCCCCATCTCTCCGGCCGCCAAGTGGACCAATACCACGGCGGCCGTCTCGACATCGATGTGGCGTACCACGGTGTCGATGTCGTCGGTCGCAGGTGCCTGCGTGTGGTTTGTGACTAGTACGTCCCGCAAGGCCCTCAGTACACCTTGCCGCGAGAGGAAGGACCTTGGCTGCCCATCGAAGGTTCCATCCATAGCTGCGGAGACGAAGGCCGCCATCTGAGGACTGATCCGGGAAAGGAACTTCTCGAAGTGATGCTTCATGTGCTCGTCGTTGAACATGGCGTGGTTCAGCGCCGCCAGCACGCAGATGAGCTCTTCGCGCTGGTGCTGGCGCACAATGGCCACACGCCACTGCTGGGGATTCCACGTGGCTGCGGCTTCTGTCGGAATGCCGATTGCGGCCGCGGCCGGATCGAGGTAGTCCCTCGCGGTTAGGTAGACCTTCATCAGGTCTTCGGGCCACTCGGAGTCGGCCGGCACAGGAACAAGCCCAAGCAACGGCGCGGCCCAGGATCCATCGGGAACGATCAAGCCGCTTCCCGACGGCTGGGCGGTCGCCGGCGATGCCACCGCAGGCACGAATAGGCCATGGCGCTGGGTCATCTGGCGGTCTCCGGGGTCGTGAGCTCAACGGTCGCTCCCACAGTGGCCTGGTTCGAGGCGCCGCGTCGCATCCGGTAGTAGAAGCTCGGCACGCGCGGCCCGGTGCGGCGCAACAGGAATGCCGAGTCCTGGATACGGCGGGTCTCGGCGACTGGCAGGGTCGCCGGGTCACCCCCGTACTTCTCCCACAGGTCGTGGATGTCGTTCTCGGACTGCTCGCGGGCAACCGAGTGCAGGCGGTGCTCATGAGCGAGCTCAGAGGTGTCCAGAAACGCCGGCGCGCAGGGCAGAAAGATCTTGATCAAGTAGTCGGCCAGTGACAGGTCTTTGATGATTGCAACTGCGAGGCCGGCGGTAAACCAGGCCAGACCGGCGGCCAGGATGGCGTTGCTGTAGGAGCGGTGGTCGCTGCGACTCCAGACCATGCTCTGCCGCTGGCACAGCAGCACATCTGCAGGCCACGGGGTGTCGCCGAGGTCGATGCTGTACCAGTCGAGGTAGCGGTCGTGTTCGGAGATGTGCTGGGCGGCCCGAACGATGTCGTCCGGGGATGGCGGGCGGCCGGCGAGAGCCTGGTTCCACGGCAGGTAGAACAGTTTGGTGTCGTAGAGTTCGTGTGCGCGCACCGCGTCGCCGCGGGCGTGCTGCTCGAGTCGGGTCAGCACGGTGCGACCGATGACGAGCCATCCGGCGCTGACGGCCGCGAGGATGTCGGTGTAGGAGGGCACGAACACGGCGAGCACCGGGGCGACGGAGGCCAGCGCGAGCGTGCCCGTCGCGCGCAGGCGCCGCCACCGCTGCGCCGCGTTGTACAGGTGGCTGTAGGCGCAGAGTCTGCGCAGGTGGTCGGGTTCGTTCTGCCGGGTGCTGATGTCAGCACCCTGGCCCGGCGACACCGGGTAGCCCTGGCCGGTCATGACTTCGCGAACAGCGGGCCAAAAAGCCGCTGCCACTCGGCCAGAGCCTCGCCCGTCCGACCGGCGCCGTCGTGCTGGATAGCCCGGGTGCAGGCGGCCTCGGCTGCCTTCAGCGCCCGGCGGGCCGCGGCCATCTTGGCGGGGTCGGTATCCAGAACGTCGGAGACGTCCGGGCCAAGGCTGGCCGGATCGGGCCAGCCTTCGTCGATGCGGTCGGCGGCCGTGGCGAAGAACTCCCGCAATTCATGCGGGTGACGGCCGGTCCACGGGCCGGAAAAGATGTCCAGAGCCATGACCTCCAGCAGGAAACCAGGCTCGACCGGCGAGCCGTTCACTTGGTTCCACTTCTTGATCATCTTGATGAGCGGCTTCCACTGCTCGTCGAAGTCCTTGTTCGCCTGGGTCGCCAGCTCGGCGTGGATCCGCGGGTTGGTGGGGATCCAGCGCCCCAGCACGTCGTCGGGGATTAGGTAGTTGTCACCGTCGGCGAACGCAGGCACCACGTCGAAGGAGATGACCTCGCCTTCCAGGTCGCCGACTATGTCGACGCCGAAGTCGACGCGCACCGCACGCCGGTCGCTGACCACACGGCCCGGGTAGTAGGGCTCGAGGATCCGCACCACCTCCTTCAGGATCGCGCCAGGGTCGCGGTTCAGAAAGTTCGTGTCCCGCAACACCACCATGATGTCGATATCGCGCAGCGGCTTGGTCTTGGTGTGGCGCCGATAGGACCCTGCCAGGAAGTCCTCGACGATGTCGAGCTCGCGGGCCAGTTGTTCGCGGATGCGCTGCTGGCGGGAGCTGGCGGTGCTGTTCTCGGTGGGCGTGGTCTCCAAGCGCGTGCGGAACTTGCCGAAGGCGTCGTCGACAGTGGTCATTTGCTGGTCCTGGTGTAGTAGGAGAGCGCGGCACCGATCACGCCGCCGGTGATCGCGGTGCCGGCGGTGCGCCGGGTGAGGTGGTCGGTGGACCGGAACTGGGTGCCATCCCATCCGGGCACGGCGGGCCGGCCGGGCTTGGTACTGGCGATAAAGGTGTACCGGCACTGCGCGGGGTAGACGCCGTTCTTGCGGACGACGTAGTCGATCATGTCGGGGTCCAGCCACAGGTCGCCGTCGGAGTCGGCGCCGTAGTCATAGTCGATCGTGAAGTCGAACCGTCCCACCAGGCTTGTGGCTGAACGCTCGCGCGGATCGAAGACCTCCAGGACCAGGCCGGTCAGGTGCTTCGATTGGAGCCAGGTGGTCACCCCCGCCTCAAGCACCTCCCACTGGTCCACCAGGTGCACAAGGTCCAGTCCGCTCGCCCGGATGATCTGCTTCAGGCTGCGAATCATGTTGGCAGCGACGTGTGTGGTGGCGTATGTGGTCGTGTTGACCCGGACGCTGGTAGTCACGCTTAGCGGAGCTCCTCGAGGTTGACAATCAGGGAGCCCTGGGCGGGCTCCATGAACTTGCCGGTCTCGACCGGCGTGGTGAGGTCCCGCAGTGAGATCCAGGGGTGCCTGCTCAGAGCGCGGCGGAAGTCGTCGATGTCGTCAACCCCGCACGGCACGGACATCGTCCACTCCCGGCCAGTCAGCGACGGCACAGTCAGGGGCGTCTCGCTTTCCAGCGCCTCCGGGACGTCGGGGCCATGGACCGTGTAGATACGGATCTGCGGGCCTGTGGCGGGGCGCACGACGATCGGGGCGTCGCGCGTGTACTCCTCCGAGATGATCGCCGAGCACGCGCCTGTGACCGCCGACAACGCAGACCGGGCGTCGCCCTGCTCCGGGGCGAGCAGGGCGATGATCGCGTGCCAGGTCTGGGTCGAAGTGCGGGCTGGCACGGATGCGATGCGGCGAGCTGTGACGCTCACTGCGCCTCCCTCATCGCCTGCAGCACGGCCAGCAGGTCCTCGCCGCTCACGTTGTCGGGGTTCCCCAACGCCTCCGGGCGCTGGGCGCACGCCGCAGCCACGGCCTTGCGCAGCCTGCGGCCGTCGATACCCTCCGACATCCGTGCGGCCGCGTCCAGAGTGCCCGAGTCGAGCAAGGGCTCGGCTCCGGGGAAGGCGGCTACGACCGCGGCAGCACTGTGCTCCAAGATCCGCCGCCGGATGTCGCGGTCTGGCAATGGCACGGTTACCACCGTGTCGGCCCGCGAGGTCAGAGCCGGATCGATGGCCTTCGGGAAGTTGCTGGTCGCGATGATCAGTACGTTGCTGTTCTGCCGGGCCAGCCGGTCAATCCCGACCAGGGCCGCGTCGACTGCGCGGTGGACGTCGATCGGATTGGCCTCCATCGACAGTGCAGAGCGGTCGGTAGCGAGCGTCTCGATCTCGTCGAGCAGCACTACGAGCGGCCCCTCGGCCGCGGCTTCGGCGAGGGTCTGGCCGAACAATTGCTCGACCGAGCGCTGGCTGCGCCCCAGCGCGGAGCCGGCCAGCGCATGCGGGTCGACCTCGATGAATCCCCACTCACCCAAACCGCCGATCGTGCGGGCCACCTTGTCCGCGAGGCCGTGGGCCGCGGTGGTCTTGCCCACACCCGGCGCACCCGTCAGCAGCACGACGCCGTGCAGCGGCATCGCCTCGAACGGCACCGCCCGGCGCAGGTGGAATTTCGACACCACCGTGCGCAGCAGATGCTCTTTGACGTCGGCCGGGAACTCGATGCTCGCCCACGCTTCGGCGAACTGCTGGTCCGGTAGGGCCCGGACGTCGGCGATACCCGGCAGCGCGACATCCGGCAGCATCCGACGCCGCACGGAAGAGAGAGGGTTGACCATGTGTTCACTTTCAGTGAGGGCCCGATCGCGGGCATGCCGGATAGCCCAGGTCGCCCGCATGCCGCGTCGGCCTTCACAGCGAAGCGTACGCGCAGTACCGTTCAAGGTACAACCGGTTTTGACCGAGGGGCGATCCGGATGGCGCTGTGCGATCGCGATACCGTTCGCTACTGGGCGGTATGACGAGGAAGGGAGATCGCGCCAGTGGATGAACCAGTTGACGTCTCCGCGCTGCAGTGGCTCGTCCAGCGCCACCGCGCCGACCGCGGCCTGAGTCTCCGCGCGGCGGCCGAGGCGTCCGGGGTGCCATTCAACACGCTGGCCAGAGTCGAAAAGGGCCACCTGCCCGATCTTGCCAACTTCCGACGGATCGTCGAGTGGCTCGGGCTGCCTCCGGAGCGGTTCTTCGAACCGCCGCGCATCCGCACCGAAAGCACGCCAGAGATCATCGCCTACTACCTTTCGCGCGACCCCAACCTTTCAGACGCCGCGGCGGACCGCATCGCCAGCTTGGTCCGCGAACTCTACGACACCATGGCCGAGCCCGAAAACGCGATCCAGGTCCATCTCCGTGCCGCTAGCACCTTCACCCCGCATGCGGCACGCGCGCTCGGGGACCTGCTGGAAACCATCCAAGCCAAACTCGAGTCAGGCTTTCACTCCCCTGCCATCGCTGAGGACAGGTAGCACCGTGCGACGAGGCTTCAAGACCGAGGCTGAGCGCCTAGCCGAGCGGCAGCGCGCCCAACTCGGGCTTCGACCCACCGACCCCCTCAAGATCATCGATCTTGCCAAGAGCCTCGGCGTCGAGGTCTACAGCGCCAGCGAACTGGTCGGGCGCGCAGCCTTAGAAAAACTCGAGGGCCTACAGCCGGGCGCCTTCTCCGCGGCGACGTTCCATCTGCCGGATGGCAGAACCGTCATGGTCTACAACCCGCTCAATGAGCCAGGCCGTACAAACAGCGATATTGCCCACGAGCTGGCCCACGTCCTCCTCGACCATCGACTTCGTGAACTCCAAAAGATCGGGGGACATACGTTCTTCGCGTGTGATCCTGAGCAGGAAGAGGAAGCAAACTGGCTGGCTGGTTGCCTGCTGCTGCCTCGTCCCCTACTGCTCCGAGAGGCATACTCAGGAGCCGATGCAGAGAAAATTGCCGAGCGATACCAGGTCAGCGCGCCCATGGCTCGCTTCCGCCTCAACGCCAGCGGCGTCACACTTCAAGTACGCCGGTCTTCACGATCGCGCGCTTAATCCGCACCCGCTTATACCAGTATTGAAGAGCAAGTAAATGTGGCGCAGGATTCCTCAACACCCTGCTGTAACCGCCGCCCGCTCTTGAGTGCCATCTCGAACGCAGTCTTCATGGCGCCGCAGGTACCGCTCGGAACACAGGGCGCGTCGATGAGCCCGACCACGATAGTGGTCTTCTCCGCGGCCCGCCGCTTGTCCTTGGCGGCTTTTCGTTCGGCCCGAAGTCTCCAGGGCCGTGGCTCAAAGGTCTGTAGATCGGTCTGAAGTGCCTGCTGGAGCCACGGTTGTCATTCGCGATCACCCAAGACCCGTGCTCAGGTCCGGGCACGGTGTCGCGCTCTCAGCGATACCTACAGCTGGCAATCTCATGCCGTGTCATAGCCGCCCGCGCTCCACACGATGCGGCGGAAGCTCGCCACGGACATCACCTGGCCGGTCGGCACCTCCAATGGAGTACCTACAGGGAAAAACACCCCTCCGCAACGACGACAGATGCAGCCATGGCTCCAGACACCCACCGCACGTGATTGGCCGCTACGGATTCGGCTGTTCCGACGGACACGGGCCACGACTGCCGCCAGGAATCCGATAAGCGGAAGGGAGAAGAAGGCAGGCACCATCCAGGCACCGAAGTCGTACGAGCCCTTTTGAAGCCCGTTCGAGCTTGCCGGAGCACCGTGTCGCGACACTGTCAATCCGAGCCACACACCGACCACGAGCACAGGCACGAAGAACAGCGCCGTCGCCAGAAAGCCACCTACGCGTCGAAGCGCTGGCGCCGGCGCGAGCGCACTGGCTAGAGCGGTAATGGTGGCGCCTTCGTGAATGCCGTAACCGTACGCAATGCGTCCCGCAGCGACTCCAATGGTCGCGGACGTGCCGCCGTACCAGCCCTGGCCTTCCTGGTAAGCGGCCGGTACACGTTGCACCTGCTCGACCTGGCCACAGCCCGGACAGCAAAGCTGTGACGGAATCGACTGCCCCACGGCCCCCATAGCTACCTCCTGCAACAATATCCGCAGGTCAGCGACCCGGACTGAGAACTCTATCTATTGGGTACGCGAATCCGAAAGCCTGTCCCCACGGCGACTGGAGCGGCGGAAAAGGGTGTGGGCGTGAACCTTGAGGGGGTTCACGCCCAGAGCTGACCGCCTACAGCCTCATGAGCGATCCCCGCTCAAGCGGCTCCCAACTATCCGGCGGCGCGCAACAGTGCGACCACCAAACCCTGACAGCTCCTGGTCTCGTCTCCGAGATAAGGCCGGTGAGGTAACAGCCGCACTTGGCCTTCCTCGTCGAGTGCCAGCGCCGGCCGATCCAGGACTCATCCGGAGTCTCGGCGTACCGGTCGTAGATGCGGATAGCGCGCATCAGTAGTCTCCTTCAATATGCGGTGGGAAGTTACTTGGTTTTGCCGGTCACATCGTTATGTCTCGGCCTCGTAGTCGGGGGTCGGGAGCTTGGCGTAGAGGTCGGCACACAGGGCGTCGAGTTTCTCGTAGAGCGCTGCTATGGCAGTCCACTCCGCTCGGCACTCCGCCGGGATGTCGTCGGCGGTCAGGCCCCAGTCGAGCGCTCCGCAGATTCCCCCCTCCCAGTCGATCTTGTCTCGCAGGTCCGCCGCTGTGTTCAAAGGGAAGATCGGCACTTTGTGTCCTCGTGGTTGTTGCGCGCCATGGCTGGCGCCTGTGGGTAGTCGGCCGGTAGGGAGGGGGTGGGCCTCGCCATGGCCACCGCGCCCACCACACAATCCGCTGCACCCGACGCGTCAGAACGTCGGAGCGGGCGCCAACGGCTCGGGCGCAAGGTGGAGGTCCGCCACTGACGTCCACTGGCGCGTCCGGATCCCTAAGAGGAGGTAAGCCCAATCATGACGACGCCCGGTCCGTAAGCCAGGCTTGGAGGTCCACGACGTCGTATCGACAGTGCCGTCCGACCTTGTGCCTTCGAGGCCCCGTACCTTTCCAGTTCATCTGGTAGAGGGTCTTCGCCGAGATGCGCAGTACGCCGGCCGCCTCGGCGTGGCTGAGGAGAGTCGCCACACGGCTGTTGGATGAAACGCTCACTTCGCGATCCGTTTCTTGTAGTGCGGTTGCTTCGGTTGTGATGCGCCCGCCCGAGCGCAAGCGCCTTGAGTTCGACCTCTGGCGCCGCACTCATCGCTCTGGGCTTCGGCATCGGGGTTCCGGCACGGGCTCGAGCACCCGCTCGCTGAGCCCAGGCATGCACATCAGCCGGGTTGTATCGCCTGTATCGGCCGACCTTGAATGACCTAGGGCCCGTGCGCTTGTAGTTCATGTGGTGGAGGGTCGCGGGAGACACGCCCAGGAACTGGGCGGTCTCTTCGTGAGTCCAGAGCCGCTGGATAGCAACCATGAAGGCTCCTGTGTAGATTAGACATATTTTAGAGTCGTTTTGGCGAGCTCTGGCGCTACTCTGACAGTGACTCTTGACTTGTGTCAACCAGGATGCATATCTTGTCGATATGACACAGGGATCAGATGCAACGCCATACCCATCCACGATGGCAATGAGCGTCAGCGACCTTGTCGCGAGCAGGATTCGGGACGCGCGGAAGCGTCGGGGGTGGTCAGCGGATCAGCTGGCTGAGCAGTGTGCACGTGCCGGCTTGCCCGTAACACGTTCGGTGCTCGCCAACATCGAGAGTGGACGCAAATCGGCCGACGGTACGCGCCGACGCGACGTCACGGTCGACGAGCTACTCGGCCTCGCAGCAGTCCTCAATGTCCCTCCGACCTATCTGCTCGGGCTTTCGCGGGAGACTGGCGCAAGCCAGGCAGTGGCGGTCACGTCCACAACGGTGATCACTGACCCCGACCTACTGACGCAGTGGATTCGGGGCGACCAGCCGTTGCCGAACGGGGATGCGCGGACGTACTTCTCGACAGCCCTGGAGAGCAGGGCAGTCGCAGACCCGTCCCGAGTCATAGACGAGCTCAGACGAGCAGTCCTTCAGGACCGCGCGAAGGAGCTAGCCGACCAGTTCCACGCCTCGGCACAAGCCGTCGCGGAGCAGGCACATGCACAGGTGAGCGCCGTGATCGCCGAGGTTGGCGGTGCGCTCGCGACTGGCGCGTCCGTGGAGGACGTCCTCGGCCTGCTCAGGAAGGCCAGCGAAGAGCTGAAGCACAACGATCATCCTGCCGAGAGCTGACATCTCGCGGCAACAGAGCGAAGACAGAAAGGCACAGCATGGCGCACGTAGCCACCTATGGTTCAGGACGGTCAAAAACGAAGACGGACGCCCCATCAAGGTAAAGACCGATCGATACGGCGGCACGGGGAAACGGTGGCTGGCTCGTTGGGTCGATAACAACGGCGACCCCAAGTCAAAGGCCTTCGAGAAGAAGATCGACGCCGAGAACCATGTGAAGGCGGTCGACACCGACCTCATACGGGGCGACTACTTCGACCCGGAAGCCGGGAAGATCCTGTTCTCGAACCTGGGCGAACGCTGGCTCTCCTCCCGTGTTGTCGATCCAGCGAGCCAGATCCGATACAGAAGTGTGTACCGCCTGCACGTTGAGCCGAAGTTCGGCAGGCGGCAGATCCGGGCGGCCAAGCCTTCGGAGATCCAGGCTTGGATTGGTGAGCTGTCGCAGAAGCACGGCGCCTCAACGGTCATCACGGCCTTCCAGATCCTGCAGGGGGTCTTGGACCTGGGTGTCGCAGACGAGGCCATCAAGAGGAACCCCGCCAAGTCTCCGATCGTCCAGGTGCCGAAGTGGATCGGGAAGAAGATCATCCCGTGGACTGACGAGACGCTCGACTTCATGATCGACAGCCATCCCGACCATCTTCGGGCGATACCCGTCATCGGCGGCGGCTGTGGGATGAGGCAGAAGAACGACAAGGAGCGCACCGTACCCCTGCCCGAATGGGTTTCGCAGACCTCGCGCATCCACATCGCCAAGTTCAAGCCTCGACCGCTCACGCTCCCGTGGGAGAAGCCCGACGGCAGACTTGTCACGCACAACGTTCTCTTCCGCTGGACGGACGACAAGGTTCTGCGTGCCCGGCTGTACAACGAGATGATCTGGCGGCCGGGCCTCGTTAAGGCGGGGATCGCGCCTGAGCCGAAGAAAGACAAGCGCGGTCGGAAGCGATACGCCAACAACCCGCAGGATGGCATGCACGCTCTCCGCCACTACTACGCGAGCGTGCTCCTAGCGGATGGCGTGTCCGTCCGGGAACTCGCCGAGTACCTCGGGCACTCGGATCCCGGATTCACGCTCCGCACGTACATCCACCTTCTGCCCGACTCCCATGAGCGGGCGAAGCGAGCCATCGACGGCCGGCGGTTGCGTCTCCGCAAAGTCTCTGACGCAACATAGACGCAACAGCCCGGGAAAAAGCCTCTCGTACTCCTGCGCAGACCGACCGTCGATCGACCCGAATAACGGCAAACTACAAGCTCAGACCACCAGCGAGCACCTGACGCGCCATCACAATGCGCTGCACCTGGTTGGTACCTTCGTAGATCTGCGTGATCTTCGCGTCCCGCATCATCCGCTCCAGCGGATAGTCCTTCGTGTAGCCGTACCCGCCGAGCAGCTGCACCGCGTCGACCGTGATCTCCATCGCCACGTCGCTGGCGAAGCACTTCGCCGCCGCGCCGAAGTACGTCAGGTCGCTGTCGCCGCGCTCGGACTTCGCCGCGGCGGTGTACGTCAGCTGGCGGGCCGCCGTCAGCTTCATCGCCATGTCGGCGAGCATGAACTGGATGCCCTGGAAGTCGGCGATCGGCTTGCCGAACTGCTTGCGCTCCTTGATGTAGTTCGACGCGTAGTCCAGCGCGCCCTGGGCGATGCCCAGGGCCTGGGCCGCGATGGTCACGCGGGTGTGGTCCAGGGTGCGCATCGCGGTGGCGAAGCCGGTGCCCTCGGCGCCGATCATGCGGTCGGCCGGGATGCGGACGTTGTCGAAGTAGACCTCGCGGGTCGGGGAGCCCTTGATGCCCAGCTTCTTCTCCGGGGCGCCGAAGGAGACGCCCTCGTCGCCCTTCTCCACCACGAAGGCCGAGATGCCCTTGGACCGGGCAGTGGGGTCGGTGACGGCCATCACCGTGTAGAACTCCGAGACGCCGGCGTTGGTGATCCAGCGCTTCACGCCGTTGAGGACGTAGTGATCCCCGTCACGGTCGGCGCGGGTCTTCATGCCCGCCGCGTCGGAGCCGGCGTCGGGCTCGGACAGGCAGTAGGAGAACATCCCGCTGCCGGCGGCCAGGGGGGTCAGGTACTTCTGCTTCAGTTCCTCGGAGCCGGACAGGATCACCGGCATCGAGCCCAGCTTGTTCACCGCGGGGATCAGGGAGGAGCTCGCGCATACGCGGGCCACCTCCTCGATCACGATGCAGGTGGCCAGGGCGTCGGCACCCTGGCCGCCGTACTGCTCGGCCACGTGGACGGCCGCGAGGTCCGAGGAGACCAGGGCGTCCAGGGCCTCCTGGGGGAAGCGGGCCTGCTCGTCGACGTCCGCGGCGAAGGGGGCGATCTTCTCCTCGCACAGCGAGCGGACCGCCTCACGCAGGAGGTCGTGCTCCTCGGAGACCTTGAACAGGTCGAAGTCGGCGGCCATGGCGCGCTCCTAGGGGTGAAGGTACTGGGTACCCTTGATTATCCACACCGGGTGCCACCGATACCCTGTGGTACGCACCACAAGTGCGGCATGAACCGCAACACCGGAACCGGAGGCATCGGTGATCGAACGAGTCGGAGTGGTCGGCGTCGGCCAGATGGGGTCGGGCATCGCGGAGGTCTGCGCACGCAGCGGGCTGGACGTGATCGTCGCCGACGAGAACGCCGAGGGCCTCAAGCGCGGGCGCGACCGCATCGCGGTGTCCCTCAAGCGCGCGGTCAAGGCCGGCAAGATGAGCGAGCAGGACGCCGAGGCCGCGCTGGGCCGGATCCGCTTCACCGAGGACCTGCAGGAGTTCGCCGACCGGCAGCTGGCGGTCGAGGCCGTGGTCGAGATCGAGGACGTCAAGACCGCCGTGCTGGCCAAGCTGGACCTGATCCTGCCCGAGGACGCCATCCTGGCCTCCAACACCTCCTCCATCCCGATCATGCGCCTGGGCACGGCCACGACCCGGCCGCACAACGTGGTCGGCGTCCACTTCTTCAACCCGGTCCCGGTGCTGAAGCTGGTCGAGGTCATCCCGTCGCTGGCCACCAGCGAGGACACCAAGGCCCGCGCCGTGGCCTTCGTCGAGCAGCTGGGCAAGCAGGGCGTGGTCGCCCAGGACCGCGCGGGCTTCGTGGTGAACTCCCTGCTCATCCCCTACCTGCTGGCCGCGATCCGGATGGCCGAGGGCGGCTTCGCCTCGGCCCAGGACATCGACTCGGGCATGGTCCTGGGCTGCGCCCACCCGATGGGCCCGCTGGCGCTGTCCGACCTGATCGGCCTGGACACCGTCAAGCTCGCCGCCGAGGCGATGTACGAGGAGTTCAAGGAGCCCCTGTACACCCCGCCGGCGCTGCTGCTGCGCATGGTCGAGGCCGGACGCCTGGGCCGCAAGGCCGGGCGCGGGTTCTACGAGTACCCGAGCGTCTAGCCGGACACAGCTCTAGATGATTGAGTCCGAAGGCTGGGCTGGTCGTGGGCCTGCGTGACGGCATGGCGAAGGGTGTCGTTGTCTGTGTGTGAATACCGACCTCGACA
>NZ_JBGCCP010000049.1:0-60051 GCF_041262705.1 Catenulispora sp. MAP12-49 | reverse complement strand
CGAAGGGCCAAACCTTCATCGTCCGAGCAGCACCGCTCCAGAGAACTCCCCTACAACGAGCCCCCTTCGCGTTCAGGACACACAGCCGTCAAAAAACGCCTGTAAACCACCCACCCCAGCCGCACCCACACGAGGAACTCACCCACACAGAGGTCAGGAGCGCTCGAACAGCCCGGCCCGACCGGCACACTGGCCAGCCAGACCGGGCATATACCGCTCCTACAACGTCGCCTCCAGCGGGTCCCACCCCTCCGGCAGCGCCTCCAGCTTCTCCGTCCAAGCGGGCACGTCCTGGAACGCCGCCCCCTGAGCCGACGCGGCGATCGCCGTCATCACGTCCAGCACATGCAGCGCCAGCTCCCCGGATGCCCGGTGCGCCGCTCCCGTGCGCAGTGCGCGGGCCATGTCCAGCACGCCGATGCCGCGGCCGACCGTGGTGCCGGTGGTGGGGATGTCCTCAGCTTCCTTGGCGCCGGCTCTGCGCAGGCGCAGGGCGCCTTCGAAGTTGTTGGGGTCCGGGACCAGGAGGGTGGCCTCGGTGCCGGTGATCTCGATGCTCTGGCGGACCAGGGGCGAGTCGAAGCTGAAGGTGGTGGTGGCGCCCGCGCCGTCTTGGAACTCCAGCAGGGCCGTGACATGCGTGGGGACCTCGACCGGGAACGCCGTGCCGGCCTTGGGGCCCGAGCCGATCACGCGCGACTCGCGGGCCTTGTGCCCGGTGGCGGCCACGGCGCTGACCGGGCCGAGCAGGGAGATCAGGGCCGTCAGGTAGTACGGGCCCATGTCGAACAGGGGGCCCGCGCCGTGGGCGAACAGGAACTCCGGGCTCGGGTGCCAGCTCTCCGGGCCCGGGCTCTGGAACGCCGCGGTGGCCGCGACCGGGGTGCCGATCTGGCCGGAGGCCACCGCGCGCAGGGCCGACTGCAGGCCCGCGCCGAGGAACGTGTCCGGCGCGTTGCCGACGCGCAGGCCGTTCGCCGTCGCCTCTGTCAGGACCGTGCGGGCCGCCGCCGGGTCCAGGGCCAGCGGCTTCTCGCCGTAGACGTGCTTGCCGGCCCGGACCGCGGCCAGGGCGACGTCGGCGTGCGCGGCCGGGATCGTGAGGTTGACGACCAGCTCGACCTCCGGCAGCGCCAGGATCTCCGCCAGCGAGCCCGAGGCCGGGATGCCGTACTCGGCGGCCGCCGCCGCGGCGCGGTCCACGTCCAGGTCCGCGATCGCCAGGACCTTCAGGTCCGGGAAGCGTGTCAGGTTCCGCAGGTACTGCGTGCTGATGTTGCCCGCGCCGACGACGGCTGTCCCGACCGGTCCGGTGCGGACCGGTGCGCCCCCGCTGATGTCGCTCACGCCCCCTCCAACTCGTTCACGTACGTCAGGCTCGCGGCCAGCGCCTCGAAGATGTCGGTCGCGCACTCGTCGAACTCGATGACGCGCCAGGCGTCCTGCGGCGCGGCGCCCAGGACCGCGGGGACCGGCATCGCGCCGGTGCCGACGGCCACGTTCGGCTCGCCCTTGACGGTCGGGCCGTCCTTGACGTGCAGGGCCGCCACGCGGTCGCCCAGGCGCTCCAGCACCGCCGGGGTGTCGGCGCCGCCGACCGTGGACCAGTAGGTGTCGACCTCGAAGACCACGCTCGGGTCGACCAGGTCGGCCAGGATCTCCAGGGCGTGCCGGCCCTCGAGCACGGGCTCGAACTCCCACCAGTGGTTGTGGTAGCCGAAGCGCAGCCCGGCCTCGGCGGCCTTCGCGGCCAGCGCGTTGAGCTGGTCCGCGGCCCGCTTCAGGCCGTCGTGGGAGGTGAACTCCGCCTCCGGGATGCCGGCCGGCAGGATCGCCAGGTCGGTGCCGATGGTGGCGATCGCCTCGAACACCGGGGCCGGGTCCGGCTCGCGCAGCATCGCCATGGCGTGCGCGCCGGAGACCGCCAGGCCCAGGTCGTCGGCCAGGGCGCGGAAGCCCGTCGGGTCGGTGGTGGGGTCGAAGGGCTCGACCGCTGTGAAGCCGATGTCGGCCAGGCGCCTCAGGGTGCCTTCGCGGTCGGTCATGTGGTCGCGGACGGTGTAGAGCTGCACGCTCTTGCGGGTCATGAGTGAGCCTTCTTAGAAAGTATTAAGCGGTTAAGTCCAGTGCAGGAGGCAGTGGGACCGGCCTCCTTCCCGGCGCGCGGTGGCTGCGGGCCCGGTCAGCCGACGATGAGCGGGGAGAGCGTGCGGTGGGCGATCCGCAGGCCCTGCTTGACCTTCTCCTCGGTGCCGCCCCACACCGGGTCCTCGTGCTCGACGCTGAGCACCCCGGTGAACCCGCCCTCGTAGAGCGCGTCCACCACGCCGCTCCAGTCCACCTGGCCCAGGCCCGGGACGCGGTAGCGCCACCAGCCCTCGTCCCAGGGGTGCTCCCGGCTCAGGGTCTTGCCGAAGAAGCCATAGCGGTCGCGCGCCAGCGGGTCCAGCTGGGTGTCCTTGGCCTGCGCGTGCGGGATGCGGTCGACGTAGGGCTTGAGCGCCGTCACCGGGTCGATGCCGATCCACAGCAGGTGCGAGGGGTCGTAGTTCAGGTACAGCCCGAGGGAGAACATCCACTCCCACAGCTCGGGGGAGTAGGCGATGTTGCCGGGGTAGCCGTCGGGGTGCCAGCCCTCCATGACGCAGTTCTCGATGATGATCTTCACGCCGCGCTCGCCGGCGTAGTCCACCAGGCGCGGGAAGGTCTGCTCGGCCAGCGCGATGTTCTCCTTCACGCTGAGCCCCGGGTGCCGGCCGATGAACGTGCCGACGGTCTCCACCCCGAGCTGGGCCGCGGCGTCCACGGCGTGCAGCACGTGCGCGGCGATCTCCTCGCGGCGCTCCTCGTCGGGGTGCAGGTTGTTCTCGTAGTACGCCAGCGAGGACAGCGTCAGGCCGTGCTTGGCGAACAGACCGGCGACCTCCTCGGCCTGTGCCCCGTCGAAGTGCGCGACGTCGATGTGGCTGGCCTCGAACTCCCGGCCGCCGACCTTCGGCCAGACCGCGACCTCCAGCGCCTGGTAGTCGTTCTCAGCGGCCCAGGCGGCGATGTCCGCCAGCGGAACCTGCGGCAGGCAGGCGGTGAGAAAGCCGAGCAACATGTCAGGACACCTCGATCCAGGAGCGGTTCGCGGCCGAGTGCAGGACCGCGTCGGTGATGTGGGCGGTGCGGGCGGCGTCGGCGAAGGCCGGGTACGGCGGCTGCGCCGGGGCGCCGGCCGGGTCCTGGATCGCCGTGTACACGTCGGCGGTGAAGGCCGCGAAGCAGTCGCGGTAACCCCACGGATGGCCGGCGGGCACCGCGTTGATCCGGTTCGCCTGCTCGCTCAGTGCGTCGCGGCGCAGGACCTCGGTGCGGTCCCGGCCGCCGAGCACCAGGTTCTCGGGGTCCTCGCCGTCGTAGGACAGGCTGCGCTCGGCGCCGTCGATCTCGAACCAGAGCCGGTTCTTGCGGCCCGGGGAGACCTGCGAGACGACCAGCGCGCCGGTGGCGCCGAGGTGGGTGCGGAACAGGACCTGGACCGCGTCCTCGGTGGTGACGGCGACCTGGTCGGCGGCTGTTTCGGCCGATTCCAGGGCGCTTTCGGCTCCGCTTCCAGTAAAAGTCTCCCGCCCGGCGGCGGCACGCTGCGGCAGCACGGTCTGGGCGGCGGCGGTCAGCTCGCTGATCCGGTGCCCGCTGATCCACTCGACCAGGTCGCACCAGTGCGAGCCGATGTCGGCGAACGCCCGGGACGCCCCGCCGACGGCCGGATCCACGCGCCAGTTGTTGTCGTCCGGGCGCGCCAGCCAGTCCTGCAAGTAGTGGCCGTGGATGAGCCGGACGGCGCCGATGTCCCCGCGCCGCACGCGCTCGCGGGCCTCGACCGTCATCGGGTGGTAGCGGTAGACCAGCGGGACCGCGTTCACCAGGCCGCTGTCGGCGGCCAGCGCCACCAGGGCCTCGGAGTCCGCGCCGGTCAGGGACAGCGGCTTCTCGCAGACCACGTGCTTGCCGGCCGACAGCGCCGCGCGGACCAGCGGGCCGTGCAGGGCGTTCGGGGTGCACACGTGCAGCACGTCGATCTCGTCGGAGACCGCCAGTTCCTCGGCGGAGTCGAAGGCGCGGCCCGCTCCCACTCTGGGGGCCGCCGCCTTCGACCGCTCGGGCGTCGAGGCGGCGACACCGGCGACCGAGCCCCCGGCGCGGCGGATCGCGTCGGCGTGGACCGCCGCCACCATTCCCGCTCCGGCTATGCCCGCTCGTACCGTCATCTGTCCTCCTGAACGCCGTTTCCCGCCACAAGAGCCGACCCTCACCGGCTCCGAGATCGACGATATGGCGGCCCTTTACGACTAGCAAGAGTCATCATTAGGCTTAGTTCTGTCATAAAGAAGCGGTCGGCGAGGCTGCGGAAAACCCTCGCCGGACGCGGTCGGGAGGGGCTTTGATGAACAGTGCGGCCAAGCGGCGCATGGCGTCGCTCAGCGAACTCGCCGGGCTGGTCGCCGACGGTGCGGCGACCACGCGCTCGGCGATCGTCGGCGCCACCGGACTGTCCCGCGCCGCCATAGCGCAGCGCGTCGATCTGCTCATCGAGCGCGGGCTGCTGGTGGAGACCGAGCCCGCGGCCACCGACCGCGGCCGGCCGCCGCTGGCGCTGGACCTGTCCGACGCGCGGATCGTCGTCGCGGGCTGCGATCTGGGCGCCACCCACAGCCGCATCGCGGTCGCCACCCTGTCCGGCCGGGTGCTGGCCGAGCGGGCCCGGGCCATCGACATCAACGCCGGCCCCGAGGCCGTGCTGGCCGGCGTGCGCGCCGACCTGGAGGAGCTGCTGGCCGCCGCCGGGCGCCCGGCCGACCACCTGCGGGCCGTGGGCATCGGCGTCCCGGGCCCGGTGGAGTTCGCCAGCGGCACCGTGGTCCGCCCGCCGATCATGGCCGGCTGGGACGGCTGCCGCGTCCCGGCCTTCTTCGAGGGCCGCTACGCGGCTCCGGTCCTGGTCGACAACGATGTCAACGCCATGGCCCTCGGCGAGTACACGCACCGCCAGGCCAGCCGCCACCTGCTGTACGTGAAGGTCGGCACCGGCATCGGCTGCGGCATCGTCTCCGACGGCGTCCTGCACCGCGGCGCCTCCGGCGCGGCCGGCGACATCGGCCACATCCAGCTGCCCGGGCACGAGGACGTGCTCTGCCACTGCGGCAACACCGGCTGCGTGGAGGCGGTGGCCTCGGGAGCGGCGATAGCGGCAGCGCTGCGGGCGCAGGGCGCTGACGCCGCGCGCGCCGCCGACGTGGTCCGCCTGGTCTCCGAGGGCCACGCCGCGGCCCGGCGCCAGGTCCGGCTGGCCGGGCAGCGCATCGGCGAGGTCCTGGCCTCGCTGGTGTCCTTCCACAACCCCGACACGATCGTCATCGGCGGCATCCTCGCGCAGCTGCACGAGGACCTGCTCGCGGACGTGCGCGCCGTCATCTACCGCCGCGCGCTGCCGCTGGCCACCCGCAGCCTGGCGATCGAGACCTCGGTGCTGGGCGAGCGCGCCGGGATGCTCGGCGCGGTGCGGCTGGCCGCGCGGCACCTGCTCTCGGCCGAGGGGATGGCCGGAATCATCGGAGACGTGTGATCGGCGCTCCGGCATACTGCCGTCATGATCGATGACGCGGTGCCGGAGTCGGCCAGGCGGGCGCTGGAGCATGTGGCGTCGCGCTCGTCGGGGCCGCGGGTGGACGATGCGCTGCGGGTCACGCTCAACTTCCATCCGGACCGCGGCGACCCGCCGATCCTGGCCGCGCTCGCCGAGCAGGGGGTCTACCGTTCGCAGTTCGTCACCGGGACCAGCAACGGCGGCCTGACCGCGCACCCCGGCGGGGACCGCTGGCGGTGGGAGAGCCGCATCTTCGGCGGCGCGTACGACGCCGCCGGGGCCCAGGAGCGGCCGGTCTACGGCGCGCTGAACTTCCGCGGCAGGCCGGTCGGGGCCGCGCCGCGCTTCGGGTCGGCGTTTTTCATGCTGGGCGCGCCGGCCGTGGCGCGGGCGACGTTCTGCTACCCGGACAGCTTCCTGGAGCCGGAGCACTTCGGGGTCGCGGCGGCCATGGACCTGATCGGCGTGGCGCTCGCCGACACCGGCGGGGACCCGCTTGACGGCTACATCGAGGCCCAGGTCCACGGCCCGGTGCGGCTGGACGCGGACATCGAGGCGCTGGTGCTCGACCCCTGCTATCGGGGCACGGAGGTCGAGGAGCTGGCCGGCGCGCTGCCCTGCCGCGTGCGGTGGCATCCCGGGTTCCGCCTCACGGTCGAGGAGATGGCCCGCCACCGGGACTACCGGGGGCCGGAGTTCGTCGAGCTGGCGCGCGAGATCGCCCCCGACGGGCTGCTGACGCCGCGCGTGATCGGGCAGGCCGTCGCGACCGGGAAGTACGACCCGCAGTCGCTCAAGCGGGTGTGGCACTACGTGGCGCTGTTCGGGGCGCCGCCTTCAGAGGGCTGGTTTCAGAAGGCTGATCTCGAGAGGCTGATTTTTCAGAAGCCTGATTTTCCAGAAAGCTGAGTGCGGCCCGGCCGGATCCCTCACCGCTCCGGCCGGGCCGCGTCCGGCGCCGGACCCCCGCTCCCATGACAAGGGGCCCGGCAGCTATCTCCAGGCGCGGCCCGCTGGTTCGCGAAGCCGCGCCGCGTCTCACGCCGAAGCCCGCACCACCAGCGAGTTCGGCAGCACCACCGACTCCGGCGAGCGGTCCCCGGCGATCTGCTTGAGCAGCGAGGCGACCATCGCGCGCGCCATGGCCGACAGCGGCTGGTGGACCGTGGTCAGCGGCGGCTCGGTCAGCTCGGCGACGTCCAGGTCGTCGTAGCCCACCAGCGCCACGTCGTCCGGGACGGTGCGGCCGGTCGCCTTCAGGGCGCGCAGGGCGCCGGCGGCCATCAGGTCGCTGGCGGCGAACACGCCGTCCAGGTCCGGCTCGCGCCGCAGCAGCTCGGTCATCGCGGCCTCGCCGGAGGCCATGCTGAAGTCGCCGTGGGCGACGATGCCGGGGCCGTCGAGGGCCTGCCGGTAGCCCAGCAGGCGGTCCACGCCGGCGCACATGTCCGTGGGGCCGGCGATGGTGGCGATCTTGGTGCGGCCCAGGGCCCGCAGGTGGCCGGTGGCCTGCCGGGCGCCGTCGACGCTGTCGGAGTCCACGTGCGGGATCGGCAGCGGGCTCATCGGCCGGCCCATCAGCACCACCGGCAGGGGCGAGTCCGAGAGCTGCTTGACCAGCGGGTCGTCGCCGTGCAGCGACATCAGCATGACGCCGTCGACGTGCCCGCCGAGCAGGTAGCGGGTCAGGCGGCGGCGGCCGGAGTCGGCCGGGACCATCATCAGGACCAGCTGCAGGTCGGTCTCGGCCAGCGCCTGGCCGATGGCGCGGGTGATGCCGGCCAGCATCGGGTCGCTGAACACCCGGGCCTCCGGCTCGCTGACCACCAGGGCCACCGAGCCGGTGCGGCGGGTCACCAGGGACCGCGCCGCCCGGTTGGGGGAGTAGCCCAGGTCGGCGATCGCCGCCTCGACGGCGGTGCGGACCTCCGGGGAGACCCGCGCGCCGCCGTTGACCACCCGTGACACCGTTGCGCGGGAGACGCCGGCCGCGGCCGCGACCGTTTCCAGGGTGGGCGAGGCCACGATCCCGGCCACGCCCTTGTCGTCGACGCCTCCAGCGTCCCCCGCACTCACAAACCGCTCCCGTTGCCCTCGACGATCCGGCGGTACCAATGTCCACTGGCCTTCACGACGCGCTTCCCGGTCGCGAAGTCGACACGTACGATGCCGAACCGCTTGGAGTATCCGTAGCTCCACTCGAAATTATCCAGCAGCGACCACACGAAGTAGGCGCGCATGTCGACGCCGGCCGCCAGGGCGTCGCGCACGGCCGCGATGTGCGCCTGCAGGTAGGCGATCCGGCGCGGGTCGTCCACCTCTCCGTCGGGCCCGACCACGTCCTCGAACGCGGCGCCGTTCTCGGTGACCGCCATCGGGATCGGGCCGTACTCGGTGTTGATCCGCAGCAGCAGGTCGTACAGGCCGGAGGGGTCGACGACCCAGCCCATCGCGGTGCGCTCGCCGTCCTGCCGCGCGAACCGCACCGCGCCCTCGCTGCCCACCCAGGGCGAGTGCTCGGAGGCGCCGTGGCCGTCGTCGCCCGGGCCGGTCTCGACGCCCGGCGGCAGCGGCGCGGCGACCAGCGAGGGGTTGTAGAAGTTGATCCCCAGCTGGTCCATCGGCGCGCTGATCAGCTCCAGGTCCCCGGGCTCGACGAAGGACCAGTCGGTGACCGCGGCGGTGTCGCGGATCAGGTCCTCGGGGTAGGCGCCGCGGAACAGCGGGTCCAGGAAGATCCGGTTCTGGATCGCGTCCACCCGCCGCTGCGCGTCGCGGTCCTCTGGGGAGTCGGTCAGCGCCCGGAACTCGGTGGCGTTCAGGGTGATCGAGACCTGGGCGTGCTCCGGCAGGGCCGCGCGCAGCGCTCGCAGCGCCAGGCCGTGGCCGAGCAGCAGGTGGTGCGCGGCGCGCAGCGCCACCTCGGGCTCGTGCCGGCCCGGGGCGTGGACCCCGGAGGCGTAGCCCAGGAAGGAGGAGCAGAACGGCTCGTTCAACGTCGTCCACTGCTTCACCCGGTCGCCGAAGCGCTCGGCCACGATCGCGGCGTACTCCGCGAAGCGGTAGGAGGTGTCGCGGGCTCCCCACCCTCCCGCGTCTTCCAACTCCTGCGGCAGATCCCAGTGGTACAGCGTCAGCACCGGCTCGATGCCGGCCCCGAGCAGCTCGTCGACCAGCTCGTCGTAGAAGGCGAGCCCCTCGGCGTTGGCCGGTCCGCGCCCGCCCGGCTGCACCCGCGGCCAGGCCGTGGAGAACCGGTAGGCGCCCAGGCCCAGCTTGCCCATCAGGGCGACGTCCTCGCGGAAGCGGTGGTAGTGGTCGGCGGCCACGTCGCCGGTGTCCCCGGCCAGGACCCGGCCGGGGGTGTGGCTGTACGTGTCCCAGATCGACGGGCCCCGGCCGCCCTCGGCGGCACCGCCCTCGATCTGGTACGCCGCCGTGGCCGCGCCCCACAGGAAGCTCTCTGGAAAAACCCCGTCGCTCATCCCTTGACAGCTCCTTGCATGATCCCGCCGACGATCTGCCGGCCGAGGATGACGAACACCGCCAGGACCGGCAGGGTCCCGAGCAGGGTGCCGGCCATGATGATCGACTCGTCCGGCACATAGCCCGAGCCGAGGTTGTCGATGGCCACCTGGACCGTGGGGTTGTCGCTGGTCAGCACCACGATCGGCCAGAAGAAGTCGTTCCAGCTGGCCATGAAGGTCAGCATCCCGAGCACCGCCATCGCGGGCCGGGCGATCGGCAGCACCACCGAGAGGAAGATCCGCAGCGACGAGGCGCCGTCCACCCGGCCGGCCTCGACCAGCTCGTCGGGCAGCGCGTTGAGCAGGTACTGCCGCATGAAGAACACGCCGAACGCGCTGACCAGGGTCGGGAAGATCACCGCTTCCAGGTGGTCGCTCCAGCCCAGCTTGGTCATCAGCAGGAACAGCGGCACGATGCCCAGCTGGTAGGGCACCATCATGGTGCCGATGGTCAGGCCCAGCAGCACGTTGCGGAACCGGAAGCGCAGCTTGGCGAAGGCGAACCCGGCCAGCGTGGAGAACATCACGGTCCCGGCGGCCACGCAGCCGGAGACGATCAGCGAGTTCAGCAGCGCCTTGCCCATGTCCACGTTGCTCAAAGCGGCGTGGAAGTTCTTGAGCAGGTTGCCGCCGGGCAGCCAGTTCGGCGGGACCTTGTTGATCTCGGTGTTCGAGGTCGAGGCCGCCAGGATCGTCCAGTAGAACGGGAAGATCGAGATCAGCACCACCACGGACAGGATCACGTAGGTGAGCTTCGAGCCGTGCATCTGCTTGCCGGCCATGTTCACGCCGCCGCCCTTGCGGCCGCGGCGCGGCGGCCGCCCGGAGGCAGTCGTCGGTATCACTGTCGCCATGTCAGCGCACGCTCCTTACTTCGCCGACCGCGTACGGCGGGCCAGCAGGGTGTTGATCAGGACGAACAGCACGATCATCAGGAACATCGCCCAGGCGATCGCGGCGGCCCGTCCCAGGTGCTGGTCGGTGAATCCGCGTTCGTAGAAGTACATGGACAGGGTCTGGAACTGGCGGTTCACGCCGCCCATCTCCGGGTTGCTGCCGCCGCCGCTGAACAGCAGCGGCTCGCCGAACAGCTGGCTGGCCCCGATCGTGGAGACCACGATGGTGAACACGATCGTGGGGCGCAGGCCCGGGATGGTGACGTGCCGGAACTGCTGCCAGCGGTTCGCGCCGTCCATCGCCGCGCTCTCGTAGAGCTCGCCGGGGATGGACTGCATCGCGGCCAGGTAGATCAGTGCGTTGTAGCCGGTCCAGCGCCAGGTGACGATCACCGAGATGGCGATCTGCGCCGACCAGGTGCCGTTCTGGAAGTCGATGTTGTGGAAGCCGAAGAAGTGCAGCACCCAGTTGATGAAGCCGTAGTCGCGGCCGAAGAGCTGCGCGAAGACCAGGGTCGCGGCGGCCACCGAGGTGGCGAACGGCGACAGGACCGCCACCCGCCAGAAGGTGCGCCCGCGCAGCTTGTAGTTCAGCAGGTGCGCCAGGCCCAGGGCCATCAGCAGCTGCGGGACCGTGGAGAGCACACCCATCTGGAACGTGTTGCGGAAGGCGTTCCAGAAGTTGTGGTCGGTGAGCAGGTCCGTGTAGTTCTTCAGGCCCACCCAGCTGGCCTGGTCCGGGTTCTCCAGCTCGACCTTGTGCAGCGAGGTCCAGGCGGTCCAGATCAGCGGGTACAGGCCGAAGGCCGCGAACAGCACGAAGAACGGGGAGACGAACGCGTACGGGGAGAACTTCAGGTCCCACCGGGCCCGCCTGCTGCGCCAGGTGTTGTTCCCCGGCGGTGGGAGAGCCTTCTCGAGAGGGGATTCTGTGGTCGCCACGGCCATGCTTCGTCCTCGTATTTCGCGGTCACGTTCACGGTCAGTTCGCACCTGAACAGGGGCGGGCCCGTCGGGCCCGGCCCTTGATCGGGAAGAATGGGATCCGGCGGTCCGTCCTCACGCCCCGAGGACGGACCGCCGTCTCACCGACGGATCATCAGCCGCTGGTGGCGGACTTGATGTCGGACAAGGCCTTCGCCCACGAGGCGTCCGGGGACTGGCCCTGGGCCTCCACGCGGGTGATCGCCTTGGAGAACGTGTCCTTGATGGTCCCGTCCTTGGCGCCCAGGACGGCCTGCGGGATCGTGGTCGCCGAGGCGGAGTAGATCTGGCCCAGCGGCGAGTTGCCGAAGTACGGGTCGGTGTAGGAGGCGATGGACGGGTCCTGGGCCGCCGTCTGCGAGGACGGGAAGTGGCCCTGGCTGGTGAACATCGTCTTCTGCTGCGCCGGCGAGGTCAGCCAGTTGATCAGGTCGTAGGCCTCCTTCTGGTGCTTGCCGGCCTTGGGGATGCCCAGGTAGGAGCCGCCCCAGTCACCGGTGCCGCCGGGGATCTTGGCCACGCCCCAGTCGCCGGTCATCGCCCCGGCCTCGCTCTTGATGTAGCCGGTCATCCACGCCGGGCACGCGATCGTGGCGAACGAGCCGGTGGTGAAGGCCTGGTTCCAGGCCGGCGTGAACTGGCTGAGCTTGGCCGTCAGACCCTGGGTCGACAGCTGCATCGCGATGTCCCAGGCGTTCTTCACGGCCGGGTTGCTGTCCGCGATCTCCTTGCCGCTGCTGTCGTAGTACTGGTTCGCCGACTGCCCGACGATCGCGTTGAACGTGCCGCCGGCGGTGTCGGTCCAGGCCTGGTTGGCCGGGGCCTTGGCCTTGTACTGCAGCCCGGTCTTGACGTAGCTGGCCCAGTCCGGCCACAGCGCGCTGACCGAGGCGCTGTCGGTCGGCAGGCCGGCGGCCTTGAACAGGTCGGTGCGGTAGCAGATGGCCAGCGGTCCGTAGTCGGTGCCCAGGGCCATGACCTTGCCGTCGGAGGTGGTCGCCGCGGCCCACTTCGCCGGGTAGAAGGAGCCCTTCAGGCTCGCCGCGCCCAGGGTGTTCAGGTCGACGAACTTGCTCGACAGGTTCTGGTCGACGTCGGCGATGCGGCCGACCTCGATGCCCTGGATGTCGTCCAGCCCGCTGCCGGCCGACAGGTGGGTCTGCAGCGAGGTGTAGTACTGCCCCTCGTCCTCGACGCTGTCCTCGACGATCTTGATGTTCGGGTGCAGCTTCATGTACTGGTCGTAGAGCCCGGCCTCCTTGAAGCCGAAGGTCCCGAACAGCCCGATCTTCAACGTGATCTGCTGGCCGCTGCCGCCGGCCGCCGAACCGCTGCCCGACGAGGACGACTTGCTGCTGCTGCACCCGGACGCGAGCAGCGCGCCGGCGGCGAGGACGGCCAGCACCGCAGCGGTTCTCTTCCGTGCCCTGAGCATTGTTTATGCCTCCTGAAGTGGACCGCGCGCGGCGGCCACGAGGTGAGGTGCGATGGAGTGAGAGCGCTCTCATCCGGATGTGCGCGGGGTGTGAGAGCGCTCTCATGGGATTGCTCAGAGGGTGCTCTTCGCGGCGGTGGCCGTCAAGGTTCCGTAACCGATTCGTTGCGCGGGGAGGGGGGTTGGGGGTGATTTCGGCGGGGTGGGGCCGGTGGCGTGATCGTTGAGGAGGCGTGGCGGAAAACCAGAATCATGGTGAAAGGCCGGGCCTCCGGCGGCGCCTGCGCGTCGGGCGCCGCCGGAGGCCCGGCCTTTAACCTCCGCTGAAGCCGCTGAAGCCGCTAAAGCGCAGCGAACAGATCCACGCCGCTCCCATCCGGATCGATGACCGACGCATAGCGCTGTCCCCAAGGCGCGTCCCACGGACCGCGCAGCCCGTGGAACCCGGCGTCCATGAGCTCGGCGAACTTGGCGTCCACGTCGTGCGGTGTCTCGAACTCGAAGCAGACGGTGGTGCGCGGGCTGCCGAAGGGCCGGGTCCAGGCCGAGGTGAAGGTCTGGATCGACTCCTCGGTGTCCAGCATCAGGCGCAGGCCGTCGCCGAGCGCGGCCTCGGTGTGGCCGTGTTCGGGGTCGGCGAAGGCGAGGCCGAGGTGCTCGTAGAAGGCGACGGACACGGCCAGGTCTGCGACGACGATGCCGATCGCGGCGGCTTTCGCGCTCATGAGGCTGACCATAGTCGCGGCGTGGGAGGCTGTCGCGGTGGACAAGGGCATACGGTGGCGGGGGCCACGGCGGTGGGCCGGATTGCCGGCGGGGGCGAAGGCGGCGCTGGCCGTCTACGCGATCGGGTTCCTGGAAGGCGCCTGTTCGCACATCCTGCAGATCGCCGGCGGGGGCGTGCACACCTACGACTGGGTCTGGTGGCCCTCGCAGGTGCTCTACTACACGCTCGTCGTGTGGGACTCCCTCGTGGTGTACCTGGCGGTGCGGGCGCAGGCGGCGGTCGTTCCGCTCGGGGTGGCGATCATGGTGCTGGACCTGGGTTCCAACTGGCACTACAACTGGTCCGCGATCCGCGCGGACCCCGGTTTGTTCTGGGCGCCTGTCGGGTTGCTGCCGATGTCGTCGTTCGGCCTGTTCGTGGTCGCGGCCGGGATGCCGCTGTGGCGTGTGTTACGCCGGCGGCGCGCAACGGAAGCCACGCCGGACATCTGGTGATTCCTCCGCATCGATGGATGCTCGCGCGGCCACTATCCTGGCCCTCGTGACACACCACACACATGATCTGACCGACCGCCTCGCCCGCGCCCAAAAGGCTGCCGCCGAGGCCGGTATGGACGCCCTCCTGATCAGCCCTGGTGCCGACCTGCGCTACCTGACCGGCTATGAGGCACTGCCGCTTGAGCGGCTCACCTGTCTGGTTCTTCCCGCGAGCGGCGACCCCCTGATGGTCGTCCCGGCGCTGGAGAAGCCCGCCGCCGAGGCCTCGCCGCTGGGCGGGCTCGGCCTGGACATCGTTCCGTGGGCCGAGACCGACGACCCCTACGCGCTGGTCGCCTCCCGCCTGCCTTCCGGGCTCGGGACCGTCGGCCTGGACAACCACATGTGGGCCGAGAAGGTCCTGAACTTCCGCCGCGTGCTGCCCGGCGCGGAGCAGGCGCTGGCCGGGCAGGTGCTCGGCGACCTGCGCATGCGCAAGACCGCGGCGGAGGTGGAGTCCCTGCGTGCGGCGGCGGCCGCCATCGACGCCGTGCACCGTCAGGTGCCCGAGTGGCTGCGGCCCGGGCGCACCGAGCGCGAGGTCGGCAAGGACATCGCCGACGCGATCCTGGCCGCCGGGCACGCCACCGTCGACTTCGTCATCGTCGGCTCCGGCCCGAACGGCGCCTCCCCGCACCACGAGCTGTCCGACCGCGTGATCCAGGCCGGCGACCAGGTCGTGGTCGACATCGGCGGCGCGATGCCCGACGGCTACTGCTCGGACTCCACCCGCAACTACAGCCTCGGCGCGCCCTCGGCGCAGTACGCCGAGTACTTCGCGGTCCTGCTGGCCGCGCAGAAGGCCCAGTGCGACGCGATCCGGCCCGGCATCACCGCCGAGGAGCTGGACGCGGTCGGCCGCGACCTGATCGCGCAGGCCGGCTACGGCGAGAACTTCATCCACCGCACCGGCCACGGCATCGGCCTGGAGACGCACGAGGAGCCCTACATCGTCTCCGGCTCGGCGCGTCCGCTGGAGCCCGGCATGGCCTTCTCGGTGGAGCCCGGCATCTACCTGGCGGGCAAGCACGGCGCCCGCATCGAGGACATCGCGGTGTGCACCGCCGACGGCGGCGAGCGCCTGAACCTGACCACCCGCGAGCTCGTGGTGGTGGATCTCTGATGGTCGCGGTCGACAGGACTCTCCCGAGCGACGAGTCGCGTGCCCTTTTTGATCTGGTTCAGGATCTTTGCGCCAAGGAGCTCGCGCCGCGCGCGGCCGAGTACGAGGCCGCCGAGCGCTTCCCGCGCGAGGTGTTCCGGACCCTGGGCCAGGCCGGCCTGCTGAGCCTGCCCTACGACGAGAAGTACGGCGGCGGAGGCCAGCCCTACGAGGTCTACCTCCAGGTGGTCGAGGAGCTGGCGCGCAACTGGCTCACCATCGGCCTGGGCGTCTCAGTGCACTCCCTGGCCTGCTACGGCCTGGCCAACTTCGGCTCGCAGGAGCAGAAGGGCAAGTGGCTGCCGGACATGCTCGGCGGCGACCAGCTCGGCGCGTACTGTTTGTCCGAGCCGCAGTCCGGCTCCGACGCCGCGGCGCTCACCACGCGCGCGGTGCGTTCTGGGGATGCCAGTGTCTATACGGTCAACGGCACCAAGGCCTGGATCACGCACTCGGGCCAGGCCGATTTCTACACCCTGATGGTGCGCACCTCCGACGACGGCGCCAAGGGCATCAGTGCTCTGCTGGCCGAGCGCCGGACGCCGGGCATGTCCTTCGGCAAGCCGGAGAACAAGATGGGCATGCGCGGCTCGGTGACCGCGCAGGTGCTGCTGGACGGCGCGCAGGTCCCGGCCGACCGCCTGATCGGGACCGAGGGCCAGGGCTTCTCCATCGCGCTGTCGGCGCTGGAGGCCGGGCGGCTGGGGATCGCGGCGTGCGCGGTCGGCGTGGCGCAGGCGGCGCTGGACGCGGCGGTGGAGTACGCGATCTCGCGGCAGCAGTTCGGCAAGGCGATCTCGGAGTTCCAGGGCGTCGGCTTCATGCTCGCCGACATGGCCACCTCGGTGGCCGTCGGGCGCGCGGCCTACCTGGCGGCGGCGCGGCGCCGGGACGCGGGGCTGCCGTACGGGACCGAGGCGGCCATGGCCAAGTTGTTCTGTACTGATATGGCGATGAAGGTGACCACGGACGCCGTGCAGGTCTTCGGTGGTTATGGTTATACGGCGGACTTTCCTGTCGAGCGCTATATGCGCGAGGCGAAGGTGCTGCAGATCGTCGAGGGAACCAATCAGGTGCAGCGCCTCGTTATCAGTAGGACGCTGACGCGACCGTGATGGTCGGTCGGATGACAGGCACCGTACAAGCGCATACGTAAAACGGCGGGCCCCGAGAAGAAACCCGCTATTCCCAGATGGGGACGAATCGGGGCCTTCCGACGTCTGGTCGCGGATCGTCTTATCAGTACATCGGCAGACCATGTACCGTGCTGCCCATGACGCAGCAGCCGAATCAGAACTACCCCCAGCAAGGGGGATGGGGTCAGCAGCCCGCGCAGCAACCGCAGCAGCCGGGTTGGGGACAGCAGCAGCCGCAGCAGCAGGGCGGCGGCCAGTGGGGGGCCCAGCAGCCCCAGCAGCAGTACGGGCAGGCGCAGCCGGCCCAGCAGCAGTACGGCGGGGGCGCCCAGTACAGCGGCGGTACCGCCGGCGGCGGGGCGGGCACCGCGGTGTGGGCCAAGGCCTGGGGCTTCTACGCCACCGGCGGCCTGGCCGTGGTCGCGGCCGTCGGGGTGTTCCTGGCCTGGGCCAGCGTGAAGATCACGGCCGAGGGCAAGAGCATCACCAGCACGATCAACGCCATCGGCTCGGCCTCGACCTCGGTCAAGGGTGCCGACACCAGCGACAGCGGCGTCACCGGCATCTGGGGCTGGCTCCTGCTGGTCACCGCGGTCGTGGCGATCGCCGGCGTGGTGATGGTCTTCGTGATGAAGACCCCGTGGTCCGGCTGGGTCGCGGTCGGCGGCGCCGGCGGCGCCTTCGTGTTCGCCGTCGTGGGCGCGCTGTACTTCAACGGCAAGGCCTCCGACGCCAAGAAGCAGATCATGAACGAGGGCCTGCCGCCCGGCACCAAGTACTCGATCGGCCTGGGCATCGGCGCGTACGTCGCGCTGGCCGCGGCGCTGATCGCGGTGGTGTTCGCCGTGTTGGCGCAGCTGTCGATCAACCAGGCCGGGGCCACGGCCGCCGCGCCGTCCTACAACCAGGGCTACCAGCAGCAGGGCTACCAGCAGGGCGGCTACGCCCAGCAGGGCCAGCAGCAGGGGCAGCAGCAGGGCTACCAGCAGCCGCAGCAGCAGCAGGGCGGCTGGGGCCAGCAGCAGCCGCAGCAGGGGCAGCAGCCCCCGCAGCAGGGCCAGCAGCAGGGGCAGCAGCAGTGGGGCAACCCGCAGCCCCCGCAGCAGGGCGGCCAGCAGTGGGGCGGCTACAACGACCCGGCGGCCAACCAGCCGACCCAGGCCGTGCAGCCCGGCTACATGCCGGGTCAGCAGCCGCCGCAGCAGTAACGTCATCAGCGCACGGGGTATCTTCAGCAGCGGCTGCTGAATCCTGCGTTAGTACATAGGGGAGCGGCGGTCCGTGGAGTCATCCACGGGCCGCCGCAGTTTTTTGCTATCAGAGCTCTTAGCGGTCCGCGGAGTGCTCATCGTGCCCGTCGTGTTCAGTGTGCTCGTCGTGCTCATCGTGCCGCTGGCGCTCGGTGACCGCCCGGCGCAGCTGCTCGAACCGGACCGGCAGCGGGATCCAGCCGGGGGAGCCGGCCAGGGCCATGTTCGCCTCCACCACGGCGCGGGTGTAGGCGCGCTGCATGCCGCGCGGCATCAGGGGCATGCCCGGGGGGCGGCGGATGGCCTCGCCCTCGACGTTCAGCCGCCCGGCGTGGTTGGGCATCACCGAGACCCACAGGGCCTTGGCGGTGCCGTGCAGCGGCTGCACGAGGGTCTCGCGGACCTCGAGCCAGGCCTTGAGGGCGGCGCGCGTGCCGTCGGAGAGTTTGACGGTGTCGTGCACCGCCTCGCTGACGGTGCGGGCCTGCGGGCGGCGGATGATGCGCAGGGAGCTCAGATCCTCGGCGAGGTCGTCGAGCGTCAGCGCCGCGAGCTCGCCGACCCGGGCGCCGGTGTCCAGCTCCACGCCGATCAGCGCGAACAGCCGGACCCGGGCGGCCGGCGCGCCGACGTGCTCGGCCCGCTTGGCGAGGTAGTCGCGCAGCTGGGAGCGGGACGGGCCGTCCACCGTCTCGCGCAGCTCCGGCAGGCCCGGCCGGTCGGCGACGGCGACCAGGATGCCGGCGTGCTCGCCGAGGATCTTCAGGCAGTCGGCGCGGATGCGCATGGAGGCGTTGGTGGCGCGCGCGTCGCCGGCCTTGGCGCGCCGCCGCAGCTCGCCGCGGGCGGCCAGGTCCAGGTAGGCCGTTATCGGGCCGGGCTCGAGCAGGTCGGCGGCGCCGGAGGACTCGCGGAACGGGAACTCCTCGTGGTTGCGCACCAGGGCCAGCTCGCCGGCCACCCAGCGGAGCTGGCGGGCGCGGGACTTGCTGACCTCGCGCTCGGTGATGACGCGCTCGGTCCAGGCCTCGATGCCGGCCTTGCCGGCCTCGCTGGCCTTCTTGGCCCCGCTCACCGTCTTGGCCCCGCTCACCGTCTTTGCCGGCTGCTTCGGCACGGCGCGTTCCTCTCGCTGGGCGACAGATAACTGGCCCTTAGCCTGCCATAGTGAGCGACCGGCCGGACTGAGGCTCACGGTAGAACACGTGTCTGACAGATCCGCGGGCACACGCGAGTGACTGCCGGGGCGCGTGGGAAAGGCCGGCGTGGCGCATGAGGGCGGACCATGGCGAGATCCACCGCTTCGGCTGGCATTCTGAGGACACTGACATACCCTGTTCACTATGAGCGCGCCACTGCTGTTCCTGGACGTGGACGGCGTCGTCCTGCCCTTCGGCGCGGAGCCCGGCGATCTCGGGACCGACCTCGGCGCCCGCCTGACCGCACTCCCGGCGGAGCTGGTCTGGGCCACGGCGTGGGAACACGGCGCGAACGACGAGATCGCCCCCCGCATAGGCCTGCCCCGGCTCCCGGTGGTGGAGTGGGAACTCCCGACCCGCGCCGAGGAGACCCTCGACGAGTACTTCGGCCTGCACTGGAAGACCCGCCAGGTGGTCGAATGGGCCGGCGGCCGCGACTTCGCCTGGGCCGACGACGAGGTCACGGCCGCCGACCGCGAGTGGGTGGCGCAGAACCACCCGGGACGCGCGATGCTGCACCGGGTGCGCGCGCTGCTGGGGCTGACCGGGATGGACTTCGACGTGCTGGACGAGTGGCTGCGGGCGGTGGGCGGGGGCCCGGGCACGCAGGATGGCGCGCCGGGACCCGGACCCGGGCCGGAGCCGGGGCCGGGGCCGGGGCCCGAGTCCGAGCCAGAGCCAGAGGACGAGCGCCCGGCCGCACTCTGAGGAGTCTGCCTACCCCTCCAGCCTCTCCAGCCTCTCCAGCCTCTCCAACCCCTCCAACCGCCCCATCCGCACCCGCAGCGCCCGCTGGAACCACTCGAACACCGGCCCCAGGCTCTCCGGCTCCGGCCACCGGTTCACCGCCGCGAGCAGCCGCCAGTAGCGCTCCACGCGCGGGTCGGCGGCCACCTCCAGACGGCGCCACAGCCACGCGCGCAGCGCCGGGTCGTCGGGCTTGCCGAAGGTGGTGGCGTACTGCGCCGCCAGCTCGGCGATGATCGGGTCGGCGGCCGGCGACTCGGGGTCGACGCCGTCGGCGATCGCGCCGGCGATGCGTTCGCGGACCAGGGCGGTCAGGTCCTGGTGCAGGCCGCTGGTGTCGCCGTCGGCGCGTTCGGCGGCCTGGTATTCGGCCATGCGTCGGACGCTGGTGCGGAAGTCCGGGTCCTGGGTCAGCTCCGCCAGTTCGATCCAGGCCTCGACCTGCTCGGCGGTGGCGTCCTCGGGCAGGTCCGGGGTGGCTGCCCGGACCAGCTCGACCAGCTCCGGGTTGGCGTCGAGGTCGCCGAAGGCGCTGTCGACGAAGTCCTCGATCATGCGCTTGCGTTCGGTGTCGGACATTCTGGCGATCTTGTGCATGAGATCCATCTCCTGGTGTGTGGCACCCCGGGCCGCGACCGTGCCCAGGACCGCGCGCCGCAGTCGCAGGGTGCGGATCTGGACGTCCAGCGCCTGCGCGTGCGAGGCCGCGACCTCGGTCAGCGTCGCCTCGCGCGCCAGCACGCGGCGGATCGTCGGCAGGTCCACGCCCAGTTCGCGCAGCGTGCGGACCAGGTCCAGGCGGGCGACGGCCTCGACGTCGTAGACGCGGTAGCCGCTCGGGGTGCGGCCGGTTTCCGGGACGATGCCCTCATCGGCGTAGAACCTGATCGTCTTCACCGGCAGGCCGGTGCGGCGGGACAGATCGCCGATGGTGTAGCGGGTGTCGTCCTCGTTCATGGCCTCACCTTCGGGGCTCCAGCAAATGGAGACTCAAGTACCGTAAGCGCCGTGGACGATATCGACAGGCACATCGTGGCGGCCCTGGTCGCCGACGGCCGGATGAGCTACACCGACCTCGGCAAGCTCATCGGGTTGTCGACCTCGGCGGTGCACCAGCGCGTGCAGAAGCTGGAGGAGCGCGGGGTGCTGCGGGGGTTCCGGGCGGTGGTGGACCCCGAGGCGCTGGGACTGAGCCTGACGGCGTTCATCTCGGTGAAGCCCATCGACCCGGCGGCCCCGGACGACGTCCCGGACCGGCTCAAGGGCCTGGAAGAGGTCGAGGACTGCTACAGCGTCGCCGGCGACGAGAACTACATCCTGAAGGTGCGCGTCGGCACCCCGGGCCAGCTGGAGTCCCTGCTGAGCCGCATCCGCACCGCCGCCGAGGTGTCCACCCGGACCACCGTGGTGCTCTCGACGCCGTTCGAGGCCCGGATGCGGGGCGACAACGGGTCGCCTTAAGGCGGGCGCGGAGCCTGGTCATGCGTACGAGACACTGTTCAGCATGACGAACACCGCCGAGCCAGACCCCGAACGACCCCTCCCGCAGCGCGTCCTGCTGCGCGGCGGCACCATCCACTCCCCGGAGGAGCCGTTCGCGACGGCGATGCTGGTCGAGGACGGCGCGGTGGCCTGGCTCGGCTCGGACAGCGCGGCCGACGTCGCGCACGCGGATTCCGTCGACGAGATCGTCGAGCTGCGCGGCGCGCTGGTCACCCCGGCCTTCGTCGACGCGCACGTGCACCTGACCTCCACCGGCCTGACCCTGGCCGGCCTGGACCTGCACGACGCGCCCTCGCTGGCCGCCGCCCTGGACCGCGTCGCCGCCTTCGCCGCGGGCGTCCCGGCCGGCCAGATGGTGATCGGCCAGGGCTGGGACGAGTCGCGCTGGCCGGAGCGCCGCGTGCCCTCCCTGGCCGAGCTGGACCGCGCCGTCGGCGGCCGGCCGGCGTACCTCTCGCGGGCCGACGTGCACAGCGCCCTGGCCTCCTCGGCGCTGATCGCGGCGGTCCCGGAGGCGCGCGGCGCGGTGGGCTTCGAGGAGTCCGGCCAGCTCCGGCAGCAGGCGCACCACCTGGTGCGCAAGGCGGCCTTCAGCATGCTGAGCCCGGCCGTGCGCGGCGAGTTGCAGGCCGCGGCGCTGCGCCGGGCCGCGGAGCTCGGCATCGGCGCGCTGCACGAGTGCGGCGGCCCGGACATCAGCGGCGAGGCGGACTTCCTCCAGGTGCTGGCCTCCGGGCTGAAGGGCATCGGGCCCGAGGTGTTCGGGTACTGGGGCGAGTTCGGCGGCGTGGAGAAGGCCGGCTTCCTGGGCGCGGTCGGCGCGGGCGGGGACCTGTTCCTGGACGGCGCGCTCGGCTCGCACACGGCCTGCCTGGCCCACGCCTACGCCGACAAGGACACCCTCGGCGCCGCCTATGCCAGTGCCGAGCAGGTCGCCGAACATGTCGTGGAGTGCACGCAGGCCGGGATGCAGGCCGGCTTCCACGTGATCGGCGACGCGGCGATGGCCACCCTGCTGGACGGCTTCGACGCCGCGGCCGCCAAGGTCGGGCGCGACGCGCTCCACCGGATCGGGCACCGGGTCGAGCACGCGGAGATGATCCCGGCCGGCGGCATCGGCCGGCTGCTGGACTTCGGCATCGTGGCCAGCGTGCAGCCGGCCTTCGACGCGGCGTGGGGCGGCCCGGACGGCATGTATGTGGAGCGTGTCGGCGCCGAGCGCGCCCAGGCGATGAACCCCTTCGCGGCGCTGCAGAAGGCCGGGGTCCCGCTGGCGTTCGGCTCCGACGCCCCGGTGACGCCCCTGGACCCCTGGGGCACGGTGCGGGCCGCGGCGTTCCACCAGACCCCCGAGCACCGCGTCTCGGTCCGCGCCGCCTTCGCGGCCCACACCCGCGGCGGCTGGCGGGCGCTGGGCGCGCGGGCGACGTCGACCGGCGTGCTGCGGGTCGGGGAGCCGGCGACGTACGCGGTGTGGGACGTGGCGCCGGAGGACGTGGTCGTGCAGGCCGCCGACGAGCGCCTGTCGGCGTGGTCGACGGACCCGCGCTCGGGCGTGCCGGGACTGCCGGACCTGACGCCGGGCCGTCCGCTGCCGACCGCGGCGCGCACCGTGGTGCGGGGACGGACGGTGTTCGACTCGGGGCGGCTCGCTGAGGGGTAGCAAGGCAGCGGGGCAGCGGGATAGCCGGACGCGGCGGGCCGCTGGCCGCAAGTCGGCGGTTGGTCGCCGGCCAACCAGCGGTCGGTCGGCGGGCAGCCGGCGGTCGGTCGGCGGTCGGTCAGCGGTCGGTCGGCGGACAAGTCGGCGAGCAGTCGGCGGCATGTCGCGGCGATGTTGAGGTGTTGAGGGCGTCGCCGCACGCCCGCGGCACCGGCGCGCCGGGTGCTTGAGCACGGTTCGGTCACAAAAATCCCCCGCGCCCTTCCGAGTGATCGTCGCCCCTGCTGCCCGCTTTCGCCGACGGCACTGTGACCTGCGCTTTTATCGCATTCGCGCAGGCCACGACTGGTCGGATCACTGGTTGACAGGAGTCCCTGCAGTCCGCGTAGCGTGGGTGACCACGTCCACCGGCCGCACGCGTCGCACGGTGGTCCTGTCTGGCCGCGGTGCGATCCGGCGCCGGGGCGTCTGCACGGGGGCATGGCGACGGATGCGGCGAAAGATGGTGGGTCTTCACCGGGAACCCGGCGGATCCAGTAGACAACGGCGTGCGGGACTCGCAACCAACGGGTCCGCAGCCGGTCCGAAGGGTGCCGCCGGGTTTTCGCGTGGACCGGGGCACCCGGCAGCGGCGGCGCGGTGATCTCGGCGGCTTCGCGCTGGTGAACCTGCCCTCATGCTCACCGCCGAAGGTGTCCTGCGGCTTTCCGGCAGGTGAAGAGTGTTTCCCGCCGGGCCCAATCTTGAGATCCTGGATTCACACCCTGCTCGTATAGGGTGCGCTCAACGTGTGTCCGCAGATCTTTTCTAGGGTGGGTCCCGCTGGTGGCGAAAGTGGATGAGGCCGGTACCCGCCGGCGGCGGCGGTTCGGGTTCCGCCGGCCGAGCGCGCAGTCGGTGCGCCTGGCCGCTCTGGCCCTGTTCGCCGGGGCCGCGCTGAACCTGGCCTTCGCGCCGATCGGCTGGTGGCCGGTGGCGCCGCTGGCGGTGGCCGCTTTCTCGGCGCTGGTGTCGAACAAGACCGGCCGGCGCGGCATGCTCGTCGGGTTCTGGTTCGGGACCGGTTTCTGCTGGGTGATGTTCCAGTGGCTGCGGGTCTTCGGGCCCGGGGCGCAGGAAGCGGTCGGCATCGTCGAGTCGCTCTACTTCATCCCGTTCGGCTGGGGCATGGCACGCGTGTCGATGATGCGCTTCGCGCCGCTGTGGCAGGCGTGCCTGTGGGTCACCGAGGAGTACGGCCGCTCGCGCTGGCCCTTCGGCGGCTTCTCCTGGGGCCGGCTGGCGTTCTCCCAGCCGGACTCGCCGTTCACGCCGCTGGCGGCCGTCGGCGGGGCCCCGCTGGTGACCTTCGCGGTCGCGCTGTCCGGGGCGCTGCTGTGGCGCGCCGTGGTGGTCCTCAGGCGCGATCAGCGGGCCGGGATCAAATGGGTCGCCGCTCTGCTCGCCGGGGCCTTGGTGATCCCCGCGCTGGGCTATGCCGTGCCGTTGCAGTCCCCGGACTCCGGCACGCCGGTGCGCATCGCGCTGATCCAGGGCAACGTGCCGCGCGTCGGCTTCGGGCGCGAGGAGCAGGAGGCCGCGGTCCTGGACAACCATGTCAAGGAGACCGAGGCCCTGGCCGCCGACATCCGCTCGGGCAAGGCGGTCAAGCCGGACCTGGTGGTCTGGCCGGAGAACGGCTCGGACATGGACCCCTACTCCGACCCGGGCGTGGCGGCCCTGATCCAGCAGGCCGTCGACGACGTCGGGGTCCCGGTGCTGGTCGGCGCGGTGATCAACGCCAACCCGGCCGGGACCAACGTGCTGAACCGGCTGATCGTGTGGACGCCGGACCCCGGCGGCGGCATGGGCGCCACCTACGACAAGACCCACCTGGTGCCCTTCGGGGAGTACCTGCCGTTCCGCGCCATCCTGACCAAGATGATCACGCGGTTCAACATGATCCCGCGCGACTTCGTCCCCGGCCACGGCAAGGGCGTGCTGACCCTGGGCGGGGTCACCGTCGCCGCGGTCATCTGCTTCGAGGTCGCCTACGACGACGTGGTCCGCAACGCGGTCAAGGGCGGCGGCCAGGTCCTGCTGGTCCCCAGCAACAACGCCTCCTACATGGGCACCGGCCAGACCTACCAGCAGTTGGCGATCGCCCGCTTCCGCGCCGTCGAGCACGGCCGCTGGACCATGGAGGCCGCGACCTCCGGGGTGTCGGCGGTCATCGACCCGCACGGCAAGATCCTGGCGCAGACCGGGGAATATCAGGCCCGATACCTGGACATGCAGGTGCGCCGGAACACCGCGATCACCCTGGCCGACCGGGTCGGCGCCTGGCCGGAGTACGTCTTCGCGCTGCTCGGGCTGCTCGCCGCGATCGGACTGGGCGGCGCGGCGACGACATGGCGACGTACTCGGTCCCTGATTCCGGGTAACAGAGCTCCAACCGATACCCTGCCCGATGCCCCGGACGGCGCGGCGGCCCCCAGCGGGTCCGACGACGCCGCCCTCCAACCCGTTCAGACCGCTGTGAAAGGCCGAGCACGTTGACGAACCTGCGCGTCCTGGTGATCATCCCGACGTACAACGAGGCGGAGAATCTGCCCACGATCGTCGCCCGGGTGCACACGGCTAATCCCGACGTGCACATCCTGGTCGCCGACGACAACTCCCCGGACGGCACCGGGAAGCTGGCCGACGAGCTCGCCGAGAAGGACGAGCGGGTCAAGGTCCTGCACCGGGCCGGCAAGGAGGGCCTGGGCAAGGCCTACCTGGCCGGCTTCGCCTGGGGGATCGACCACGAGTACGACGTCATCTGCGAGATGGACGCCGACGGCTCGCACCGCCCCGAGGACTTCCCGGCGCTGCTCAAGGCCCTGGTCGACACCAACGCCGACCTGGTCCTGGGCTCGCGCTACGTGCGCGGCGGCAAGACCGTGGGCTGGCCCAAGCACCGCGAGATCCTGTCCAAGGGCGGCAACACCTGGGTCCGCCTGGTCACCGGCATGAAGCTGGCCGACGCCACCGGCGGGTACCGGCTGTTCCGCCGCGAGACGCTGGAGCGCATAGAGCTCTCCACGGTCGCCAGCGCCGGCTACACCTTCCAGGTGGACCTGGCCTGGCGCACGGTGCGCGCCGGCCTGAAGGTGGTCGAGGTGCCGATCACCTTCGTCGAACGCGAACTCGGGGCGTCGAAGATGAGCACGAACATCGTCGCCGAGGCCTTGTGGCGCACCACCGTCTGGGGGATGCAGTACCGGGTGAACCGGTTGCTGGGCCGGCGCTGAGAGCCTGACGCTGACGGGGAGACCGTCGAGGAAAAGGCCCGAGCCGCACTGTCGGGGGGATGCAGTGCGGCTCGGGGATTGTGGGCGCGCCACCGACTGAGGTGACCGCGCAGCTTCTACTGTAGTCGTATCGATGGGTTCTGTGCGCGGATCATTCGCGCCTCGCGCAGGACTCAGTCGGACGTGTGCGCCACGGCCTTGCGTGCGCCGGCACGGGCCGCGGTGGACTTCGGCTTGCCCGCCGGGGCGGCCGGAGCCTTGACCGAGGATGCCTTAGCCGCCGCCGCCGACTTCTTGGCCCGCCCGCCCATGGTGCGGGCCGGGGCCGGGCGCACGACGTCGCTGTTGGCGATGCCGCCGTCGCGAAGGACGGCCAGCCGCTCGGCCAGGACCTCCTCCAGGTCGGCCATGGTGCGGCGCTCCAGCAGCATGTCCCAGTGGGTCCGGGCCGGCTTGCCGGCCTTCTCCTCCGGAGCGGTGCCGTCGACCACCAGGGCCGTGGCGCCGCAGACCTTGCACTCCCAGGTCGCCGGTACGTCCGCCTCCACGGAGAAGGGCATCACGAAGCGGTGCTCGTTCGGGCACACGTACTCGATGTCCTGGCGGGGGGCGAAGTCGATCCCCGCGTCGCTTTCATAGCTGGTCGCGCCGAGGCGCGTCCCGCGCAGTGCCCGCTCGCTCATTGGTGTTCCCTCCAGATCGTCTCACCCGCTCACAACGCGTCGCGGCGTACGTTTTGTTCCGGGCCGGGGCCGGTCGGCGCGGGCGGGTGTGCCAGCCAGAGCCTCCCACGGATGGGTTCCACCGGGCAAAAACGGGCAAACGTCTTTAGTCGCTTCATAGGAGTAGTGCGACGTGGGCTTTGTCACACTGCGTGATGGTGACCTGGGGAGGAGGGCCTGGCGGGCTACAGACGTTCGGGGACCGGGTTGCCGGCGGTGCGGATGGCGGTGCGCAGATCGGTGCGCGCCAGCAGCACCAGCCCCACCACGAAGAACACCACCAGCGAGATGATCGCCAGCCGGTAGGACCCGGTGAACTGGATCGCCAGCGCCACGGTCAGCGAGCCGATCCAGGCCACGCCGTTCTGGCTGACCTCGTACAGCCCGAAGTACTCGCTCTCCTGCCCGGCCGGGATGATCTGCGCGAACAGCGAGCGCGACAGCGCCTGCGTCCCGCCGAGCACCAGGCCGATCGCGCAGCCCAGGACGTAGAACTGCCAGGCGGCGTGCTTGGTCATCACGAAGGCCGCGGCCAGCAGCACGATCCAGGCCAGCAGCGAGCCGCTGATGGTCCGCCGGGTCCCGTGCCGCGCGGCCAGCCGCCCCATCCACAGCGCCCCGCCGAAGGCCACGAACTGCACCACCAGGATGGCGCTGGCCATCACGGACTGGCCGAGGTCCAGCTGCTTGGTGCCGTAGGTGGAGGCGAAGGAGATGACGGTCTGCACGCCCTCGTTGTAGGCCATGTAGGCGAGCAGGAACAGCAGCGCGTTGCGGTTGCGCGACAGTGCCGCCAGGGTCCGGCCGAGCTGGCGGTAGCCGGTCCCGGAGTCCGGGCCTGCTCCTTCCGGGCGCCGGTCCCGCGGGAGCCGCGAGGTGCCGGCGGTCAGCCGCCGGATCCCGGCGGTGCCGAAGACCAGCCACCACAGGCCGGCCGAGGCCAGCGCGACACGCGCGGCGTGCCCCTCGGACAGGCCCAGTGCGCTGTGCGCGGTGTAGATCGCCAGGTTCACGGTCAGCAGCACGGCGCCGCCGAGATAGCCCACGGCCCAGCCCTTGGAGCTGATCGCGTCGCGCTCGTCGGGCTCGGCCAGCGTCGGCAGGTAGCCGTTGGCCAGCACATTGGCGGTGGAGTAGCCCAGCGAAGCAGCCAGGAACAGCGCGCCGCCCCACAGGTAGGCGCCGCCGGTGACGGTGTAGAAGAGCAGGGTCGCGACGACACCCAGGCCCATCGCCCCGGCCAGTAGCCCGCGCGTGCGCCCGCTGCGGTCGGCGGCGGCGCCGACCAGCGGCAGGACCGCGGCCTGCAGGAGCGCGGCGGCGGTGACGGCGAAGGGGTAGAAGGACTCGGCCCGCACGCTCAGGCCCGCCAGGTGCAGGTAGTGGTTGTCGCCGCCGGCGGCGTTGCGCGCGATGTCGGTGAGGTAGGGCCCGAGGAAGACGGCGGTGACGGTGGTGGGGAAGGCGTGGGCGCCCCAGGCGTAGCGGTACCAGCCTTTGCGGCGGGAGAGCTGGGCCGGGTCGGCGGGTGGTTCTGTGGGTTCGGCGGCGGGTTCGGCTATGTCCGGCGCCTGCGTGGTCGGCTCAGCGAAAACCGCGGCACCACCCCCGGCCGCGAGTGGGCCCACGGAGCCCAGCGTGGAGGAGACCCCGGCGCCGTCGGCGGTGAACGCGTCGGCGGTGTCGTCGATCGGCATCAGGACCAGGTCCCTCGTTTCGTCAGCACGGTTTTGAGCGTGTCCAGCCGGTCGGTCATGATGCCGTCCGCGCCCAGGTCGAGCAACCGTTCCATGTCAGCGGCCTCGTTGATGGTCCACACGTGCACAGGCAGCCCGACGGTGCGGGCGGCGGCCAGCAGCCGGTCGTCGACCACGACGATGCGCCCGAGGGCCGGCGGCAGCTGCAGGCACGCGGCGTCCAGCGGCGGCAGCAGGTCCGCCTCCGGGACCTCACCGGGCTTGAGACGGCGCGAGGCCCGCCAGAACCGGAACGCCTCGCGCGGCCCGGCGCTCGTGCACAGCGCGGGCCCGAACGCGGCGCGCATCGCGGCCAGGCGGGTGTCGGAGAAGGAGCTGATGCAGACCCGGTCCACCGCGTTCATGTGGCGCAGCAGGACGGTCAGCGGGCCGATCGTGTTCGGCTCCTTGACGTCGATGTTGAACCGCGCGTCGGGGAAGGCCTCCAGCAGGTCGGCCATCGTCGGGATCGGCTCGTCGCCGATGCGCGCCTGGGCCACCTCGGCGGCGGTCAGCACCCGGATGCGGCCCTTGGCGTCCGTGACGCGCTGCAGGCGCCGGTCGTGGAAGGCCAGCAGCACGCCGTCGGACGTGGCGTGCACGTCCGTCTCCAGGTACCGGTAGCCGGTGTCGACGGCGATCTTGAACGCGGACAGCGTGTTCTCGCCGGCCGGACCGTCGGCGCCGCCTCGGTGGGCGAACGCGATGGGGCCGGGGTGGTCGAGGAACGCGTGGCGGGCGGTGCGGGCGGACATGGGCGCAAGTATCCCAAGCGCCGGGTCACAACTTCATCAAAGTGCGCGTGGCGGCATGCGCGGCAGGCCGCCAGTCCATACTCTGATGCGATCGCAGCCCGGGGGGAGCGAGTTTCATGGTTTGCTGAGGGCGCGATGGCGCGAGCGAGCGTGGGGAGTGCGGGTTGAGTACGGCGGGCCGGACGGCGGACGATGCTGAGTCGGCCGGGGGCGACGACGCCGACCTGGACCCTGCCCCGGAGCAGGACTCGGAGCAGGCCGGCGGGGGCGGGCGGTTACGCCGTGCCTCGGACATCCTCGGCGAGGTGCTGTTCGGCGGCGGGGCCGGACGTGCGAAACCGGGTGAGGAGCGCCGCTCCGGCCTTGGAGCAGATCCCGATTCCGAAGCAGATCCCGGATACGACCCCGCACCAGGCCCCGAAAAAAGACGCGACCCCGCACCAGGCCCCGGGCCTGCCCGCCCCGCCGAGTACGTCGCCCCCGCCCCCAGCGTGGCCACCGCCCCGACCGCGCCCCGCCTAACCCCCATCCCCACCCCCACCTGGTCCGCCCCCGCCCCGGGCGACGAAGCCACCCGCTACCTGTGCGCCGCCACCCACCTCGACGCCGCCTTCACCCGGCGCGCCCTGAAGGAGTTCGTCTTCGACGAGGGCCGCGCCCCGGCCCCGGCGTCCGGCGTCGACGAAGTCCTGGTGCTGCGCCACGCGCTGGCCGCGCGCACCCGCCGCCTGCACCGGGACATGGCGCTGGTCGCCCTGATCGGCGTCGCGCTGCTGGTGTCGGTGTGGACCGTCGCGGCGTGGCTGGTGTGGGGCGCCGGGCTGCGGCTGCTGCTGGCCGGCGCCGGGCGTGGCGTGCCGGGCGACGGCCAGACCGGCCGCCCCGAGGACTGGGCCGGCTCCGGCTCGGGGCCCGCCGACGCCCTGCGGCCGCCGCAGACCGGCCCCGCGCCGGCCGGGCGGGTCGCGACGCCCTCGTTCGCCCCGCTGGCCCGCTTCGTGGCGCTGGTGTGGGGCGTGGCCGGCGCGGGCGCGATCGCCTCGGCGGCGGGCCTGGCGCACCCCTTCGGTCTGCGCGTCCCGGCGCGCTTCCACGACGCCGGCCCCGGCGCGCCGTGGGTGGCCTGGCTGTTCGTCCCGTTGGCCGGGGCCCTGACCGCGTGGCTGATCGTGCTGGCCGAGCGGCTGGCGGCCCGCCACGTGCTGGTCGACAAGCTGCGCCGGGACCGCTTCGGCACGCACCGCTGGATCACCACCGAGACGGTCTGGGCCCGCCGCGCGCTGGCCGAACTCGCCGCGCGCGCCCCCAGCGAGCGCCAGGTCCTGGCCGACCCCGCGCGCCCCTTCGCCGGCTCGGGCCGCCAGGTCCTGCGCCGCCGCTGGCTGCTGGAGACCGGCCCGATCCGCTACGACGTCGAGGACCTGATCGAGCGCGTGACCGAGGCGCTGGCCGCCGGCGTGCCGGGCCTGGGCCCGGAGGGGCTGCTGGACAAGGTGGCCTGGGACGACTTCGTGGTCGCCACCGGCCCGGTCCTGGCCGTCGGCCAGACCACCGACGCCTCCCTGCGCCTGCTGCCCTCACCCCGCAACACCGCCGGGCCCCGGGTCTTCCGCCGCTTCCGCATCGCGGCGGACCCGGCCGAGACCGTGGTGACGGTCTACCTGTCCGGCTCGGCCGCCCCGGGCCTGGCCCTGATCGAGATCCACGGCCTGGTCCTGGAGCCGGTCGCGGCGGCCTACCGAGGCGTGGACCGCCTGCCGGGCCTGGGGGTCGCGGCGGCTCTGGTCGAGGGCTGGCACGCCGCCGCCTCGGCCCCGCGCCTGCTGTTCGCCGCCCCGCACGCCGCCGCCGGCGCGGCCGCCGACCCCTGGCGCTGGCGCCACCGCCGCGCGGTCCTGGACCGCGCCGCCGCCCGCGGCCTGCCGGCGGCCGACGGCGCCCGCACGTCGCTGCGCGAACTCGGCGTCGCCGGCGGCCGCAGCGGCCCCCACGGCCCGCTGGTGGACCGCGAGGGCGCCCCGTTCGCCCGCGAGGACGCCAACCTGGCGCTGGCGGTGGTGGAGCGGCGGGTGCGCGAGGCGCTGCGGCCGCTGCTGTAGGGCGGTCGGACGCGGGTCGGGTGCCGGTCGCACGCCGGTCGCACGCCGGTCGCACAGTCGCGCGGGCCTCAGCTAGCCTGCCGGGCATGGAGTTCCTCACCCGGCTTCGCAGGGCGCTGCGCGCAGCCAAGGCACCGCTGTACACGGACCTGGGTACGACGGTCGCCGAGGCCGCCTCGACCGTCTCGATCGCGAGCGGGATCAGCGGGGGAGCGCCGCTGCCGAAGGAGAAGCAGCCGCGGGATTAAGGGCCCCGCCCCAGCCTCACATCTCCGCCGACTCGCTCATCTCCGCCCACACGATCTTCCCGTGCTCCGTGGGCCGCACCCCCCACCGCCGCGACAGCTGCGCGACTATCAGCAGTCCGCGGTGCCGCTCGTCCATGTGCTGCGTCACCGCCGGGCGCGGGATGCGGCCGTCGGCGTCGGCGACCTCCACCATCAGGCGGCCCGGGTGGGAGCGCAGGGCCAGTTGGCTGGTGGTCGCGGCGTGCTGGGTGGCGTTGGTGACCAGTTCGGTCACCACCGAGAGCACGTCGTCGGTCAGGTGCTCCAGTTCCCACTCCTGCAGGGTGGTCGTCACGAACCGGCGGGCCGCGCGCGCGGCCATCGGGTCCGGGTCCAGGTCCAGGGCCGCCTTGCGGATGCGGGTCTGCCGGGTGCGGACCATCAGCAGGGCCACGTCGTCGTGCTCGTCGCCGGAGAGCATCGCGTGCAGCAGGCGGTCGCAGGTGCGCTGGACGGTCTCCGCGCCCAGCGGGGCCGAGGTGCCCAGGGGGCCGTCCTCGGGCCGGACCAGTTCGGTGGCCAGGCGGTTCAGGCGCTCGGTCAGCGGTGCGTTGTGGCACTCCACCAGGCCGTCGGTGTACAGCAGCAGCCTGCTGCCGCCGCCCAGGGGCTGGACCTTCTCGTCGAAGACCGCCTCCTCGATGCCCAGCGGCATCCCGAGGTCGTCCTCCAGCAGGTGCGCGGTGCCGGCCGGGGTGATCAGCGCCGGGGGCATGTGGCCGGCGCTGGCCCAGGTCAGCACCTCCTCGGCCGGGTCGTAGACCGCGTACACGCAGGTCGCGATCTGCTCGGTGACCCCGTCGTCGACCGGTCCCAGGGCCCCGATCCCGGCCGGGTGCGTGCCGGAGGCACTCAGGGCGCTGATCGCCGCCGAGCTGCTCGCCGCCGAGGCCGGCATCGTGCAGACCAGGCGGTTCAGCAGGTGCATGATCTGCCCCGGCGGCAGGTCCATCACCGCGTAGGCGCGCACCGCCGTGCGCAGCTGCCCCATGATCGCCGCGGCCTTGATGCCGCGTCCCATCACGTCGCCGATGACCAGTGCCACCCGGCCGCCGGCCAGCGGGATCACGTCGAACCAGTCGCCGCCGACCTGCGTGCCCTGCGCGCCGGGCAGGTAGGTGAACGCGATCTCCAGCTCCGCCAGCCGCGGCGGGTAGGCCGGCAGCAGGGAGTTCTGCAGCTCCACCGCGGTCTCGCGCTCCTGCCGGTACAGCCGCGCGTTGTCCATCGCCGAGGCCGCCTGGCCGGCGATGCCCTTGACGATCTGCTCGTCGCGCTCGGTGAACCGGTTCGGCTCGGAGTGGCCGAAGTACATCGAGCCCAGGACCGTGCCGCCGATGGTGGTGATCGGCAGTGCCAGGAACGACTTCACCGGCGGGTGCCCCGGCGGCAGGCCGTGGAACGGCGCGCGCTGGCCGTAGCGGGGGTCGGCGGCGATGTCGCCGGAGCGGATCGGCGCGGTGCCCGGGAACGCCGCGCCCACCAGCGAGGTCGGCCGGGGCATCGGCAGGTTCTCGAAGCGCTCGGCCGGGATCGTCCCGGCCAGCGCGAACCGGGTCTGGGCCTGGCCGTTGGTGGAGGTCAGGGTGTAGAAGCAGGACCCGAACTCGGCGTCGATCGCGGTGGTCGCGGCGTCGGTGGCGAGCTTGGCGATCTTGCGGGTGTCCAGCTCCCGGTGCAGCGACTGCCCGATCATGTAGAGCGTCTCGACGATCCGCGTTTCCTGCGTCAGCCGTCGCTGCGAGGCCCGCAGCTCGGCCTCGGCGGCCAGCGTCGCGGCGTTGCCGTCGGCGACCGGCACCGAGGAGGACGACGGAGGCGGCGCGGAGGCCTGCTGCGGTACCAGCGGCGCCGGCGGCCGGTGTCCGTTCCCTGAGATCTCCGGCGCGGGCGCCGGAGCCGGGACGCCGTTCCCGGACGGCGCCGAGGCGCTCACGCCGTTGCCGGTGCCGCTGCTCGAGCCGTTGCCGTTGCGGGCCCCGAACACCTGGTGCCCGGCCGCCGGGGGAGAGGGCGCGAACAGCGGGACGGTCAGCAGCGGGGTCAGCGCCAGCCGGATCGCCGCGGCCAGCGTCCGGAAGTGCGTCGCGGTCTCGGCCGGGATGCGGACCCGCGAATACAGCAGCGCCGTGTACAGCGAGGTGTTGCGCACCCCGGGCAGATCCGGGTGGTCCGGCCCGCCGGAGTCCAGCACCGCGCCCAGCGCGATCGCCGAGCGGATCTGGTAGTCGCGCACGAACTCCGGCGTCGGCACGTACGGGCTGCCCAGCGCCTCGGGGACGTGGAAGACGTCGAACCGGTCCCGCAGCCGCGCCGACAGGCCCGGCGGCTCACCGCCGTGCGGCCGCGCGGCCACCGGGTCGGGGGTCGGCTGCAGGCCCAGCAGCCGGTCCAGCAGCGCCAGCGCCAGCGGCGCGCGCCGCACCACGTCCGAGGCCGACAGCGGGATCGCCTGGTGGTCGCGGCTGTTGCGGCGGTCCCCCCAGTGCGGGTGGTCGCCGGAGGTGGCCAGCAGGGTCAGGTACGGCAGGCCGTCGTCCTTGGCCGCCGCGGCCGGGTCCCGGGTGCCGACGTAGGAGCGCAGGTCGGGGGTGAGGCGGTCCCAGGTGACGGTGTGGAACATCCGGGCCAGCGCGAAGGCCGGGCGGCCGGTCGCGGGGTCGGTGAAGGCGTGCCGCAGCCACTCCACGATGGCCGCGGAGCCCTCCTCCATGGAGGTGGCCCCGGCGGTGGCGGATCGCAGTTCGCCGGAGGCGACGACCATGTCGGTGACCGAGAAACCGGAGAGGTCGAACGCCGACGCCATTCCCGCCGTCCTGTGGGTGGTCCGTGCGGACCCCGGCGGGGGCCCAGACACAATCATGCCGACACATCCTCACCGCGCGCCGTGGTTTGCCCCATCCGGCGCGGCGCTTCTGCCCGGTCGAGGGGCCGCCTCACCAGCGGCCCGGCCACGGACGTTGTTCCCCGTTCCGGCCCGGGCGATAGCCGGTGTCCCCGATCGTGGCATCGGCGCGCGAAGATCGCGGCAATGCCAGGATGTTGACACCCAAACCGGGGATGGACGACGTGGCGTGCCGGCCTTGACCGCCCCGACGACCCCAACCCCTGCCGCGTCATCCTCCGCTCCCGTCTCAGCCTCCGCACTCGTGCAGTTCAAGGTAGCCAGTCATCGGGGCGAGGGCTATCGCGCCGACTTGACGATCACCGATACCGGTGCCGCACTGCTGGCCGCGGCGTGGTCGCCGTCATGCCCGCGACCTGAGGTTCGGTGTGCTGCGGGCATGCGTGCTCGACGGAGCGCCGCGTGAGATGCATAACACGGACGCGGTGCCAGGACAATGATTCCGCACCCGGACCCGGTGTCAAACCACTGACAATCAGGGGCCTGTGCGGGTGCGGCCGCACTGGGAGCGCACAGAAGAGCGCACAGAAGAGCGCGCAGGAGCGCACAGGCGGCCGCACAGACAGCTCAGTGCCGGCCGAGCCCGCCGAGCAGCCCGGTCACGCTCCCGAGCGTGCCCAGGATGCCGTCCAGCAGGCCGCCGATGCCCCCGCCTCCGCCGCCTCCATCGCCGCCCCCGGGCTGCGAGGGCGCGTGGGACGGCGGTGTGGTCGGCGGCGCCGGCGATGTGGTGACCGGCGGGTCGGTCGGGGTCTGTGCCGGCTGGCTGGGCTCGCCGGTCGGCGGGACCGGCGGTCGCGAACGCAGCACCGGTGCGGGCGTCGAAGGCCCCTGCGTGGGCTGCGGGCTGTTCGGCGCGAAGGTCAGCGCCGGGGCCGTGGGAGCCGCGTGAGTGGGTTCGTACTGTATGCGCGTATCGGTCCCGTCCCCGTCCGCGCCGCCCGAGGGCGCCGACGAATCCGTCGCGCTCGGCGCCGCCGGCGCGGGCGTCAGGGCGGTCGTCGCCACGGTGCTGCCGACCACCGCCACGGCCGGGTCGGCGCCGACGCCGCCGCCGGAGGACGCCCCCGGCTGCGACGGCGCGCTCTGGGCGGACGTCCCGGCCGCGGCGGGGGTGCCCGCCCCGGTGTGGAGCACGGTGGCCACGGCGGTCACCGCCCCGATGCCCGCGGCGCCGCCCAGCAGCGTCTCAGCGGTCTTGCGTATCGGGCCGGGTTTCCTGTGCCGGGTAGCCACGCGTACCCACCTCCCCATTTTCTCCCCATTTGCGCCGCACCCTCCTGGGCTGCGGACCTGACGGTCAGTGTGTTGCCCACAGCGGTGAGTATGCGGTGCCCGAACCCTGCGTTCCCCCGAAAGAGGGACCAAAAGACCTCGGAAAGTCCGGGTCCGGCCGCCGCCGCATGGCGGGGCCGGACCGGGAGGTGGTGCGGGGGTGTTCGGGAGGTGTTCAGCAGTGTTCAGTCATGACCGGTTCTGATCGGGTGTTCGACCAGGGTGTTCGACCGCTCAGCCGTTCACGCAGTGGTTGTCCTCGGCGCCGGTGCCGAAGCCGAGGACCGACAGCGCGTCGCCGCAAGCCTGGACCGGCGCGTTGGCCGAGACCTGGACCACGTCGCCGGAGACGGCGCCGGGGGAGTCCGCGGCGGCGCCGACGGCCTTCGCCCCGGTGCGCACGTTGTCGCAGCTGTTGCCCTCGGCGTCGGTCTGCGCGGCGGCGACGGACGCGGCGTCCCCACACACCTGCACCGGCACGTCCGCCGGAACCTGCGCCACGTTGCCGGAGGCCAGCCCGGGGCTGTCGGCGGCGGCGCCCTCGGTGGCGGCCGAGTCGGACGCCGCGGCGGCGCCGGCGCCGGCGCCGGTGACCATCAGCGAGCCGGCCGCCAGCGAGAGCAGCAGACCCTTCTTCACGAACCCGTGCATGGATGTCCTTGGGGAGTCGATGAGACCGGGGCGTCGACCGCCCCTTGTGAGATCGACAACGAACATCCGCGCCACCGGTTGCGGACGCGAAGCGCCGACTGGCCCGGATGTCAGCCATCCGGGCCAGTCGGCGCATGATCACACTGGTGGCCGCCGCGGCCGCCGTGGCAGCCGGGACCTACCGGGACCTACCGGGTCAGCTTCGGCAGCACCTCGCGGCCGAAGGCCTCGATCCACTCGGCCTGGTTGCGGCCCACGTTGTGCAGGTAGATCCGGTCCACGCCGAGGTCCAGGAAGGCCTGGATGGAGGCCCGGTGCACGTCGGGGTCGGAGGAGATGACCATCCGGCCCTCGAAGTCCTCCGGCCGCACCAGCTTGGCCATCTGCTCGAAGTCGAACGGCGAGCGGATGTCCTGCTTGGGGAACTTCATCCCGCCGTTGGGCCACTCGGTCACCGCGTTGGCCAGCGCCTCCTCGTCGGTCGGCGCCCAGGACAGGTGCAGCTGGAGGATCTTCGGCATGGTGTCCGGGTCCTTGCCGGCCTTGCGCGCCCCGGCCGCGAAGTTCTCGAACACCCCGGCCACCTTGGAGTGCGCCGCACCCGGGGTGATGATGCCGTCGGCCAGCTCGCCGGTCTTGCGGGAGGTGTAGGGGCCGGCCGCAGCGATGTAGATCGGCGGCGGGGTCGAGGGCATCGTCCACAGCCGGGTGGTCTCCAGCGTGAAGTACTTGCCGGAGTACTTCACGTCCTTGCCGGTGAACAGCTTGTTGATCACCTCGATGGCCTCGAACATCATCGCCACCCGGGTCGGGGCCTCGGGCCAGTACCCGCCGATGATGTGCTCGTTCAGCGCCTCCCCGGACCCCAGCCCCAGCCAGTGCCGCCCGGGGTACATCGCCTCCAGCGTCGCCGAGGCCTGCGCCACCATCGCCGGGTGCATCCGGAACGACGGACAGGTCACGCCCGGCCCCAGGTCCGTCCCGGTGCGCTCGCCGATCGCGGTCAACACGTTCCACACGAACGGCGCGTTGCCCTGCTGCGGCACCCACGGCTGGAAGTGGTCGGCGGCCATGGTGCCGGTGAACCCGTGCTGCTCGGCCAGCGCCGAGTATTCGGTGACCTCGATCGGCCCGAACTGCTCCAACATGGCGGCGTAACCGATATGCGGTGTGCTCACGACTATGGCTCCCAACGAAACTGGAACATGTTCACTGCTACGTCATAGCCGACCTTAGAGCAGGGTCCTGTACATGTCGTGTGCGATCGCTGTGGCCTTGGGCACGGTGTCGGCACCGCGCCCACGGTGGCCGGAACGTTCAAGACGGGCCGGTCGCGCGCGGATAGCTTCGAGGCATGAACCACAACATTTCCCCGGCGGCATCGGCATCGGCGCTTGAGCGGGCCGCGGCCTTCGTGTGGACCTCCGGCCGTGTGCTGGAGCAACGGCGCTTCGAGCTGCTGTTCGGCGGCGCCCCCGACGGCTCCGGCCTGGCCGCGGCCCTGGCGGCGTACCGCACCCCCGACGGCGGCTACGCCTACGGACTCGAACCGGACATCCGCGGCCCCGAACCCCAACCTCTGACCGCCGCCACCGCCCTGGCGGTGCTCCAGGACGCCGGCCGCCCGGACGCGGCATCGGTGACCCCGGTCCTGGACTGGCTGACCACGGTCACCACCGCCGAAGGCGGCGTCCCGGCGGTCCTGCCGACCCTGGCCGCCTACCCCCATCCCCCGTGGCTCCCGGTCACCGCCGACCCCGCCGCCGACCTGCTGACCACCGGCCAGGTCCTGGGCCCGGCCCTGCGCAGCGGCGTCACCCACCCCTGGATCCCGGCGGCGGTCGCCTTCGCGCGCCGCGAGGTCGAGGCCATGGAGCAGACGCATCCCTACGGAGTGCAGTCGGCCCTGATGTTCCTGGACGCCGCCCCCGACCGCGCATGGGCCGCCGCCCAGGCCGACCGCATCGGCAAACTCCTGCGCGAGCAGCGCACGGTTTTGTTGGACCCGGCGCACCCCGAGGACGCGGTACTCGCCCCCGGCTACGCCGAGGGCGAGTACCACCTCCCGCACGACTACGCCCCGGACCCCGCGGGACTGGCCCGAGCCTGGTTCACCGACGAGGAGATGGCCCGCAGCCTGGACCACCTGGCCGCATCGCAGGAAGCGGACGGCGGGTGGCCCATCAACTGGGCGAAGTGGTCGGCGACCACGGAGGTGGAGGCGCGGCCGGGGGTGACGGTGAAGGCGCTGCGGGTGTTGCGGGCCTACGGAAGGTTGTAGGGCTGGTTGTAGGGCCTGGTTGTAGGGCCTACTTCGCCGGCGTCAGCACCGCACCGATCAACCGCTGGCTCAGCGGACTCGGCGCCGAGAAGTCCACGCTCAGGTTCGAGACCGAGTACACGGCGCGGATCGACAGGTCCCGTGTGGCGAACATGCCGTTGGCGTACCCGTCGTCGTGCCCGGTCTTGCCCCACAGCACCACGCCGTTCGGCAGGGTCGTGGACATCAGCCCGGCGCCGAAGCAGGCCACCTTCGGGCAGGAGGTGCCGTTGACGAACGGCAGCAGGTGGCCCTGGGCGTCGGTCGGCAGCGTGAACAGCTCCTGCTGCTGGGCGGCGGGCAGCAGGCGGCCCTGCATCAGCGCCGTGATGAAGCGGTCCAGGTCGGCGGGGGTGGTGATCAGGTTGGAGGGGTCGCCGCCCTGCTCGCTGACGTCCACGGCCCGGCCCTCGTCGTCGGTCATGTAGCCGTGCAGGTAGGGCTTGGGCATCACCGGGTCGTCCCCGGGCACCGAGGTCTGCGTCAGGTGCAGGGGACGCAGGACGCGCTCCGTCAGCTCCTGCTTGTAGGAGTGGCCGGTGATGTGCTCGATCAGCGCGCCGGCGATGCGGAAGCCGAGGGAGTTGTACTCCTGCTCGGTACCGGGGGTGAAGTGCGACACGGGCCCCGGGCGGCCGACCGGGCTCAGGGTCTGCTGGATGATCTGGTCGAAGGTCCGGTAGGTGTAGCGGGTGGCGATGACCTGGTCGGCGGTGGTCGGCGGCGCGCCCTCGTCGACGTCCGGCAGGCCGCTGGTGAAGGTGATGAGTTGGCGGACGGTGATCGGCGTGAACCTGTCCGGCAGCAGGCCCGGCATGTAGTGCTGGACGCTCTGGTCGAGGTCGATGCGGTCCTCGCCGGCCAGCTGGAGGATCACGACGGTCTCGAAGGTCTTGGCGATGCTGCCGGCGTGGAAGTGCGCGTTCGGCGGGATCTGCCGGCCGGTCTCGGCGTCGACCGTGGACCCCGTCCACAGCTGGCCCGGCTCGCCGACCCGGACGATGTCCCCGGCGGCGCCGTCGCTCGGGAGGGTCTGGATCGCCGCTTGGAGGGCCGCCGGGTTCAGCGGCGGGAAGGATGGCGCGGCGGTGGCGGAGGCGGACGTGCTCGATACGGCGGTCAGACCGGCGAAGGTGGAGCAGGCGATGGTCAAGGCGGCAGCGCGGCGCGCGAAAGCTGTCATGCGATCGATTCTGCTGAGCCGTGTCAGCGCACGAAATGGGGCTAGCCCCAGGTAGGGCCAGCCCTACCCGGCCTACCCATCCGGCCCATCCGGCCCATCCGGCCCGTCCTGCCCGCTCTACCCGAGCGGTTCGGTCAGCGTCATCCCGGCCAGCCGCCGCACTTCCCGCGTGAAGTGGGCCTGGTCGGCGTACCCGGCCTGGTAGGCGATCGCGGCGAGGCCCGGGTCACCACGCCGGCCGAGGTCCAGAGCGTGCTGGAAACGCAGAATGCTGTGCAGAGCCTTCGGGCCGTACCCGACCGCCTCGGTGAACCGGCGCCGCAGCTGACGCTCGGACAGCCCGACCTTCTCGGCCAGCGCCGGAACGTGCGGCGGCGCACCGCCGGAAACGCCACCGGCCTACCCCACCGCCGGAAACGCCACCGGACTCCGCAACCCGCCCGGCCCGACCGCGCGCAGCCCGAACTGCACGTTGTCCTTAGCGATCGGCAGCGTCACGCTCGTCACGTCCCCGACCGCCAGCGCCTCGGTCCACACCGCCGCGGTGGTCTCCCGCAGCACCACCTCGTACCCGGCCAGCCCGGCGTCGTCGCCGCGGGTCCAGGTCAGCGTGGTGCTGTTGGTCCCGCTGAAGTTCGCCGGCGGCGTGGTCAGGACGGTCGCGCCCTTCGGCGTGCCGGGGCCGGCGGCCAGGGACCACAGCGTCGCGGCGTTGACGCGGGTGACCCGGGCCAGGTAGTCGAAGTCGCAGAACTCTGCCAGGTCGCCGTACTGCACGCCGTCGGCGACCCGCGTGTCCTGGTGCTCGTGGTTGAAGTTCTCCCGCGGCTCGGTGAAGCGCCCGGCCGGGTAGGCCTGCTGTAGGAACGAGATGTGGTCGCTGCCGCGCAGGTAGCGGTCGCGGCGCCAGATCACGCGGATGTCCATGCCGGTCGCGTCGTTGGCGGCCACGTCTTGCGCGAACCGGGCCAGCTGGCGCGAGGGGCCGTCGTTCTCGCCGCCGACCTCCTGGCGGATCACGGCCTGCGCGGGGGTCTCCGAGGTGGGGACGCCCTCGACGAACAGCCGCACCGTGTGCGGCTCCGGCGGTGTGCCGTCCCAGGCGCTGCTGGCCCCGATGATGTCGTTGCTGAACATGGCCTGCACGTCGGTCCCGGCGGCCTTCATCTGCTGGGCCATGTACGCCGACCCGAACAGCCCCTGCTCCTCGCCGGCGACCGTGGCGAACACCAGCGTGCCGGGGAAGCCGCGGGTGGCGAACAGCCGCGCCATCTCCAGCACCGCCGCCACGCCCGAGGCGTCGTCGTCGGCGCCGGGGGCGTCGCTGGTGAAGTTCATGACGTCGGTGACACGCGAGTCCAGGTGCCCGGTGACCACGTACACGCGCTCGGTGGCCGCGGTGCCCTTCAGCGTCGCGATCACGTTCGTGATCGTCGTGGGCACCGGGATGCGCGGCCCCACCGGCTGCACGAAGCTCTGCCGCGCGACCGTCATCCGGCCGCTGGAGGCCGCCGCGATCGCCTCGAACTGTGCCGCCACCCAGTCCGTCGCCGCACCGATGCCGCGCGCCGGATCGGTCTGGCTGGACAGCGTGTGCCGGGTGCCGAACGTCGTGAGCTTCAGGACGGTGGCCTTCAGCCGCGCCGGGTCGACGGCGGCCAGCAGCGCGCGCAGTTCGCGGCCGGGCTGCTGGCGGCCGATGCCGATCGGGGTCGTGCCGATGCCGTGCCCGGCGCCGGCATCGTTGGTGTCGTTCGCGGCGTTGCTCGCCGCGGCGGCGGCCGTGCCGGTCCCGCCGAGCGTCGCGGCGGCGCCGAGCACCGCGGCACCGGAGAGGGCCTGCCGCCTGGACGGGCCGGAGCGGGGGGATCCGTGCTCTGTCACGATGCACCTGCCGGGATTCGGGGGAGTGCCGTCGCTGCGGAACCTACTCGCCGCAGCGCCGGACGTCTCCTCCCTCCGGGGGCCTCAGTTCTCGCGCAGCAGGACCCCGCGCACATAGGCGGCCTGCCCGACGTGCTGGAGCGTGTCGTTCACGACGCTGACCAGCCGCACGCCCAGCGTCACCGCCGGGTCCCACCGGGTGTCGACGACGCGGTCGAAGTCCTCGTCGTTCAGGCCCTTGACGTAGTCGACGGTGAGCTCGTGCACCGCGTCGTGGTAGTCCGTCAGCGCCTCGGCCGAGGGCACGGTCAGCTTGCCCACCTCGTGCGAGGACTGCCCGTAGCCGACGGCGCCCACCGGATACGGCGAGCCGAACTTGGCGTCGAAGCCCTGGGACGTCCAGACCTGCTCCAGGCCCGCGACGTCGGCGACGTGGTCGTCCTGCACGCGGGTCAGGTGCCAGACGAGCCAGCCGACCGGGTTGGCGTCGTCGTCGAGGCGGCGGTGCAGCTGGTCCACGGACAGCCCGGCGACGGCGGCGTGGACGGACTCGTGGACCCGCCCGAAGGCGTCGACAAGGAGATCATGGCCTCTCATGCGGTTCACGCTATCGCGGCGCGCCGACAGTCACAGGCGTCTGAGAAGCGCGTGTCCCAGGGGCGGTCATGAGCGGCCATTGACAGACATGTCCACAATAATCCCAAGCGACAGAAGCCTTGACAGCCATCTGATTCATAACTACGAATACTGATGAAGCGATCGCTGCTCACAAACCTCTCACAAGGATGGTGTCAAGTGGCTCGTATCCTCAACGCCGCGGCCGACAAGCTCGTCGCGCGACTGGCGCCGAAGGCCAAGGCCTCGGCGTGCATTCCGAACGACCCGTACTACACCTGCTGGAACCACGCCAAGATGTACTGCACGAACAACTGCACCGGCGCGGAGTTCTGCCACCAGGTCGGCACCTGCTGATCCAGCGGCACCAGCAGTGAACACGGGGCGCCGGGTTATGCCGGCAGTGTAGTCCGGCGTCCTCTTTTGGGGGTTCTCCCCTTTCGTTCGGACTCTTTCTTCTTTCACGGTGGGCATTCCTGGCATGCAGTGGCACCAGTCTCTCGCGCTCGGCCTGCGGGCGGCCTTCGTCGTCCTGTTCCTGGTCGCCGCAGGCTCCAAGACCCGCTCCGGCGCGGCCCGGCGCGCCTTCGCCGGCTGGGTCGGGGACCTCGGGCTGGTCCCGCCCGGCGGCGTCGGCGCGGTCGCCGCGGCGGCCGTCGCGGCCGAGTGGTCGGTCGCCCTGCTGCTGCTCACCCCCTGGGCCCCGGCCGGGTTCGCCCTGGCCGCGGCGCTGCTCGCGGGGTTCGCCGGCGCGACCGCGCTCGTCATCCGGCGCGGCACGAGAGCGCCGTGCCTGTGCTTCGGGACCTCGCCGGCGACGCTGGCCCGCCACCACGTCGTGCGCGACGCGGCCCTGGCCGCCGCCGCGGTGGCCGGCGCCGCTCTGGGATCGGCCGCGCTGCCGCCGGCCGCCGGGACGGCGGTGTTCGGGGCCGCCGGCTGCGCCGTGGCGCTCGCCGTCGTCCTCCTCGACGAATTCCTGGAGCTTTTCTCGCTGTGAGGATTGCTCTCCCCTTCCGCCCCTTCCGCCTCGCCGACGATTTCGGAGGAATCGGACAATGCCATACCTGATTGCCGCCGTCATTCTGCTTTCCCTGTTCTCCGTCGGCCACATGGTGGTGACTCTCGGACTGGTTCGCAGAATGCGGACAATGGCGACGGAAACCGGGAGCGCTCCGACAGCTCCGCCGACATTGGCGATCGGCGAATCCCCTGCGGAATTCGCGGCGACCGCCGAGAGCGGACGCCGGTTCCAGCGCTCCGGGTTGTCCGGAGGTCGCAATCTCGTCGGCTTTTTCTCCACGACCTGCGAGCCCTGCCTGGAGCACGCGCCGAGATTCGCCGAATACGCGCGCTCCTTCGAGCCCGGCCGGGTTCTGGCGGTCATCCAGGACGGCGAACCCGGCGCCGCGAAGGCCTTCCACGAGAACCTTCTGCCCGGCGTCGAGGCCGTGGTGGAGAAGATGGACGGCCCGGTGGCGCGCGCCTTCGCCGTCGAGGCGTTCCCGACGATGTACGTCCTGGACTCCGAGGGCCGGGTCGAGCACTTCGCCTTCACCACGGCCCGGCTGCCCCAGCCCGCGGCGGCCTGAGGCGTGGCCGTCACCGCGTTGATCTGGCGGTCCTCGGCCCGGTTCGCGCTCGGCCAGGCGGTGGCGACGCTGCTGCTGGGCTGCGGGCCGGTGGTGTCCGCGTGGGCGCTGCGCGGACTGCTGGACTCGCTGGCCGCCGGGCCTGCCGGGCCTGCCGGGGCTGCTGGGACCGCCGGCGCCGCCGAGGCCGGGCATCGCTCCGGCTATCTGGTCGTGCTGGTGGTCACCGTCGCGATCACCGCGGTGGCGCCGCACGTCAACCGCTTCCTGGACGCGGGCCTGCGGCGCCGCGTGAGCCTGCGGATGCACGAGGAGCTGTTCGCCGGACTGAACCGCCTGGAGGGTCTGGGCAGCTTCGAGTCGCCCGAGCACCTGGACAAGGTGCGGCTGGCGCAGCAGGCCACGCAGATGGCGCCGGGCCAGCTGGTCGCGGCCGGCTTCGGCTCGGTCCAGGCGGTGGTCTCGGCCGCGGGCTTCCTGGTCGCGCTGACCACGATCGCGCCGGTGCTGGCCCTGGTGACGTGCGCCGCGGCGGTGCCGGCGGTGTGGGCGCAGCACCGGCTGGGGCGCCGCCGGGCCCAGACGCAGATGACGGTCTCGCCCAACCTGCGCCGGCAGATCTTCTACGCGAGCCTGCTCACCGACCTCAACGCGATCAAGGAGGTCCGGCTGTTCGGCCTCGGCGACTTCCTGCTCGGGCGGATGCGCCGGGAGACCCGCGTGGTGCACGGCGAGGAGGAGAAGGTCGACCGCGCGACGCTGGCCACGCAGTCCACCCTGGCCGCGGCCGCCGCCGCGATCACCGGCGCGGGCCTGTTCTGGGCGGTCGGCGGCACGTCCGGCCGGTTCTCCGCCGGGACCGTGATGCTGTTCTTCACCGCGGTGGTGGCGGTGCAGAACGGACTGGGCACGGTCGCCGGGAAGGTCGCGGAGATCACCGAGGCGCGTGGTCTGCTGAAGCACTTCGAGGCGGTGTGCGGCGCGGACTCGGATCTGCCGGTGCGGGCTGATCCGCTTGCGGTGCCAGTGCTCAGCGATGCGATCGAGATCGACGACGTGTGGTTCCGCTACGGCCCCGAGCAGCCCTGGATCCTCAAGGGCCTGTCGTTGACCGTGCCGCGCGGCGCCACGGTCGCGCTGGTCGGGCTCAACGGCGCGGGCAAGAGCACGTTGATCAAGCTGCTGTGCCGCCTCTACGACCCCGAACGCGGCGCCATCAGCTGGGACGGCGTGGACCTGCGTGCCATGGAGCCCGCCGCGCTGCGCTCCCGCATCGGCACCGTCTTCCAGGACTACATGGCCTACGACCTGCCGGCGTCGGAGAACGTCGGCATGGGGGACCTGCCCGCGCTCGCCGAAGCCGAGCGGATCCGCTCGGCGGCGAGCCTGGCCGGGATCGACGCGACGCTGGAGGCGCTGCCCTTCGGCTACGACACGCTGCTGAGCCGCCGGTTCTTCGACATGGCCGACAAGGACAACCCGCGCACCGGCGTCACGCTGTCCGGCGGCCAGTGGCAGCGCGTGGCGCTGGCCCGCGGCATGATGCGCGAGGGCGCCGACCTGCTGATCCTCGACGAACCCAGCTCCGGCCTGGACGCCGAGGCCGAGCACGACGTCCACACCCGCCTGCGCCGCCACCGCGCCGGGCGCACCACGCTGCTGGTGTCGCACCGGCTCGGTGCGGTGCGCGAGGCGGACCTGATCGTCGTGCTCGAAGACGGCGTCATAGCCGAGCAGGGCAGCCACACGGAGCTGATGGCCGCCGGCGGGCGCTACCACGCGCTGTTCACGCTGCAATCGGCCGGCTATCAGGAACCCGCCGGGGTGGGGAGTCCGGCCTGATGGCCGTGGCGCTCGTGACGGGGCTGGCCGCGGTGCTGATCCTGGCTGTGATGGCCGCCGGGGTTGCCCTCAAAGCCCGCCGCCATGTGGTGGTGACCGTCGAGGGCACCAGCATGGCGCCGACCTACCGCCCCGGTGACCGGCTGCTCGTCCGGCGCTGCGCCCTGGCCGGCGTTCAGCGCGGCCAGGCCGTCGTGGTGCTGCGCCCGGACCTGGTCACCGGCTGGAAGGTGGCCGGGCGCGCCGGCGGGATGCCGGGGGACAGCCCGTGGTTCGTCAAACGGGCCACCGCTCTGCCCGGCGATCCCACGCCCGACGGCGCCGTGCCGCCGGACCACCTGTACCTGCTCGGCGACAACCCGGCGAGCGAGGACTCCCGCCGCTGGGGCTGGTGCCCCGGCGAACGTCTCGTCGGCGTGGTGGTGCGCGAGCTCGGGCGGTAGCCGCGCCTGGTGCCGACTTGCGCCTGGTGCGGACTCGCGCCTCTTGCCTTCTGCCGCCACTTGGTAGAACGTGTTCTCGTTTTCCCGAGCACCCGCTGACGCAGAGGGGACCTTGATGGGCGGCACCGAGCACTGCACCGTCGACCGCGACGGCCACACCCTGGTCGTCACCATGAACCGGCCCGAGGCCAAGAACGCGCTGTCGCTGCCGATGCTGGTCGGGATGGCCGACGCCTGGGTGGAGGCGGACGCCGACGACGACGTCCGCTCGATCGTGCTCACCGGCGCCGGGGGAGCGTTCTGCGCGGGCATGGACCTCAAGGCCATGAACATGTCCGCCGGCTCGCAGTACGCCGAGCGCCTGAAGGCCGACCCCGACCTGCACTGGAAGGCGCTGCTGAGGCACTACAGCCCGCGCAAGCCGCTCATCGCCGCCGTCGAGGGCTACGCGGTGGCCGGCGGGACCGAGCTGATCCAGGCCTGCGACATCCGCGTCGCCGCGGCCTCGGCCACGTTCGGGCTGTTCGAGGTGCGGCGCGGCCTGTTCCCGGTCGCCGGCTCCACGGTGCGCCTGCCGCGGCAGATCCCCTACAGCCACGCCATGGAGATGCTGCTCACCGGCCGCCCTTACACCGCCGCCGAGGCGCAGGCCATCGGGCTGGTCGGGCACCTGGTCGACGATGGCAAAGCCCTGGACAAGGCCTTGGAGATCGCGGCGCTGATCAACGCCGCCGCGCCGCTGTCGGTGGAGGCGGTGAAGCGTTCGGTGAAGGAGGCCTCCGGGATGGGCGAGGCCGACGGCCTGGCCCGCGAGCTGGAGATCGGCTGGCCGGTGTTCGCCACCGAGGACGCCAAGGAGGGGCCGCGGGCGTTCGCCGAGAAGCGCGAAGCGGTGTGGAAGCGGAAATAGCGACGATCGGACCATATGACGTCGCCGCAGGTGACGGTATGTGCGCGGAACGTATCAGGATGAGCGGTAAGGAGCGTCCGGACGGTCTCGATTGGGTTATCGGGGCATTCGCAGGGCAGAGTATGAACCGTGCGTCTCGATCACGTTTCCTATGCTGTGTCCAACTCCGAGCTCGGCTCCACGGTGAACCGGCTCGGTACGCTGCTCGGCGCGACCTTCCGCGACGGCGGCGTCCACCCGCGCTTCGGCACCCGCAACTTCGTGCTGCCCCTGGCCGGCGGCTCGTATGTGGAGGTCGTGGCCCCGCTGGACCACCCGGCCACCGACTCGGCCCCCTTCGGCAAGGCCGTCAAGGCCCGCGCCGAGGAGGGCGGCGGCTGGCTCGGCTGGGTCGTCGGCGTCGACGACATCACCCCCTGGGAGCAGCGCCTGGGCCGCCCCGCGGCCCAGGGCCACCGCGTCCGCCCCGACGGCTTCGACCTGTGCTGGAAGCAGCTCGGCGTCCTGGACCTGATGGCCGACCCGCAGCTCCCCTACTTCCTGGCCTGGGAAGTCGCCCCCGAGCAGCGCCCCGGCGCCGGCGCCGAGAACGGCATCCCGGCCTTCGAGCGCCTGGAGATCAGCGGCGACCGCGACCAGGTCCTGGGCTGGATCGGCGGCTCGCCGGACCACGACCCGCTGGAGGAAGTCACCGTCGACTGGATCGACGCCGAGGAGCCCGGCGTGCTGGCGGTGCACTTCCGCTGCGCGAGCGGCAGCGTGCGGATCGACTAGTCGACTAGGGGTCTGTCCGGCGTTTTCGGTTTTCGAGCGCGGGTGGTCATCGGCTGAGGCCGGTGGGCGCCCGCGCTTTCTTCGTTTCGGGCACTCGCCCCCGCTCAGCCCCCGAACCCGAAGCACACGAACCCGCCGATCCCGGTCGCGGCCGAGGCCTCGGCCAGCGCCGCCGCGGGCGGGCGGCCGGCGGCCAGGGCGGCGTGCAGGGCGAGCATCAGGGTGCGGGTGTCGGCGTCGTCGACCGGGGTGACGCTGGCGATCAGGGTGCGGGTGCCGAGGGCGAAGACCGCCGAGGCCAGGCCCATCAGCTCATCGCCCGGGCGCACGCCGGACAGTGCCGACTCGCAGGCCGAGAGCACCAGGGTCTGCGGGGTCGAGCCGAGGCGCTCCAGGTCGTAGACGTACAGGGGGCCGTCGAAGGCGTCCAGGCTGGAGAACAGCGGATGGTCGGCCCGGAAGCGGCCGTGGGTGGCGACGTGGGCCAGGGCCGCGCCGTCCAGGGCCCGGGCGGCGTTCGCGGCGGTGGCCTCGGCGCCGGCCAGGACGACGGCGTCCGGGTAGCGGGCGGCCAGGGCGGCGATCTCGGGCTCGGCGTGCGCCAGGCCGGGACCCGCCATCAGGACCGTGCCCAGGCCGGTCGCCGAGGTGGCGGCCGTCCCCGGTCCGGCCGCGGTCGCCGCGCCCAAGGCCCCCTCGACGGCGTTGGCCGCCGCCAGCCACAGCCGGGCCGAGGGCGTCACGCTCACCGCGCGGCCGGCGCACGTCGGCAGCGCGGTCCAGGGGAGCGCGTGCAGCGAGCCGGTCGGGACCACGATCAGCGGGCGGTCCCCGGCGCCGGCCGCACCAGCCACCCCAGCTACCCCAGCCGCGCCAACCACCCCACCCACCTCACCCACCCCGTCCAAAGCCCGCCGCACCGGCCCGAACAGCAACCCGTCCAGCACCTGCCGGCTGTGGTCATAAGCCTGCACCGCGGCGGCCTGCATCGTCGCGGACCCGAACCGCCGCGACATCCGGTTCATCGTGAACCGCACCACGTCCAGCTGCTTCAGCACCGCCGCGTACGACCCCAGCCGATGCCGCCGCACCACCCCGTCCCGCACCGTCACCGCGTGCAGATCGTCGTCCAGCCGCACGAACTCCACCAGCACCCGCGCCCCCAGCGCCCCGGCCAGCGCGGCGGGGGAGAACGGCGGCTCCGGCGCGTACGTCCCGCGCGCGTACCGCGACCGGTCCCGAATCGCCGCCTCCAGCCGCAGCCGCTCGGCGTTCAGCCGCGACACCTCCGAGCGCGAGGACTCCAGCGTCGTCGGCGCCTCCACCGCCGCCAGGTCCGCCACCACCCCCCGCAGCTCGGCCAGATCGGCGGCCAGCTGCTCGTCGTCCGGCGGCCGCACCGGCCGGCGCCGCAGCGAGGCCGCCCGCCAGGTCTCGGCCCAGCGCAGGACCGCCCGCGCGTCCCCGCGCTCCAGCGCCAGGCGCAGGCCCAGCTTGGCCAGCTCCTCGCCGCGCGCCGCGGCGTGTGCGCGCAGGTCGGTGGCGCCGAGGACCGCGTTGTTCTCGGCGTGGACGCGCAGCGCGGCTTGGAGCGCCCGTTCCGCGGAGGACGGCCGGCCGGCGCTGAGCGCGTGCAGCGCGTGGGCGTGCCACGCCAGGGCCCTGATCTCGACCTCGCGGCGGTTGCGGTGCCGGGCCACCTGGTCGAACAGCGCCAGGGCCTGCTCCCGCAGGTTCAGCGCCGCGGCGACGCGGCCGGCCAGCAGCCTGGCCTCCAGCGGGGCCACCGGCCACTTCGCCGCGTCCATCCGGTCGCCCAGCTCGACTGCGGTCTTCAACAGCGCCGGGCTGCGTTCCCCGGTCGCGAACCGGGCCGAGGCCTCCACGTACCGGGCCAGATCGGCCCAGGCCGCACGGCGCTGCCGGCCGAACATGCCGCGGGCGGTGCGCGCGGCCTGCTCGGCCACCGCCGGATCGCCGTCGGCCAGGGCGGCCCGGGCCCACGCCAGGTGGTACTCGGCGCGGTCGTAGCGGAAACCGCTGCGCTCCTGCTCGGCGATCGCCTTGCGCAGCGAGGTGTGGGCCTCGGTGCCCAGCCCGGCCGTCAGCAGCGCCTCGGCCCGGTCCACGAGCATCGGCGCGACCGGCTTGTCGATCTCTGCGAACCGTTCGATGGCCGCGTCGAACCAGAACAGCGCGGAGGGCAGGTCGCCCGCGCGGTGTGCGGCGAAGCCCAGATTGCCCAGGACCATCGCGTTGATCAGGCCGTAGCCGCCGTCCTCGGTCAGCTGGGCGGCGCGCAGCAGGTCCGACTGCGCGGGCTGCCCGGCACCCCGGTAGACGTGGATGATCCCCCGCAGGTTCAAGGCGATGGCCTCCCAGCGGGCGTCGCCGTAGGCGGCCAGGACCGGCTGGCTGGCGTCCAGCGCCTCCAGGGCCTCCGCGCTGCGCCCGATCCGGCCCAGCACCAGCCCGAGGTTCACCCGCAGCCGCGCCCGGTCCAGGCCCGTCAGCACACTGTCGGCCAGCGCCACCTCGGCCAGCGCGCCGTCGGTGTTGCCCAGGTCGGCCAGGATCACCACCAGCGTCATCCGGGCCTCGGCGGCCCGATACGGCATGCTCGCGCGGTCCGCCATGGCGATCGCCCGTCTCAGGGTCCTGCTGGCACGCCGCAGGTCGCCGTTCTCCCGCCACGACAGCCCGATCGCGCGCAGGGCTATGATCGCGGCCTCGTCGCCGTCGTCCTCGGCCAGCACCGCCTCGGCCGCGGCCCGGCCCTCCGCGGGCTGCGCCAGCACCTGGTCCAGGGCGCTCAGAGCACGGCTGAGCCGGTCCGCGGCAGAAGATGGCATGCGGACACTGTCTCAAAGGTGGGGTGATTTCTTCCACCGCGCATGACTCATCGCCGCCGAGCGGTGACGCCCGGCGGCGATGACGAGTCGGCGGCGGCCGCGGGGGAAGCGCGGTCGCCGACCGGGTCTAGACGGTCACCCAGCTGGTGACCACGGCGCCCCCGCCGGGCACGCTCAGCGCCACGCGCGCAGGTCCCGCCGGTAGCGAGTCGGCGCTGAACAGGCCCTGGCCGTCCACGGAGACGGTGGTGGTCCCGGCCGGGTGCTCGATCCGCAGTGTGTCCGAACACGCCGGGATCAGCTGCCCGACGAGCTTGCGCCGCTCGCCGATCTCGGTCACCTCCACCACCACCGAGACGCTGGGAGCCTCGAAAGTCAGCAGCCTGGTGTCGGTGCCGCGGGTCGAGCCGGCCCCGGCCAGCATCGAGTCCTCGGCGAGTTCGGCCAGTTCGGCGTCGATGGTCCGCCAAGTGAAGGCGGCGTAGCCGGCCCGCACCACGTCCTGCGGCACCGGGTCGACCTCGTCGAACATCTCGCCGAGGGCGGACAGCAGTCCGATGTCCTCCGCTGAGGCCCCGTTCGTCAACTTCGGCATCGTTCCCCCTGGATCAGGTCCTTCATCGTGTGCCCGTGTACTGGTGGTTCGGACGGCGGTGCGGTGGTGGTGCTGGTCATGGCCGGGTCGTCTCCGGCACCGTGCTCAGCGCCTTCAACGCCCGTTTGAGGTGCTCCAGGCACCGCGAGCGGGTCGGCCCGATCGACCCCACTCGCATGCCCAGCGCCTCGGCGACGGCCGCGTAGCTCTCCAGCGGCGTCACCGCGACGACCCGCAGCAGGTTCCGGCAGCGTTCCGACAGCGTGGCGAAGGCCTGCCACAGATCGCTGCTGTCCTGCTGGGCGACCATGGCCGTCTCCGGGTCGCCGTCGTCGTCGGAATCCCCGAAGAACGAGACGTTCGCCTCGGCCTCCTCCGAATCGGGGACCTCGCGCTGCGTCTTGCGGATCAGGCGCAGCGCCTCCCTGCGTGTCGTCGTGGCCAGCCACCCCGCGAGCTGCTCCGGATTCTGGATCCGGTCCAGGTTCTCCACCAGGCGCAGCCAGGTGTTCTGGGTGACGTCGGCGGCGTCGGCCAGCGAGAGCCGGAACCCCCGGGCCACCGACCACACCAGTCGGCTGTAGTCGTCGACGATCTGCTGCCAGGCCGAGGCGTCGCCGGCGGCGGCGGCCTTGACCAGCAACGCAGGGGAGCGGTCCATATGAGCCTTCTTACTGGTGTGGGGAACGTGACCGGCGCACGGCGGCGCCTCAGCCGAACGCCGCCTGCACGACCACCCCGAGGTCGGGGATGCGGGTGCCCGCGGGATCGAGCAGTTCGGTGGCGGCGTCGCGGACCGACATGTCCTTGGCGGCCATCAAAGCGGCGATCCTACCGGCCACGACGGGCGCGGCGAAGCTGGTGCCGCTCCACTTCGCGTAGCCGTGGAAGTCCTTGCCCTCCTCGCTGCCGTGGGTCAGGAAGGCGCTCTTCAACTTCACGCCGGGAGCTGCGGCGTCCACCCACCAGCCGTAGTTGGAGAACGACGCCCGCTCCGGCTCGCCGGAGGACGACTGCGTCAGAGCCCCGACGGCGCAGACCTCCTTCAGGGCGGCGGGCCAGTAGGGCCGGTCGGAGTCGAAGTTTCCGGCGGCGGCCACGATCAGGGTGCGCTGGCCCAGCCGGGACATCGCGTCGCAGAGCACCGGCGAGGGCCGGTCGTCGAAGGTGTAGCAGCCCAGCGACAGGTTCAGGATGTCCAGGTGGTCGCCCTCGGCCCGGGTCTGCTTCTCGATCCGGTCCAGGCCGTTGAGCAGCTCCACCTCGTCGGTGACGCCCGCCGGGCTCAGGACCCGCTCGAACCGCAGGTAGGCGCTCGGCGCCTCCTGCATGATCAGGCCGGCGATGAACGTGCCGTGTCCGGACTCGGACTCCAGGTCGTGGTCCAGGGCCTCGTTCAGCGCCTCGTGCTGGGCCTCGGTGCAGGCCAGGTACCAGGGCTGGCTCTGGAACCACGGATGCGGGTCCACGCCGGTGTCCAGGATCCCGACCGTGACCGGCCGTGCGCCGTCCCCGCCGACGGTCGGGACGGGCATGTCCCCGGCCGGGGCCGGACGGCCGTGGGGACCGCCGCCCCAGTTCGGAGCCCCGCTGAGCACATGGTTCGGCGTCACACTCCACCGCCGGTGGGCCTTGGCCCCGCCGCGCAGCGTGTGGGTCAGGTCGGCGGCGTCGGTGCCGGCCACCAGCCGCAGCCGCGTCACCCCCGGCGCGGCCGAGTCCTCCCGGGAGTCGACCCACCGGCGAGCCTTGTCGTGCACCTCGTCCGCGTGCGCGTCGAGCACCAGCAGCTCGTCGCGCTTGATCAGCGTCTCGGTGGCGCCGTCGACGTGGACGACGTCCGGGTGTGTCTCCAAAATCCGGGCCAGCCAGGCCGCGTGGTCCGTCATGGTTCCCTCCCTGTGAACAACCTAGTCAGCACTTATGCTGCCCTGCCAATAGCCGCAGGCGGAACTGGACCCCCGTCCCAGTCCCGCCTCCGGTCTCCCCAGGCGGCCGCGTTCCCCCACAGACCGTTGCCGCCGGTCTTGCTCCCCCGTGTTCCCCGATCCCCCCAGCTCCCCCGGTTTCTCAGTTCCCCCCGAGTCCCCGTGGTCCCCGTGTTGTTTCCCCCAGGTGTCGCACTCCGCCCGCGGAGTCCCCCTCTTACCTCGGTGGCGGTGGTGTGCCGCACCCACCCCCCGGCGTCACGGCACACCACCCTTTCCACCCGGCCTGGCCGGCGGCGCGTCCCCCCTAGAGACACACACCGACTGGACCACGCCCGCGGGCCCCCCGACCCGCTCACTTACAAGAGCACCCCAAACGCTCCCTGATACATGGCGCCCGAAGTTTTTTCTGGGAAGTTTTTCGGGCTCTCCTCAGCGCTGTCACAGCGGCCGGATAGGTTCCTCTTATGCGTGAACTCATCCCCGCCTCCTGGGCGCCGGTGCTGGCTGCCGAGACCGAGCAGCCGTACTTCGCCGACCTGGAGGCTTTCCTTAAGACCGAGCGTGCCGAGCACCAGGTGTTCCCGCCTGAGGACGAGGTGTTCGCGGCGTTGGAGGCCACGCCGTACCAGGACGTCAAGGTGGTGCTGATCGGGCAGGACCCGTACCACGACGACGGCCAGGCGCACGGCATGTGCTTCTCGGTGCGCCCCGGCGTGCGCATCCCGCCGTCGCTGCGGAACATGTACAAGGAGCTGGAGACGGACCTGGGCGTCCCGCCGGTCAAGCACGGCTACCTGAAGGCCTGGGCCGACCAGGGCGTGCTGCTGCTCAACACGGTGCTCACCGTGCGCGCGCACGAGCCGGCCTCGCACAAGGACCGCGGCTGGGAGAAGTTCACCGACGCCGTCATCAAGGATGTCTCGGCGCGGGAGAAGCCGGTGGTGTTCGTGCTCTGGGGCGCGCACGCCAAGAAGAAGCGGAAGCTGATCGACACCTCGCGGCACGTGATCGTCGAGGGCGCGCACCCCTCGCCGCTGTCGGCGAAGCTGTTCTTCGGCTCCAAGCCGTTCTCGGCGGTGAACGAGGCGCTGGTCGGCTTCGGGCAGGAGCCGATCGACTGGCAGCTGCCTGAGACGGTCTGAGAGTTCTCGCTATAGCGTTCGCAGACAAGTCGGCCCGGCGGATCGGATCCGCCGGGCCGACTCTGTTCTCTGTTATATGAGGACTCCTATATAGCGAGTCCTATATAGGGACTCCTATATAGCGGCGCCCGCAGTCTCCGTCTCCCGCTCGCCGTCCTCATGCCCGGCGGCGAACGCCTCCCACAGCTCCGCGTACGTCCCGCCGGCCTCCACCAGCTGCGCGTGCGTCCCGTCCTCCACGATCCGCCCGCCGTCCATCACCAGGATCCGGTCGGCGCGCGCCGCCGTGGTCAGCCGGTGCGCGACCACCAGCGTGGTCCGGGTGCGCCCGGTGACGCCGTGGTCGGCGTCGCGGGCCAGCTCGGCGCGCGTCACTGCGGCCTCGGTGGCCAGGTCCAGGGCCGAGGTCGCCTCGTCCAGGATCAGCACGTCCGGGTCGGCCAGCTCCGCGCGGGCCAGCGCGAGCAGCTGCCGCTGCCCGGCCGACAGGTTCCGGCCGCGCTCGGCCACCCGGGAGTGGAACCCCTCGGGCAGCGACGCGATCATCTCCTCGGCGCCGACCGCGCGGGCCGCCGCCTCGATCTCGCGCGGCGGGGCGTCCGGACGGGCGTAGGCGATGGCCTCGGCGACGGTCCCGTCGAACAGGTACGCCTCCTGCGGGACCACGCCGAGCCGGTGCCGCCAGTCGGTCAGCGGGAACTCGCGCAGGTCGCGCTCGCCGGCCGTCACGGCGCCGCCGGTCGGGTCGTAGAAGCGGGCGACCATCTTCACGAAGGTCGACTTGCCCGCTCCGGTCTGCCCGACCAGCGCCACCGTCTGCCCGGCCGGGATGCGCACGCTGACGCCCTCCAGCGCCGGCCGCGTGTCCGGGCCGTAGGCGAAGGTGACGTCGTCGAACACGATCTCGCCGAGCTCCGCCGGGACCGGCACCGGCCGCGCCGGCTCCGGCGTGGAGGGCACGGTGCGCAGCAGGTCGCCGATCCGGCGCAGCCCGACCGCGGCCTGCTGGTAGCCGTCGAACACCTGCGAGAGCTGCTGCACCGGCGAGAACACCATGTCGATGTAGAGCAGGTAGGCGATCAGCGCGCCGGCGGTCAGCTCCCCGGAGTGCACCCGGGAGGCGCCGGCGGCCAGCACCAGCAGCCCGGCGATGTCGGCCAGGAACTGCACGAACGGGAAGTACGTGGCGATGTACTTCTGCGCGCGCAGCCGCGAGACGCGGAACTCGTCCGACAGCCCGGCGAACCGGGCCGCGTTCGTGCCCTCCCGCCGGAACGCCTGCGTCACCCGCATACCCGCGACGTTCTCCTGCAGGTCGGCGTTGACCGCCGAGACCTTCTCGCGGGCCTCGGTGTAGGCCTTGCTGGACTTGGACCGGAACACCGCGGTCGCGATCAGCAGCGGCGGCAGGACGCTCAGCGCGATCAGCGCCATCTGCCAGTCGATCACCACCAGCGCCACCACGATGCCGACGAAGGACAGGACGCTGACGACCGCCTGCTGCAGACCGGTCTGCAGGAACGTGGACAGCGCGTCCACGTCGGTGGTCATCCGGGTCATGATCCGCCCCGAGAGCTCGCGCTCGTAGTAGTCCAGCCCCAGGCGCTGCAACTGCGCGAACACCTTCACCCGCAGCGCGTACAGCAGGCGCTCGCCGGTGCGGCCGGTGACCCGGGCCTGGCAGACGTTGACCACGGTGTCCACGACCACGACGGCCAGCGCCGCGACCGAGACCCCGACGATGGCCGACAGCGAGCCGGCCAGGATGCCCCGGTCCACGCCGCCGCGGATCAGCGCCGGCAGCGCCAGCCCGGCCGCGGTGTCGGCGGCGACCAGCAGCAGGCCGAGCAGCAGCGCAAGGCGGAACGGACGCAGCAGCTTGCGCAGCGCGAAGCCGGGGTCGGCGGCCCGGGCCTGGCTCTGGACGACGTGGGGGACGTCGGTGGCCGGCGGCAGCTTCGCCACCTTCTCCAGCAGCTCCGGGGTCGGGGGCATCGAGGCCAGGAAGCCGCCGAAGCCGCCGCCCCCGCCTCCGACGCCGCCCCGGCCGCCGCCTCCGCCGCCCATGCCGGGCAGCGCGCGGGTGCCGGAGCCCTTGGCCCCGGCCAGGCCGTCGCCGTCACCGTCGTCCTCGACCTCCGGCCACAGGCTCGGGGTGATGCCGTCGACCATGCCGTCGGTCAGGCCGTCGGTCAGGCCGTCGACCATGCCGTCGGTCTGGGCCTCGGTGCCGGCGGGCAGCGTGCTGATCGAGTCGGCGGCCTGCGGGCGCGCGCCGTTGCCGGCCGTTGTCGCAGCTCGCGTCAGGTCCCCGGCAGCCGCAGCTCGCGTCAGATCCCCGGCGTCGATGCCCTCCGCGTCGTCCCCCGGCCCGGACAGCAGCAGCCGGTACAGCGGGCAGCGCTCGGTGAGCTCCTCGTGCGTGCCGATGTCGACGACCCGGCCGCGGTCCAGTACCGCGATCCGGTCGGCCAGCGCCAGCGTGGAGCGGCGGTGCGCGATCAGCAGCGTGGTGCGTCCGGCCATGACCCGGCGCAGCGTGTCGTGGATCTCCGCCTCCACGCGGGCGTCCACCGCGGAGGTGGCGTCGTCCAGGATCAGCACCCTGGGGTCGGTGATCAGCGCCCGGGCCAGGGCTATGCGCTGGCGCTGGCCGCCGGACAGGGTCAGGCCCTGCTCGCCGACCACGGTGTCGTAGCCCGCGGGCAGCTGCTCGACGAACTCGTCGGCCTCGGCCATCGCCGCCGCGGCCCGCACCTGCTCGTCGGTGGCGTCGGGGCGGCCGTAGGCGATGTTGGCGCGCACGGAGTCGGAGAACAGGAAGCTGTCCTCCATCACCAGGCCGATCGCCGCGCGCAGGGACTCCAGGGTCACGTCGCGCACGTCCGCGCCGCCGACCCGCACCACACCGGCCTGCACGTCGTAGAAGCGGGGGAGCAGCATCGACACCGTGGACTTGCCCGAGCCGGAGGTCCCCACCAGCGCCACCGTCTCCCCGGGGCGCACCGCCAGGTCCAGCCCGCGCAGCACCGGCCGGGAGGCGACGTAGCCGAACACCGCGCCGTCGAACTCCACCCCGGAGGCCTGGCGCGGCAGCACCGCGGCGTCCGGCTTCTCGGTGACCTTCGGCTGGGAGTCGATGATCTCGAAGATGCGCTCCACGCTGGCCCGGGCCTGCTGCCCGATCGTCACCAGCGAGGACAGCATCCGCACCGGCCCGAGCATCTGCGCCAGGTAGGTGGAGAACGCCAGGAACGTGCCCAGCGTGATGGTCCCGCGCAGCGCCAGCCACCCGCCGAGGAACAGCACCCCGACCTGCCCCAGCGCCGGGATCGCCATGATCGCCGGGTTGTACCGCGCCGAGAAGCGCACCGCGCGCAGCCGCGAGGCGAACAGCCGCTCGCCGGCCGCCTCGAGCTTGCCGAGCTCCTGCTCCTCCTGCCCGAAGCCCTTCACCACGCGCACCCCGCCGACCGCGGCGTCCACCACGCCGGCCAGCGCCGAAGCCTGCTGCTGCGCCTCCCACGTGGCCGGGTACAGCCGCTTGCGCGCGGCCACCGCCACCAGCCACAGCAGCGGCCCGGTCGCCACCGCGACCAGCGTCAGCAGCGGTGACAGGAACGCCATCACGCCGAGCGCGACGAAGAACAGCAGGAAGTTCCCGGTCAGCATCGGCAGCATGCCGAGCAGCCCCTGCACCATCGTGACGTCGGAGGTGGCCCGCGAGATCAGCTGCCCGGTCGCCAGCTCGTCCTGCCGCGCGCCGTCCAGCCGCGACAGCGCGCCGAAGATGCGGTTGCGCAGGTCGTACTGCACGTCCAGGGACAGCTTGCCGCCGACGTAGCGGCGCAGCCGGGTCCCGGCGAAGTTCAGGATCGCCAGCACCAGCGCCATGGCGGCCCACGGGGCCAGCGGCGAGGTGCGGCTGATGACGACGTCGTCGATGATGTGCCGCTGGATCAGCGGCATGGCGGCGTTGGCGAGCATCGCCAGCAGCGAGCCGCCGAAGGCGATCAGGACGCTGCGGCGGTAGACCCAGCTGACCGCGAACAGGCGGCGCATCCAGGAGCTGGAGGGGTTGTCGGCCTTGGCGATCCGGCCGGGCCTGGCCGGCTCGGTGCCTGTGTGGTTCGTGCTGCTCGCGTTGTTCTTGTCGCTCGTGTGGTTCGTGCTGCTCGTGCTGCTCGTGCTGCTCGTGTGTTTCGTGCTGTTCGAGCTGCTCGTGTGGTCCGTGTTGCTCGTGTTCTCGATGTCGTTCGTCCTGTCATCACCGGCGTCATCGCCGGCCCTGATCCCGCGCGCGTCGCGGCGCTCGGCGTTCGTCACATCCACCCCTAGTCGTCGTGCTTATTCGGCCTGCGCGGCCAGGTGCCGGGCCCGATGCTCGGCGAACCGCCGGTTCAGCGCCCCGTCCAGCGCGTCGAAGCTGTTCAGCAGCGCCTCCGCGCCGCCGTCCAGGTGTGCGGCCGCGTCGCCGAACAGCGGCGCCAACGCGGCGGCCAACTGCTCCTCGGCGCTCCGTACAGCAGCCAGACCGGCCTCGGTAATCCGCACCCGCACCACCCGGCGGTCCCCGGGGTCGGCTTCCCGCTCCAGCAGCCCGGCGGCCACCAGGGCGTCGGCGGCGGCCGTCAGCGTGGGCTTGCGCACCGCGAGCTTGTCGGCCAGCCGTGCCGACCGCTCCCCGCCGCCGCGCACCATCGACAGCAGCTGGTACTGCGGCAGGGTCAAGCCGGTCTCCACCCGCTCCAGCGACCGCCGCAGGCGCACCAGCACCTGCACGGCGTCGACCACCCGCTCCGCGGGCAGCCCGGACAGTTGGTTCGACTCACTCATGATTAGATGGTCGAACAATTAGGGGAGGACGTCAAGTCGCGCCGTCCAGGCGGTCGGGGCCGGACGGCGTGACGGGGGTACCGGACTCAGCCAGCCTGCTCCTCACCCAGCGCGGTCAGTACCCGCGCGCGCAGCAGCTCGTACTCCTCACGGCACCGCCGCGGTCCCTCCGGCGGCCGGTGCACCACCTTGTCGTTGACGACGGTTGCGCCGTCGAGGAAGCGGAACTGGTCGGCCGTGAAGTCGACGTCGGTGCCGTCGGGCAGCCGGTTCCAGTAGTGGTTCCAGACCTTGGCGCCGTTCATGTGGACCTCGGCGTGGATCAGGTCCCCGCCCAACAGGTCCTGGACCACCAGCGCCGTCATGCTGCACTGGCTCCCCGAGGGGTTCTCCGGCCGCCACTGGTCCCGGCCGGCCGGATCGCAAGTGTCACGTCCCCAGGAGGCCTCGATCACCGGCCGCAGCGTCTCTATATTCAGCATCCCGGGAGGCTTTCACAGGGGTCTGACACCTCGCGCACGGTCCCGCCGGAAGCGTCCGCTTCGGCATCAGCCATTTGAGGCGCTCCTGACCCATGTGTGGGTGCGGCTGGGGTGGGGGCTTACGGGCGTTTCTTGACGGCTTCGCGCATGGTTCACGGGATCCGCTGGTGGCGCGGGTCGGGGGTGGCGCTGGTTTCGCGGGGCGGCGGTGGTGTGGGCAGGTGGGCGGTTCTACTGCGAAGGTCAAGGGCAACAGTCAAAGGGCGACAGTCAAGGGCGCCTCCGGCGGCGCCTGCGCGGCGAGCGGCCTCGCTCCGGGGAGTGGGGGGCCGCGCTGGCTGCCGGCGGACGCTGCTTGTGGTCGCCTTCGTCCCGGATTCCCCGTCGCATCGTCGCCTTACGGAAGCAGACCGGTCCGGTGGTATCAAGTCGGATCGCCCAGCTGTGGGTCCAGTATCAGCGACTTGACACCACCGGCCCGGCCTGCTTGGCTTCGCCCGCCGAAGCGACGGGGAATCCGGGACAACCCCGGTCTGTGGTGTGGACCG
>NZ_JBGCCP010000048.1:0-64664 GCF_041262705.1 Catenulispora sp. MAP12-49 | reverse complement strand
CGCATCAGCGCCCGGAGGGAACCATCCCGGCCTGGGCGGTATCAAGCCGGATCACTGTTGCTGTAGTCCAGTATCAGCGGCTTGACACCGCCCAGGCCGGGATGGTTGTGCAAGCACCGCCGAAGCGACGGGGAATCCGGGACAAACCCACCTGTGGGAAGGGTTCCCGCGCCCCACGCCCGCCACGTCACCGCAGCCTGTGCGAACCAAGTGGACCCCGTCCACACCACAGGCCTGGGTTGTCCCGGATTCCCCGTCGCTTCGGCGGGCGAAGCCAAGCAGGCCGGGCCGGTGGTGTCAAGTCGCTGATACTGGACCACCAGCTGGGCGATCCGACTTGATACCACCGGACCGGCCTGCTTCCGTAAGGCGACGAAGCGACGGGGAATCCGGGACAGAGGCGACCACAAGCAGCGTCCGCCTCCTGACAGCGCGGCCCCCCACTCCCCGGAGCGAGGCCGCTCGCCGCGCAGGCGCCGCCGGAGGCGCTCTTCAACCTCTTGACCTTGCCCTTGACTGTCGCAGTAGAGCCGACCACCTACCCACACCACCACCGCCCCACGAAACCAACGCCACCCCCGACCCGCGCCACCAACGGATCCCGCAAACCCTGCGCGAAGCCGTAAAAGGAGCCTCTAAAACCCACCACCCAACCGCACCAACACCCCCACCCTGACCCACGCATAAGCCAGGGGCGCCGATTTTGGAGGGGACACAGAACCGCCGACCGGTCGCGGCCGGTCGGCGGTTCGAAGGCCGCCGTGAGTCAGTGCCCTGACCCACGGCGGCTGGGCCCCGTGACTTGCGTGCTGTGCGTGCTGTGCGTGGTGTTCGGTCCTGCTCAGTGCTTGCGCGCCTCGGCCGCCTTGACCTTGCGCGAGGCGAACATCGCGCCGCCGCCCGCGCCGAAGAACATCAGCGCGACCAGGCTCACCTCGCCGACGTTGGCGCCGGTGTGGGCCAGGGTCGGGGTGCCGGGGGTGGTGGTCGGCGTGGCCGGGGTGGCCGGCGTGCTGGTGCTGCCGCTGGGCGTCGGGGTGGTCGGCGTCGTCGGCGGCGTGCTCGGCGGGGTCGAGGAGGCCGGCGTCGAGGGGTGCGAGGTCGGACTCGTCGTCGGCGGCGTGGTGGGCTTCGTCGGCGGCGTCGTGGGAGGCGTCGTCGGCGGGGTTGTCGGCGGGGTGGTGGGGGGCGGGGTGGTCGGCGGAGGCGTCACGGCGCAGCCGCCGGCGTCCGAGCCGTTCCAGGCGGCGAACAGGCCGTAGGGCGTGTTGATGCCCTTGTCGTGGTTCGGTAGCTGGTGGCCGTTGCTGCCGTCGTACTTGGTCTTGCCGTGGTACAAGTCGATCTGGCCGAAGCACGGCGGCGCGCCGGGCAGCTTCACCGTGAGCGACTGCGTCTCCGAGCTCTTCGAAGCCGTGCTCAGGTGCACGGTCGCGAAGTCCACGAACGTCTGGGTGCCGGAGGTCTCCCAGGTCGGGCCCTCGGCGGTGTACGAGGCCAGCGAGACGTCGACGCCGCCGGCGCACTGGTCGGCGATCGCGCGCTGCGACAGCTGGACCGTGAATCCGTTGACCGGCTCGGTGTTGACCCGGGTGAACGACGAGCTGGAATGGAACGCGGTGGCCGGCTTGCCGTCGGCGCCGTTCGCCGCCCACTGCACGTCGTTGTTGCTCAGGGAGCAGGTGTGCTCTGGCGGCGGCTTCTCGCAGGCGTTCGCGGCGCCGGCGGCACCGGCCAGCGACGCGGCCGCACCGGCGAGCGTGACGAGCGCCCCCCGGCCGATTCGGCTAGTGGTCATGTGGTGGCTCTTCTCTGTGGCCGGCCCCGGGACCTCGCGGCCGGTTCACTTAGTGTGACTGGGTTGTCAGCGGCATAAGTGCTCGTGGACAGCGCCGGAGCATATCGGGGTATTGAGTCATGCTGGAAGGCAGGTTGAGGGTGATATGAGGTGTGGGTTCTGAGCGGTAACGACACGCCTTCAGGCGGTCGGTGACGGCTTGTCCCGGTTCTCCCGGTGGCGCCCGGACCAGCGCCGATGCGCCACCACGGGATACTCGCCCGCGCGCTTGGCGGATCAGCGTAGCCAATCTACGAAGCTTGTATTAGACGCGATTCCCCTTGCCGGGCCTCAGAATTACGCCTCGCTCACTGAGGGTTTCCCGCCTTGGCGTGGACCGCGTGCCAAGCCCGCCCCGCGCCGGCCACGGCCCAGCGCGTGAGGATCCCCGTGGCCGTCGCCTCGTCCGGCGCCGCCAGCAGCACGTCGCGCGCGCCGGCCAGCGCCGTGGTGCCGGTCGTCAGCGCGCCGTGGCTGCAGCACGCGCAGTGGAACGTCAGGCTGTCCACCGGCTCCATCGCCAGCCCGGCGTCGTCGAAGGCGTCCGCCAGCGCGGTCATGTCCCGCGGTACCGGCGCGGTGACCTGGGCCAGCCAGGTCGCGGCCGGCGACTCCCGCCACAGCGCCAGCTCGTCGAAGACCGGGAAGGTGTGGTCCTCGACGCGGCGCTCGCCGGTCGGGGCGCCGTCGTGTACGAGGATCTCGCCGAAGCGGCGCCGGCCGTAGGGCACCGACAGGATGCGGGCCCGGGTGGGGCAGATGCGCCGCACCCAGACCACCTCGGCCTCGCCGTCGGGGTCCAGGCGCACCAGGGCCGAGCCGAACCCGTCCTCGATCTCGCCCTCGCCGGGGGACAGCGGCACGCCGTAGTTGGTCCACGCCTCGCGCGCCGTGCCCCAGTCGCCGACCATGGTGGCCGCGATCCCCAGGTTCCACCACGCCGGGCTGCCGGCCGGCTCCCCGGCCCGCAGCGCCGCCTGCCGGCCCAACTCGTACGCCTTCTGCCAGTTCCGCAGGAACTTGTTGGCCAGCGCCGCGTCGAACCAGAGCTCGGGGCTGATCGGGGTGTCCGGAAAAGCGGTGAGGAACTGTTCGTAGCAGGCGGCGACGACCGGCCAGTCCCGGATGTCGGCGGCGTCCTCACCTCGTTGCAGCAACTTCATGGCTTCAGCGCCCGACAGCTGAACCCGGCTCATCGTTCTCCCCTGACACGGCGATCCGTGGCGTGATCGCGGAAGAGAACAGAGTAGCGAGCGGAACCATGTGCTGGAGCACACGCCGTCGGGGCGTCTAGAGACGGCCGCGACCAGCGGGGATGCCGCCCCGGCCGCGCGTTCGATTTCTGTAAGGAATGGAGCAGTAACAGATCGGCCCGGCCCCGCCACTGCCCCTGTGTCAGCGAGTACCGACCAGCATTCAGGAGTGATCAGGGTGAAGGCCATGAGCAAGGGCAAGAGCAAAGCCCAGAACGCACTGTCCATTGCCGGAGTCGTCGCCGGGACCCTGGGCGCCGTCGCCGTGACCGGCGGTCAGGCCCAGGCGGCCGCGAACCGTCCGGCGGGAGCCGCGCACACCACCGTCTACACCGAGACCAACGCCGCCGCCGGCAACGAGGTCCTGGCCTTCCACGCCGACGGCTCATCGGCGGGCGCCTACGCGACCGGGGGCGCCGGAACGGGCGCCGGACTGGGATCGCAGGGGGCTGTGACGGTCGCCGATGGCGGCCGCACGCTGTTCGCCGTCAACGGCGGCTCCGACAGCGTCTCGGAGTTCGCCGTGGCGCCCTCGGGCGCCCTGCGGCCGCTCGGGACGTTCGGGACCGGCACGGGCCCGGTCAGCGTCGCCGTCCAGGGCGACCACGTGTACGTCCTGGGGCAGAACTCTGTCACCGCCTACTGGCGCTTCGGCGACACCCTGGCCCAGGTCGCGCAGCGCGGGCTGTCGGCCGGCACCTCGGGTGCGGCGGAGGTGGCCGTGACACCCGACGGCCGCGCGCTGCTGGTGACGGAGAAGGGTTCAAGCACGCTCGACGTGTTCGCGCTGGACTTCTTCGGCGTCCCGGGCCAGGCCTCGAAGAGCGCCTCGGGCGGCCAGACGCCGTTCGGCTTCGCGTTCGGTCGCGGCGGGACCGCCGTGGTCTCGAACGTCGGGGCCGGTGCCGGAGCGAGCTCGGCCAGCGGATACCAGGTCCGGCACGGCGCGCTGCGCACCACCGCCGCCGCGCTGCCGGACGGCCAGACCGCGGCCTGCTGGGTCGCCGTCGGGCCCGACGGCCGGACCGCCTATGTCGAGAACGCCGGGTCCGGCACCGTGTCGACCTACGCGGTGGGCGCCGACGGTGCGCTGCGTCTGCTCGACGCGACCGCCGCGGCCCCCGGCGGCCACGTCGGCGACGCGGCCGTGTCCGGCGGCGCGCTGTGGATCCTGGACACCGCGAAGGGCCGGATCGACGACGTTCCGCTGGCCGCCGACGGGACGCCGGGGGCGCCGAGCGTCACCACCACCGGGATCCCGGCCAGCGCGGCCGGTCTGGCGGCGGTGACGCGGTAGGACGCACGTTTCATCAGCACGCGAAGAAGTCCCCGCCTCCGAATACTGGAGGCGGGGACTTCGTCTTCAGGTGCCGAGGGTCGCTCAGCCGTTCCTGGCCAGGACCTGCAGCTGGCTGTAGGGGCCGTTGAACACGTCCTGGTCACCGGGCTCCGAACCGGAGTCCGCGTACTGCCAGAAGGTGTAGTAGCCCCAGCCCGGAGGCAGCGTGCCGCCGCCGGAGGCCGCGTAGTTCGCGATGAACAGCGGGTCGTAGTCCGCGAAGTTCGTGTCGTCGCTGGTGCAGGTGTTCCACCAGTCGGTGGTCGAGTAGATCACCGGGTAGACGCCGGTCCGCGAGGCGTACTCGTTCGCGAAGTCCCAGATCCAGCTGGTCATCTGGCTTCCGGACAGGCCGTAGCACTCCGAGCCGTAGGGGTTGTACTCGATGTCGAGCATCCCGGGCAGGGTCTGACCGTCGGAGGACCAGCCGCCGCCGTTGTCGACGAAGTAGTCGGCCTGCGCCGACCCGCTGGAGTCGTTGGGGTTCGCGAAGTGGTAGGCGCCGCGGATCAGTCCCTGGTCGTAGGGCCCGACGTACTGGTTGTAGAAGTCGGGGTTCGTGTAGTAAGTACCCTCACTCGCCTTCGCATAAGAGAAGTCGATGTTGGGCGCGATACCGGCCCAGTCCAGGTTGCCCTGGTAGGCGCTGACGTCGATGCCCGGCAGTTGCGGCACCGAGTCCGGCGCCACGGCCGGCCGCGCGGCGCTGCGCGCGGCCGGCTCGTGGGCCGGGATCGTGGAACCCATGTGGTCGAGCTGCGGGTGGGTCGCCACCGTGGGGTGTACCGGCGTGTTGTGCCGGGTGGTGTCGACCTTGACCAACTGGCCCGATACGGTCCGCGCGTAACCCGGGTGCGGGTTCGCCTGGACGGGGGCGCCTGCCGCGGCCGTGCCGCTCGTGGCCGGCAGGAGCACCGCCCCGGCGCTGGCCAGGGCCAGCGCCAGGACGGCCAGGCGGCGCGAGGAGCGCGCGGACCGGATTCCGAGGGGGGACATCAGGACACCGTCGTCTCAGCCGTTGGCCAGCGCCTGCACGCGGCTGTAGTCGCCGTTGAAGACGTCCTGGTCGCCGGCCATGGAGCCGGAGTCGGCGTACTGCCAGATGGTGTAGAAGCCCCAGCCGGCCGGCAGCGTGCCCGCCGAGCCGTTGTAGTTCGCGACCCACAGCGGGTCGTTGGCGGCGAAGCCGCTGTAGTTGCCGGTGCAGGTGGTCCACCAGTCGGTGGTGGTGTAGATGACGGCCCAGCGGCTGGTCTTGGCGTGGTACTCGTTGATGAACGAGGCGATCCAGCTGCGCATGCTGGCCTGGCTCAGGCCGTAGCACTCGGCGCCGTAGGGGTTGTACTCGATGTCCAGGGCGCCCGGCAGGGTCTTGCCGTCCTTGGACCAGCCGCCGCCGTGCGCGACGAAGTAGTCGGCCTGGGAGGCGCCGGTGCCGCCGTTGGGGATGGCGAAGTGGTACGCGCCGCGGATGAGGCCGGCGTTGTAGGCGCCGTTGTACTGCTGGGCGAAGTAGGGGTTGGTGTAGTACGTGCCCTCCGTCGCCTTGGAGTACGAGAACTGGGCGCCGGCGGCCTTGGTCGCCGACCAGTTCACGTTGCCCTGGTGGGACGACACGTCGTCGCCATGGGGGTCGCCTGCGGCCTGCGCCATCGACGGCGCCAGCGCCGCGGTGGCGGCCAGAGCGCCGATCGCCAGCGCCGTGAGGGTGCGGCGCCGGGTGCGGGGGGCGCTGTGCGACGAGATCTTGACCATTGAGCTCTCCTGTGGGGTGAGACCTGATGGTGGAACCACGACGTGGACAGGGAGCGCGAACGCCCGAAGACGCCCCCGTCCTGTGCCTTCGGCGGTGGGGAGCTGTCAGGGTGCTGTTTCGCACCCCGGCTCGCCGCCGTCGGCATTGAGTCAATGTAGCGGGAAAACAACAACAGTCAACGACTGTTTATGAGAATTCTGCGAACTGATGGTCCGCACCGGTGAACACCGCGTGTCCGGCCGCGGCCGCCTCGGCCCCCACCAGCGCCCGCGCGGCCAGCCAGGCGGCCCCGGCGGCGCCGTCGGCGGCCAGCCCCACCGGCGAGTCCGGCCAGCGCCGGCCGATCGCCGCGGCCACCGCCTGGAACACCGGCGAGCGGCTGACCAGCACCGAGCCGCCCAGCACCACCGGCTCCCCGGCCGCCGGCCCGAGCGCGGCCAGGCTGTCCACCAGCGCCCCGGCCGCCTCGGCGACGATGCGCACCGCCGCCGGGTCGCCGAGCTCGTAGGCGGTCATCACCAGCGGCGCGAGCCCGGCCAGCGCGACCGTCGGCTGCGCGCTCACGGCCCGGACCAGCTCGGCGGCGCGCCTGCGGCCGCGCAGGGTGAAGCCCTCGCCGATGCTGGCGGCCAGCGGCAGCGTGGTGGTGGCGGCGGGATGGCCGGGGGCTGACGGGTGCGCGGCGGTCGGGGTGGTCGGGGTGGTCCGGGCGGTCGGGGTGGTCGGCGGAGGGCCGGCGGGAGTGTTCGCACCGGTGCCCGCGGCGGCTTGGGGTGCGGTGTCGGGATCGAGGGTCGCCCGGCCCGACTCAGCCTCCTGATCCAGCAGCTGCGCCAGCACCGCGGTGGCGAGTTCGGCCATCGGGCGGCGGCCGTCGGCGGCGGCGATGGCGGCGCGCGCGGCCTGGCGTCCGATCCAGAAGCCGGAGCCCTCATCGCCCAGCAGCCAGCCGTAGCCGTCGCTGAAGCGGGCCGGCAGGCGGTCGTGCATGCGGGCGGCTACGGCGCCGGTGCCGGAGACCAGCAGCGTGCCGTCGGGGGCGGGGGTGCCGGCGGCGAAGGAGACGGTGACGTCCGAGACCACCCGCACCGGACAGACCAGGCCGGCGTCGGCCCAGGCCTGCTCCAGCACCCGCGGCGCCTTCGGATCGGCCATCAGGGTACTGACTCCGGCCAGCCCCACCACGCAGGCCCCGACCCGGTCGCCGGGCACGTCCCCGAGCGCGGCCCCCAGCGCCGCCACGATGTTCGCCACGGCCGCCGCGGCCCCCAGCACGGTCGGATTCCCGCCGCCGGCATGCCCGGTCCCCAGCGTGCGCCCGTCGACGGTGGCCAGCACGGCCCGCGAATGCGACCCCCCGACGTCGAGCCCCACCACGCACGGGTCCGCCATGGATGCCGCCACCTCCCGATCGCCCGCCACCGGCCACCGGGCACACCCCTGTGGCGTCATGTGGGATCTTGCCAGAGCAGGCACCACAACTCAACGCCATCGCAGACCCTTGACGCCCGCCCCGGGATCTGGGACGCTCCCGGTCGGGCGGCTGTGGGCCTGGTGGAGGGCAGGTGAGGGGCCGGTGGCGGACGGTGGGCCCGGGTTCGGACGGTGCGGATCCAGGCGTCTGGGTTGATGTGGATTCTTGGCCCACGATGGCGCGCGCCGAACAAATGGCGGCGGGCCAGGGCCAGGTCAGGGCGCTTGGCGTAAGGCGCTGCGATGGTGTGGGGTTGGGTGCGCCCTCATCCGGGAGGCTTTAGCGCATCAGCACAGGGTGCGGCGAAATAGTGGATCGCGGCAGAAGGCATGCCGACAACCGGGCGGCGGCCAACGCCGCCACCCGTAACTCGTGCAGCCGCCCTACTCCGCGCCCGTCCCCGCCCGACCGGCCAGCCGCGCATGCACCCCGGCATCGATCCCCGGCTCCAGCACCCGCGCCGCGAGCCACGCGGCGCCCACCGCGCCCGGAGCGGCGATCAGGGGGGTTCCGCCGTGGTGCTCGGCCAGGCGGCGCTGGACTTCGGCGCCGATCGGGCCGGGCGCGGTGAGCAGGGAGCCGGCCAGGACCAGGGGTTCGTCGGGGTTGTCTCCGGTCAGGGCGGTGGCGGTGGACATCAGCAGGCTGACCGCGCGGTCCACGATGCGCTGGGCCACCCGGTCTCCGGCCGTCGCCGCCGCCGACACCAGCGGGGCCAGGGCCGCCAGGGCGATCGGGGGGCCGTCGTAGACCGCGTCGCGCAGGGCGGCGATCTGGTCCTCGGTGGACTGCGGGACCACGTCGTCGCCGGTGACCGTGGCCAGGACCGCCGGGGCCAGGAGGGTCTGCTCGCCGCGGCCGTCGAGGGCTGCGAAGACGGCGCGGACCGCCTGGCGGCCGATCCAGAAGCCGGAGCCGTCGTCGCCGACGAGCCAGCCGTTGCCGTCGATGCGGGCGGTGACCTCCTCGCCCTCGACGCGGGCGGCTATCGAGCCGACGCCGGCGATCAGGACCGAGCCGCTGCGGCGGGGCGTGCCGGCGGCGAAGGCGGTCACGGGGTCGGCGACCACGGAGACCGGGCAGGTCAGGCCGGCGTCCACCCAGGTCTTGGCCAGGGCCTCGGCGCTGGGGCCCCGGGAGTAGCGCAGGATGCCCGCCGCGCCCACCACGACGCCGGCCACCGAGGCCGGTGCCACGGTGCCCAGGGCCTGGGTGACCGCGTCGCTCAGGTGCGCCACGACGTCCGCGATGGGCAGTGCCGTCGGGTTCGCCAGGGCTGAGCGGCCGCGGCCGATCACCTCGCCCTCGACGCTGGCGACCACCGCCTCCACCAGTGTCGATCCGGCCTCCACGCCCAGGACGACGCCGGTGCGGGTGCCCTGCCGGATCGGCGGGGGCGATGCCGGGGCGGCGGCGGAAGCGGACGGCATGGGTCCTCCTGGCGTGGACGTGAAGTCCTGTGGGGTCGGTGCCTGACACAGTCTGGCATGCGAACCGGGGCCTGAGAACGGCTTCGGCCAGGTCCGGGACCGGTTACGGGCAGCGCTGAGCGGGTGGGGCCGCGCGTCGCGACCCCACCCGCCGAACAAGCCGAACAAGCCGAACAAGCCGAACAAGCCGGACAACCGGCGTCCTCAGGACGTCGAGGGCACCACATCCACATCGGCGGCGTTCACGAACGCCATCCGGTGGTTGTACGTGATCAGGTAGTACTGCGTCGTGCCCTTGAAGTCGGTCTGGTCCATGAACGCCGACCCGTCGATGTTGAAGGCGTTGAACCAGTCGCTCTGCAGCGGCTTCCCGTCGGTCACGTAGGCCTGCCCCGGCGTCAGCGTGTACTTCGAGGCGATCCGCTGCGAGCGCGGGATGCCGCCGTACCAGGACGTGAACGCCGCCGGGTACGCCGAGGCCTCCGGGAAGGACTCGGTGTAGATCGGCACGCTGGTCTTGCCCGCCTTCGGCACCACCGTCAGCGCCTTGACCGGCGCGGCGGTCAGCGGCCCGAAGTCGTTGTGGAACCAGGCCTTCTGGCCGGCGAACCAGATCGCGATCCAGCCTCCGGGCGCCCGGTCGGCCACCACGAACTCCTGCCCGGTGCTGGCCTGGTCGCCCCAGTCCTCGGCCTCGGTGGTGCCGGCCGAGCCGTCGGAGTGCAGATACGGGTCCGAAAGCAGCGGTGCGCTGTCACTGGGTGCCGTGCGCAACCACACGAAGTTCGTCGGCTGCTTGGGCATGTTGATGTAGTAGCTCGCTGGGCAGGGCCCGTTCAGGTTCGGCCATTCCGCGCCGTGGTACGGCCCCGGGTAGGGTGTCAGGTCCTGGATGTTCTGACAGCCGGAGACCACCTGCTGGTTGAGCTGGAACACCGGGTTGATCGCCACGACGTTGGACGTCGGCGGGGCGTCGGCGTGGATCGGCTGGCCGAGCAGGTCCATGAAGTGCGACCAGTTCCAGTACGGTCCCGGGTCCCAGTGCTGCGAGGCGATCCGGCTGTCGCTGCTGCCGGGGATGTTGTCGTGCCCCAGGATGTGCTGCCGGTCCAGCGGGATGTCGTACTTCGCCGCCAGGTAGCGCACCAGCGTGGCCGTCGAGTGGTACATCTGCTCGCTGTACCAGGTGGCCCCGTCCAGCGCGTAGCCTTCTTGCTCGATGCCGATCGAGTGCTGGTAGAAGGACTCGTTCGCGCTGTCCCAGGCGATGTCCTCGTCCGGCATCATCTGGGTGACGTGGCCGTCCTCGGAGCGCACCTCGTAGTTCGCCGAGGCCTGGTACGAGGGGTCGTGGAACAGCCACAGCGTCCCGTCGTTGGTCTCCTCGTTGTCGTGCAGCGTGATGTAGCGGATGTCCGTGGTCGCCGGACGGTTCGCCGGGTCGTGCCCGCCGTAGTTCGACTTGTCGTTGGGGTCGAGCTGGAAGAAGCCGTCGGGGGAGTAGCTGCAGTCCAGGTCCGCCGGGCACTCCGGGGCGGTCAGCAGCGACGGGTCGTGCACCGGGTCGGCCGGCGGGACCACGCTGACCAGGCCCAGCTTCTTGGCCGCGGCCGGGTCGTCGTGGGCCCACGGCTGCGAGGCCAGCGACAGGGTCTGGCCGTCCTGCGTGGTCGCGGACTGGCCGGTGCGGATGGTGGTGAACACGTCGTCGGCGAAGACCTGCGCGACCTTGGTCTCCGAGGCCTCGGCATAGCGGGCCACGCCGACGGTCCAGGCGTTCAGGTTCATGGCCGGAGGCAGTACGCCGTGGTCGAACTGCTTCTCGTACGACGCCAGCAGCGCGGCGCCGGCGCGGATGTTCTGCACGTCGTTGGTCTCGGCCGTGGCCAGGTCGATCCCGGCCAGGGCGGCGGCCTTGGCGGCGGTGTGCAGAGCCGGCGCGTTGAGCAGGTCCGGGGTGCGGAAGGTGCTGGTGAAGCCCGCCGAGTTGAGTTCGGCCTGGGTCAGGTTCGTGAGGTTCATCGGGCCGTAGCCGGCCGAGAAGCTCGGCTTGCCGCCGTGCGCCTCCCACAGCGACTCGTTGTACGACACGGACATCAGGACCGGCAGCGGCACCCCGAACTCCGCCGAGGCCGCCGCGAAGGCGGCCTGGCGCGAGCCGGGGTCGGCCGGGGTGGAGGGACCGGCCGGGGTGCCGGTGGCCGCGGCGCTGTGCGCGGCCGGCACGAACGCCGCGGTCGCCGCGATCAGCGCGGAGGCGACCACTGGTATCAGGGCTCTGCGCCTGCGGGGGCGTCTTTGGGGGCGTCTCATTGGGCTCCTTCGACATCGGAGGGGGTGGGAGCGTTCTGTGGTGCGTCTGGCGTGTCTGGTACCTCTGGTGCGGCCACGCCGAGCAGGTCCGCGGCGTGGCAGGCGGCGTGCCGGCCCGAGGCGGGCAGCGGCTTGGGGTCCTCGGTCCGGCACCGGGCCGCGATGCCGAGCTGTTCGGCCTGGCCCGAGGCGACCAGCGGGCAGCGCGGATGGAAGCGGCAGCCGGCCGGGATGGCGGCGGAGTCCGGGGTCTCGCCGGTCAGGATCACCGGATCCTCGCCGGACTCGGCGACCACCGACAGCAGGGCCTTGGTGTACGGGTGCTGCGGCGCGGTGAGGACCTCCTCGACCGTGCCGGTCTCCACGATCCGCCCCAGGTACATCACCGCGACCCGGTCGGCGATGTTCCACGCCAGGCCCAGGTCGTGGGTGACGACCAGCGCGGACAGCCCGGTGCCGGCGCGCAGGTCCAGCATCAGCTTCAGGATCTCCCCGCGCACCGAGGCGTCCAGCGAGGCGACCGGCTCGTCGGCGACCAGGACCTGCGGATCCAGCACCAGGGCCCCGGCGATCACCACGCGCTGCCGCTGGCCGCCGGAGAGCTGGTGCGGACGCAGGTCGAAGAAGCGCTCCGGCGGGCGCAGGCCGGCGCGCGCCAGGGCGTCGGCGACCTTCGCCTTCTCGTCGGGGAAGCCGCCGAGGGCCGATTTCCCGTGGATGCGCAGGCCTTCGGCGACCGCTTCGTAGACCGTGCGGCGCGGGTTGAGCGCGCCGGTCGGGTCTTGCAGAACCAGCTGCACGCCGCGCCGATAAGCCTTCAACGCGCGCGACTTGTACGACACCGGTGTGCCGTCGTGCAGCACCCGGCCCGCGGTCGGCACGACCAGACCGGTCAGCGCCCGCGCCAGGGTGGACTTGCCGCAGCCGGATTCCCCGACCAGCGCGACGATCTCGCCGGGGGCGATGTCCAGATCGACGCCGTCGACGGCGCGGGCCTGGCCTCGGCCGTGGCGGGATCGGAAGGCGACGAACAGGTCGCGCACCGACAGCACCGGTACCACGCCCTCTTCGAGCCCTGATACAGATACGGGTACAGGTACAGGTACAGATACAGGTGCCGCCTGCCCGGCCGCGGGCTCCTGTCGGGGCACGCCGCGCTCGGGCGCCGCGGCCCTGTCCGCCGCCGTGTCTTCCATCTCCACCTCCGGGCTCACAACCCCTCCCGCGCGACATCCATCCGCACGCACGCCGCCAGCCGGCCGTCCCCGGCCGCGATCAGCGGCGGCTCGGCGCTCAGGCACTCCTCGGCGGCGATCGGGCAGCGCGGTGCGAACGTGCAGCCCTGCGGCAGGCGCGCCGGGTCCGGCGGGTCGCCGGGCAGGCCGCGCGGGCCGCGGCGGCTGGCCGGGTCGCCTATGCGCGGGAAGGCGTCGGCCAGGGCGCGGCCGTAGGGGTGCCGGGCGTCGGTGAACACTTGGCCCGCCGGGCCCTGCTCGGCGATGCGGCCGGCGTACATCACCGCCAGCCGGTCGCAGTGCTCTGCCAGGACCGCCAGGTCGTGGCTGATCATCAGCAGGCTGATGCCGTGCTCGGCGACCAGTTCGCCGATCAGGCGCAGGATCTGCGCCTGGATCATCACGTCCAGCGCCGTGGTCGGCTCGTCGGCCACGATCAGGCGCGGCGAGCAGGCCAGCGCCATCGCGATCATCACGCGCTGCCGCTGGCCGCCGGACAGCTCGTGCGGATAGGCCGACGCGCGCGCCGCGACCAGGCCGACCTGGTCCAGCAGGGTCGCCACCCGGCGGTCGGCGGCCGCGCGGCCGACCGTCTTGTCGTGCAACAGGATCGGCTCGGCGATCTGGTCGCCGACCCGGCGCACCGGGTTCAGCGAGTGCATCGCGCCCTGGAACACGATCGAGGCCTCGGCCCAGCGCACCGCGCGCAGCCGGCCCCAGGTCATGGCCTGGACGTCCTCGCCGTCCAGCAGGATCCGGCCGCGCACCTCCGCCGACTTGGGCAGCAGCCGCAGGACCGCGCCGGCCAGCGTCGACTTGCCGCAGCCGGACTCCCCGGCCAGGCCCAGGCGGCCGCCGGCGGGCAGCGCGAGGTCCACGCCGCGCACCGCGGGCACGGGCCCGGCCGCCGTCTTGTAGGAGACGTGCAGGTCTTCCAAGCGCAGCACGTCGGCGCGCGCCGCCTCGTTGTCGTTCTCGGGCGCGGCGCTCTGTTCGCTCAGCTTGCTCGGCTCACTCAACTCGCCCGGCTTGCTCGGCTTGTTCTGCCGGCTCTGATCGGTCTGTTCGGTCTCTGTCATGTGCGCTCCTGAAGCCGCGGGTTCAGCACCTGCTCCAGTGCCCGGCCGACGAGGGTGAAGGCCAGCGACACCGCGACGATCGCGGCGCCCGGCGGCAGCAGGATCCACCAGTCGTTGGCGCTGATCGCGCCGACCTGGCGGGCCAGCTGCAGCGTGGTGCCCCAGGACACCTTCGTCGGGTCGCTCATGCCCAGGAACGCCAGCGTCGCCTCGGTGAGGATCGCCGAGGACACCGTCAGAGTGGCCTGCGCCAGCATCAGGGGCATGACGTTGGGCAGGATGTGCCGGCGCATCACGTGCAGGTGTCCGCCGCCCAGGGCCTTGGCCCGCTCGATGTAGGGCCGCGACTCCACCGACAGCGTCTGCGCCCGCACCACCCGCGCCGTGGTCGGCCACGCGGTCACCCCGATCGCCACCACCACCGTGCTCACCCCCGGGGTCAGCACCGAGGCCAGCGCGGTGGCCAGCACCAGTACCGGCAGCACCACGAACCAGTCGGTGATCCGGATCAGCACCGTGTCGAGCCAGCCGCCGAAGTGTCCGGCGGTGATGCCGACCAGCGCCCCGATCCCCACCGCCAGGGCCGTGGCCAGCAGGCCCACGGTCAGCGAGATCCGGGCGCCCCAGATGGTCACGTCCACCATGGAGCGGCCATAGGCGTCGGTGCCGAGCAGGTACTGGCCGGAGGGGGCCTGCCGTGGCGTGCCGGGCGCGAACACCGCCGACATGTCCTTGGCGGTGATGAACAAGGGGGCTGCCAGGGCCACCAGGGCGGTCAGCAGCAGGAGGGCCAGCCCTGCCAGCCCGGACCGCTGGCGGCGGAAGTCGGCGATCACGCGGTTCTCACCCTTGGGTCCAGGATCGGGTAGAGCAGTTCGGCCAGCAGGTTCATGACGATCACCGCCACCGAGAAGAAGACGAACAGCCCTTCCAGCAGCGGCAGGTCCGGCACGCTCAGTGCCTCGTAGAACAGCGAGCCCAGGCCCGGCCAGGAGAAGATGGTCTCGGTCAGGATCGAGCCGGACACCGCGGTGCCCAGGTTCAGGAACACCAGCGTGACGGCGGGCAGCATCGCGTTCGGCACGGCGTGCTTGCGCCGCACGTCGTCCTCGCGCAGGCCCTTGGCGCGCGCCGTGGTGAGGTAGTCGGCGCCGATCTCCTCCAGCAGCGTGGCGCGCATGGTCAGCAGGTACTGCGCGTAGACCACCGCGACCAGCGTCAGGCACGGCAGGACCAGGTGCCGCAGGTGGTCCCAGATCGAGGGGAACAGGCCGTGCACGTCCGGCGAGCTCATCCCGCCGGTCGGGAACAGCCCCGGGATCGGCCCGACGCCGACGCCGAACACCACGATCAGGATCAGCCCGAGCCAGAAGGTCGGCATCGACCACAGCACCAGCGCGACGCTGGTGTGCGCGCGGTCGGAGCGGCTGCCGTGCTTCCACGCCGTGCGCACCCCGATCCGCAGGCCCAGGAACGCCGCGATCAGCGTCGCGGTGCCGACCAGGTAGACCGTGGCCCACACGTGGCTGCCGATCAGGCCGGCGACGGAGGTCTTGTACTGGTAGGACGTGCCCAGGTCGCCCCGGGCGACGCGGGAGGCGTAGTCCCCGAACTGCGAGATCAGCGGTTTGTCGATGCCGAACTGGTGGCGCAGCGTGGCCAACTGGGCGGCGCCGATCGGGTGCCCCCGGGTCATGGCCCGGACCGGGTCGCCGGGCACGATGCGGAACAGGAAGAAGCTGGTGAACACCACGGCGATCATGCTCACCAGGGCGCCGACGACACGGCCGACGACGTAGCGCAGGGGGATGACGGGCCCGCGCCGCCGGACCGCCGCGACGGCCCCGGGGGGAGGGGGCGCGGTCGCGGGGTCCGGCAGAGCGGAGACGGTGGCCGACACGGGCGTTACTCACGCTCCTCGGCGGTCGCGCCGCGGCGCCGGCGCATCAGGACCAGGCCGCCGCCGCCGACCACGACCACCACCGCGATCACGATGCCGGCGATCAGGCCGGTGTTCGAGCTCGACGAGGAGGACGCGGCCGCCGCGGACGCGGGCTTGGCGGACCAGAAGGCCCAGTAGCCGTCCTGGCCCCAGTACAGGCCGTTGGGCTGCGGCTGCTTGTCCATGGAGCCGATCACGTCGGACCGGTAGGCCTCCAGCACGTTCCCGTAGTACAGGACGTTGATGTAGGCGTCGCTGTAGAGCGCCTGCTCCATCTGCTTGACGTCGTCGGCCCGGGTCGCCGGGTCGTACTCGGTGATCTGCTTCTGGTACAGGGCGTCGTAGTTCTTGTCGCAGATGAAGTCGTCGCCGGCGAAGGACTTGCCCGCGGCGGTGGGCCGGCCGTCGCACTTCTGGATCGACAGCACGTAGTCCGGGTCCGGGTTCTCGCCCCAGCTGTCGAAGGCCAGGTCGAAGGTGCCGGCGGTCTCGGTGTCGGCGAGCTTGCCCTGGTCCACGATCTGGGTGCTGGTGGCGATCCCGACGGCCTTGAGCCAGTCGGCGATGTAGGCGGCGTTCTGGGTGTCGTCGGACCGGTTGCTCTCACCCATGATGCGCAGCGACAGCGGCTTGCCGTCGGGGGTGGTGCGCATCCCGTCGGAGCCCTTCTTGTACCCGGCCGCGTCCAGCATCTGGTTCGCCTTGTCCGGGTTGTAGGTGTAGGCGCTGGAGGGGTCGGGGGCCCAGTGGTAGGCGGCGAAGATCGGGGCGATGTAGCCGCTGCCGACCGTGCCGTAGCCGCCGAGGGTCTTGGCGACCAGCGTCTTGGTGTCGATCGCGTACATCAGGGCCTGCCGGAACTGCTGGTTCTGCAGCGCCGGGTTGCCGTCGCCGAACGCCTGCCCGCCGGTGGTGGTCGCGCCGGGGTTGACGGCCAGCGCGTAGAACCGCTTGCCCTGGGCGTTGTTGGTGACGATGCCCGACTGCCCCTTCAGGGCGTCGTACTGCGCCGGGGTCAGGCCGCTGACGAAGTCGACCTCGCCCTTCTTCAGGGCCTCCACCTCGGCGTCGGCGTCCTTGTAGAACTTGAACACCAGGTGGTCGAAGGCCGGCTTGCCGCGCCAGTAGTTCGGGTTGGCGTCCAGGGTGAGGTACTGGTCCTTCTGGTATCCGGTGAGGATGAAGGGCCCGTCGCCGACGATCGGGAACTGGGTGTCGTTGTTGAACTTGCCGATGTCGGCGACGTGCGAGGCCCAGACGTGCTTGGGCACTATCGGTATGTCCAGCGCCAGCATCGTGGACTGCGGCTGCTTCAAGGTGATGACCAGCTGGTTCCCGGCCGAGGTCACCTTGGCGAAGTTGGCGACGAAGTTCCCGTTCGCGCTGGCCGCGTCCGCGTTGGTCATCATCAGGTTGTAGGTCCAGGCCACGTCGTCGGCGGTGACGGGCTGGCCGTCGGACCACAACATCGCGTCACGGATGGTGAAGGTCCAGGTCAGCTTGTCGGGCGAGGTGGTCCAGGAAGCAGCCAGCGCGCCGATCGCGTGGTCGTCGGTGGCGTCGTAGTTCGTGAGGAAGTCGTACATCAGGCGGTGGATCTGGGTGGGCAGCGCCCGCTGGGCCAGGAACGGCGACAGCGAGTCGATGCTGCCGGTGGTCGCGACCGTCAGGGTCTTGCCGCTGCCGGTCGCCGAGGCCGGCGCCGCCTGAGCGTACGAGGTCTGACCAATGGTCTGACTATGGGTGCTGCGCGCGTGGGCCGGCCCGGAGGCGGCCGCGGCCGGAGCGCTCAGCACCGCCGCCCCGGCCAGGGCCGCCGCCAGGGCGAACGCGCGTCGTCGGGGGAGGGGGATGGGCATGGCGTCCTCACAAGCGGTGTGGGTGGTGCCTTGCGGTGTTGTGGTCTCACGCCTCAAACAGCGACACCGTGGCGCCGAGTGTGGCAATTCCTTGAGGAGTCGTCAAGAGTCCACGCATTGTTCGACCAAGAAACCACATATTCCGCAGCTGATGGGGGATCTCGGCCCACCAGCCGACGTGAACCCCACTACGCTGAGGGCAGCGTGCGACCGCGCGCGTCCGCCCCGGCCAGCTGTGGAGTCCCGACCGATGAAGGAAGAACTGCTCGACGCGGTCCTCCCCGAGGAGCGCCGCCTGCGCATCGCCGCACAGCTGCGCCGCGACACCCGGGTCCGGGTCGAGGACCTGGCTGCGCGTTACGGGGTCTCCGGCGAGACCATCCGCCGCGACCTGCAGGTCCTGGAGGAGCGCGGCATCCTGCGCCGCGTCTACGGCGGCGCCGTCGCCCAGGAGTCCCGAGGCTGGGAACCCGGCGCCGACGAGCGCGCCATCGCCCGCCTTGACCCCAAGCGCGCCATCGCCGCGGCCGCCGCGGCCCTGGTCGAGCCCGGCGAGACCCTGGTCTTCGACCTGGGCACCACGGTCGCCGAGACGGCGCGCGCCCTCCCGGCCACCTTCAGCGGCCGCGCACTGTGCGTGGCCCTGCCCACCGCCGCGGAACTCGCCGGCCGCGAGGGCGTCGAGGTGCACCTCGCCGGCGGGCAGGTGCGGCGCGGCGACCTTTCCTGCGTGGGGCCGGGGTCGGAGAAGTTCTTCGAGCGCTTCTTCGCCGACCGGGCGTTCATCGCGGCCTCCGGCGTGCATCTGAAGGCCGGCGTGACCAGCGACCAGCTGGAGGAGATCCCGGTCCGACAGGCGATTCTGGGCCAGGCCCAGTCGGTGTACGTCCTCGCCGACGGCGCCAAGCTCGGCCGGGTCGCGGTCGGGCGGGTGTGCCCGCTGTCGGCGGTCACGGCGATCGTCACCGATTCGGGCGCGGACCCGGAGGCGGTGCGGGCGCTGGAGCAGAGCGGGACGCGGGTCATAGTCGCGCCCAGCGGGTCGGAGTTGGACTGACGCTCAAGGTTTTGAGCAGGGTGGGTTTCAAGGGGGTTTCCAACAAGGCGGGTGACAGACACCGCGGATTGTCGGGCACACCAAGGCCCCGGCGACTGCGGTTCGCCGGGGCCTTGCGTTCGCGGGGTGAGGGTTGCCCGCGGTTCACCACGTCGGATTGGTCGGATCCGCGACCGGCGGCAGCGCCGTGTCGTGCGGCTTGTACAGGTACGCCACGCCGCCGGAGCCCGAACCGGTCGTGCCGTCCGAGCGGGTCCAGTATGTGCGGAGCCAGATGTTCTCCAGCTGGCTGCGCTGGTAGACGTGGTGCACGGCGGCGTCCGAGGGCGAGAACGGGTCGTCGACGATGAAGTCGCCGGTCGCCGTGAACCCGGCGACCACCATCAGGTGTCCGGCGGTGCCGTAGCCGGAGCCGGTGAGTTCGCCGTTGTCGAAGGCCACTGAGATCGCCACCGGGATGCCGGCCTTGACCAGGGTTTCCAGGTCGTCGACCGAGGGGAGTTGGACCACTTCGGCGTCCAGGCCGTAGTGCGCGGCGTAGGCGGCGTTGAAGGGCCAGTTGCCGGTGCCCTGGTAGGCGTAGTCGTACGTCGAGCGCGCGGCGTAGTCCACGCTGGGGTCGGCGTAGGAGGGGTCCACCCACGACATGTCGGCGGCGCTCGGGCCGCCGCCCCAGAACTCGGTGATCATCTCGCTGGAGGTCGGGCTGCACCAGGCGTCTCCGCCGCCGCCGTACTGGTTGTACTGGCCGACGTGGATCTGCTGGGAGTACTGCGGGGCTGCCAGGTCCGTACCCTCGGCGCCGCCCAGCGGGCTGGGGGTCACGCCGGTGCGGGCCGGGACCGCCGAGGCGAAGGCGCCGAGCTGCCACAGCCGGGGGGAGGCGGTGCCGGTCGGCAGTCGGTACAGGGTGGCCCGCAGCTGGTAGCTCTGGAGTGTGTGGCCGGCGGCGGCGTTGAAGGTGTCGGTGTCCACTGCGCCGTAGACGCCGGCCGAGGGGCTCAGCGAGGTGCGGGCGATGTCGGTGTCGCCGGAGGCCCAGTTGCCCATGTCCAGCCAGCCGGTCTGGTGGCCGTCCTCCATGGTGGCGTTCAGTTCGACCTTCAGCCAGGTGCCGGCCGGGGTCTGCGCGTCCCAGGAGGAGACCAGCTCGGTGGCGCCGAATCCCGGCGTGTAGGTCGGCGAAGTCCAGGTGCTGTAGGCGTAGGTTTTGGTGGTGTGCAGATACGCGTCCTTATACCGGAGCGAGCCGACGGTACTTGAGATCGCGATGCCCTGCCGGTCGCCGGCCAGTGCGGTGACGCCCGCCGAGGTGCCGGACTGGAAGTCGGCCTGGGTGGTCCACTTGCGGAAGTTGACGCGCTCGGCGGCGGCGGTGCTGGTCGAGGCGGCGGCTCTGGTGGAACCGGCGGCCGCGGTCGCCGCGCGGGCCGTCGTGCCCGTCGCGGTCCCGGCCGCGCAGGCCGCGATCAGGACTGCCGTGCAGGTCAAGGCTTTGGCGGCGCGCGAGGTGTGCATGGCTGCCTTTCGGATGCTCCGCGGTGGGCTCCCCGAACCGGGAGTGTGGCAGTCACCGCAGCACCCGTCAAGAATCATCTTGGTTTCTTGTTGATTTCACGTGACAAACGGCGGCGCCGGTCGCACCATGTCCCCGGGAGTCGATCCGGACTCTGATACACGGGACCCCACAACCGGACGGTGATAGCGACAGATGTTGAGACGGGATACGCGCAGACCCCGCAGGCGCCTGGCCGGCGTGCTGCTGGCCGCGGCCGCACTGCTCACCTACGGCCTCAGCGGTGCTCCGGCCCAGGCCGGCACGCAATCCGGCAGCGTCACGGCGGCGTTCGCCAGCGCCTCGCACACGTACGGCGTGCCGCAGCAGGTGCTGGAATCGGTGTGCTACCTGGAGGGCCGGCTCGGCGCCCACGGCGGCCAGGCCAGCGTCGACGGCGGCTACGGCTGTATGAACCTGGTGAAGAACGACAAGGCCGACACCCTCGACCAGGCCGCGAAGCTGACCGGGCTGAGCGTGTCCGCCTTGCAGCACGACACCGCGGCCAACATCCGCGGCGGCGCGGCGGTGCTGCGCGCCGAGGCGCTCGTGCTCGCGCCGAAGCTGCCGGCCACGCTGGCCGGCTGGTACGCGCCGATCGCCGCCTACAGCCACGCCTCCTCGCGCTCGGTCGCCGGGATGTACGCCGACGCCGCGTACCAGCTGATCCAGGGCGGCTTCAGCGGCACGGCCGACGACGGCTCGCAGGTCACCCTGGCGCCGCAGGCGGTCACGCCCGACAAGTCCACGCTCGGCTCGGTGCCGCTGGCCCCGGCCGCGCTGCCGAGCGGCTGCGCGCAGGACAGTAACGTCGACTACCCCTCGGCGATCGACTGTGTGGTGCCGACGAGCTATGACTGCAACGTCGTCAGCGGGGCGTGCACGTACCAGAGCTCGAACCGGCCGACCAGCTACGCCCTGTACGACGTGACCATCCACGACATCGAGGGCACCGCGGCCGACGCGATCAGCACGTTCCAGGACATCAACAGCGGTGTCAGCGTGCACTACGTCATCGACAGCGACGGCACGGTCTACCAGACGCTCAGAGAGAAGGACATCGCCTACCACGCGGGGAACTTCTGGTACAACGAGCACGCCGTCGGCATCGAGCACGCGGGCATCGACGCGACCGGCTACCAGTGGTACAACGCCACCGAGTACCTGGCCTCGGCCAAGCTCACCGCGTACCTGCTGAACAAGTACAACATCCCGCTGGACCACGCCCACATCAACTCGCACGGCACCACGCCCTCGCCGACCACCGGCACCTCGCCGAACCACGTCGACCCGGGCAAGTACTGGCTGTGGGACTACTACTTCGGCCTGATCCACTCCCTGGGCGTCGCCTACCCCACCGGCAACACCCCGGCCGCCGGCCTGTTCCGGGTCAACCCCAGCAGCGACCAGAAGCCGCTGGGCGCGAACGGGACCGAGACGACAGCGAACAACAGCTTCTTCACCCTCTACACCGGTCCCAGTACGAAGGACGCGGTCATCCCGGGCGCACCGGGCTCCGATCCCACGGACGAGACCACCAACGTCGAGACCCAGATGCCGTACTACTCCCTGGCCTCCCAGCCCGACCAGGCCGGGACCGGGATGACCATGTACGAGATCTGGTACGGCGAGAACGACCAGCTGTCCAACTCCACGCCGAGCTACTACGCCGACGCCAAGAAGGCGTGGCTGGCGGTCCCGGCCGGCTCCGCGGTCCCGGTGCACTCCTACGTGGTGAGCCTGAAGCCGACGACGAAGAACGCGACGATCGGCATCTACGGCCGGCCGACCACGAGCTCGGCGGACATCATCGGGTCGGCGCCGAGCGGCTCGGAGTGGGCCGCTCCGAAGTCGGTGTTCGAGGACGGCACGCAGAACCTGTGGTTCGGCATCGACTACAACCACCGGGAGGCGTGGGTGCCGAGCTCGGAGGTGACGGTCGTCGCCTGGTACTGATCCGGTGTTGGTTCCGGTGCTGATTCGGTACTGATGACGATTGTTTGATCCAACCGGCGCCGTGGCGTGGAATGGTGTGTTCCGCGCCACGGCGCCTTCGTGCTCAGCCGCGGTCAGCTGTGGTCAGCCGTGTTCAGCCGCGCCGGGTCAGGACGAACGTGGACAGCAGGTACGTGCCGCCCAGCACCGCGCACAACGTCGTCCACGTCGACGTGTCCTTGCCGCGGATCAGCGCGATCAGACCGCCGACGACCAGCACCAGGGTCATCACGTACATGGTCAGCGCCGCCGCGCGCTGCTCGATCGACCGCCGCCGCTCGTCCCCGCTCTCCCCGCGCAGCAGGGCCACCGCCTCCGAGCGGCGCGAGCCCAGGACCAGGACCGCCGCGTAGCCGAGCATGATCACCAGGCCCGAGACGGCCATCGCCACGTCGTGGTGGCCCAGGTAGATCGCCAGGTACGCCCCGCCCAGCACGGCCGCCGTCACCGGCACCGTCCACGGTCCGCCCCGGCTCTTGCGGCCCCGGCCGCAGTTCTCTTCCCGGCCCCCGCCGGCGTCCGTGTCAGCATCCGTCGACATGGAACATCCCCTCCACCGTTGTGCCGAAATACCTCGCGATGCGGATCGCCAGGGGGAGCGAGGGGTCGTAGCGGTTCTGCTCGATCGCGTTGACCGTCTGCCGCGAGACCCCGAGCGCCTGCCCCAGGTCCTGCTGCGACAGGCCCTTGGCCTGTCGCAGTGCCCGCATGTCGTTCCGCATGGATGGAAAGTACGCTTTACATCGCGGGAGTGTCAAGCATGCTTTACATCGCGCCGGATTACTTACGTAGTCGCGCAACCTTTACGCCTCGCTCATGCCGGACTACGGTGAGGATCGTGTCAGGACGTGGATTTCGCCCTCCCGACCCGGCTACCACCGCGCACCGTGCCTACCGGCTGCTGGCCCGGGGACGGCCCGCCGCGGCCGAACCGGCGGCCGATCCCGTGGCCGGTCCGATAGCCGATCTCGCAGCCGATCCCGTCGCCGCCGTCGCCTTCGGGCTCGACGTTCCCGAGGACCAGGCGCGCGCCGGCATGGAGTGGCTGGGCGAGCGCCGGCTGCTGGCCCCCGACGGCGGCGGGGTCGCGCTGCCGGAGCAGGCGGTGCTGGACGTGCTGGCCCAGGCCAGCGGCGGGCTGGGGCGGATGGCCGAGGAGGTCGAGCGCTGGCGCTCCACCGTCTCGGACCTGGCCGACCTGGTCTGTGTTCACCGCGAACGGCCGTCCGGGGCGCCCACCGGGTTCGAGTCCGAGCGGGTGGACGTCCTGCGCTTCACCGACCGCGCGGCGCTGCGGCGCTGGCTGGACGACCGCGCGCTGCTCAACCGCCGCGACGCGGTGGCGATGCATCCCGCGCTGGCCCCGAACGACGTGCTGCGCGAGAGCCTGAAGGTGGACCTGGGCCTGCTCAAGCGCGGCGTGGGGTTCCGGATGCTGGTGTCCAGGACCGCCGCCCGGCGGCCCGGCGCCGCGGCCTATCTCAGCGCCCTGGAGAAGGGCGGCGGGCAGGTGCGCGTCGCCGACGCGATCCCGCTGCGGCTGCTGGTGCTCGACGGCTCGGTGGTGGTCACCCCCGGCCCGGACGGGGAGCCGCCGTGCGACGTGGTGATCCGCAGCGACGTGGTCGGCCGCTGTCTGCTGGCGGCGTTCGACCACCTGTGGGTCGGCGCGGAGAAGTACGCGACGTTCGTCGGCGCGGGCGGCGATCGGGACGAGGAGCTGACGGCGGTGCACGTCAGGCTGCTGCGGGCGCTGGCGACCGGGGCCAAGGACGAGGCCATAGCGCGCCAGCTGGGGTGTTCGGAGCGCACGCTGCGCCGGCTGGTGGCCCAGACGCTGGAGGCGCTCGGGGTGCGCAGCCGGTTCGCGGCCGGGGCGAAGGCCGCGCAGCTGGGGCTGTTGGACTGACGCTTGGACTGACGCTTGGACTGACGCCGCATCACGGTGAGGGGTTTCCATCTGGGGTTTTACCGTGCCTTGACACAAATCCCCGGGGTCCGGGGGTTAGGCCGCGACCGGCCATGGCCGCCATCGGCCCGCCGCGACGCGTTCCCAACCGGCCGTTCGGTTCCGAGACTGACGAATCAGTCCCCGTCCATCACTCGGAACTGGAGATCCCCACCATGCACACCCCCACCTTCCTCGCTCCCCGGCGCGCCCGCCTGGCCGCCGCGGCATTGGCCTGCGCGGCCCTCACCGCCGGCGCGGGCGTCACCGGCGCGCCCGCGGCGGCCGCGCACAGCCGGACGCCGGTGTCCTTCGGGCACCACCACCGGAGCGTGAAGAACTTCCAGGACAGCAACTGGGGCGGCTACGTCGCCACCGGCAACTTCACCAGCATCTCCGGATCCTGGACCGAGCCGCAGGTCACCTGCAACACCAGCAACGACCTGTACGCGCCGTGGGTCGGCATCGACGGCTACGGCTCGGAGAGCGTGGAGCAGACCGGCGTGCAGACCGACTGCTCCTCCGGCAGCCCGGTCTACTCGGCCTGGTACGAGATGTACCCGGCGCAGCCGGTGTACTGGAACGACCCGGTCTCGGCCGGCGACTCCTTCACCGGCAGCGTCTCCGACGACGGCACCGGCAACTACACCGTCACCCTGACCGACAACACCGCCGGCTGGACCGAGAGCACCCAGCAGCAGTACAACGGCCAGGACGCCAGCGCCGAGGCGGTCATCGAGTCGCCGACGTCGAGCTACCCGTCGTTCTCCGAGCAGGACTTCAGCAACGTGACCGTCGACGGCCAGCCCTTCGACGCCTCGAACCCGCAGGCGCTGACCAGCGGCGGCTACGGGCCCACGGCGCTGAACAACGGCTCCTTCGCGATGGTCCCCGGCGGTGGAGGCAACGCGCGCCGGAAGTAGTATGTCCTTCAGCAAGGCCGCCATCGGGACATGCCGCGGGAACGGTTGGGAATGGGCCGCATCCGGCAGCGGAATCCGATAGCGACGCACCACTGACGGACCGACCGGTCGTCGACAGCCACCGGTCCGCCGACTGCGCCCGCCACGATCCCTTCGCGGCGGGCGCTTTTGGCGCTTCGGGGTGCTTGGCGGGTGCGGTTTGTTCGTGGGTTGACAGTCAAGGTTTTTACGGCTTCGCGCATGGTTTACGGGATCCGCTGGTGGCGCAGTTCGGTTGAGGCGCTCGTTTCACGTTGGCGGCCGGCGGCTCGCCCGTTCACGACCGCGCACCGGTCCGAGTCATTGCGCACACGTTTGGTCTGGCGGCTGCCGGCCGCGTTTGGTGGGCACCGAAGATCAAAGGCAGGCGCCTCCGGCGGGCACTCCAGACTCTGAGGGATCATCAACACCCCGCGTGGGCGGCGGTCCGAGTGTTGGTCGCTACTGGGATGGTTGGCAGAGCCCGCCGACAGCGACGAGGGAACCGAGACAACCCCACCTGTATGGGATGCGGGATCCACGTGTCACACCGTGCTCACGCACGTAGGCCAGTCGCGGCCGACCACCGTGTGACACGTGGATCCCGCACACCATAGAGGGCTCTTTGTTCCGGGTCCCCCGCCGCGTCGGCGGGCGTAGCCAAGCTGGCCGGTCCGGTGGTGTCAAGTCGGACGAAACCGGACCACAGCAGTGTGTGATCCGACTTGATACCACCGGACCGGCCTGCTTCCTTTTAGGCGTCGACGCGGCGGGGGACCCGGAACATGGCGACCACAAGCAGCACCGCCACCAACAAGCGCAGCGCGCCCACGCACGAAGACAAAGCCGAACAGTCGCGGGCCGCCGGCATCAAGCAGGTCCGCAGGGGGCGCCCCCCGCTGTAGAGCGCCCGCCGGAGGCACCTGCTCTTGACTTTAGGTGCACACCAAACGCGGCAGACACCCGCCAGCAATGACGTGTGCGCAGTGACTCGGACCTGTGCGCGGTCGTGAACACGCCGACCGCCGGCCGCCAGTGCGACCCGCGACGCTTACCTGAACTGCGCCACCAGCGGATCCCGCAAACTATGCGCGAAGCCGTAAAAAGCCTCTAAAATCACCACCAAAACCGCACCAGCCACCCCAAGCCACGCACACACCATCCAGCCGCGCCGGCTCTCACATGTTCTACGACGAGATGCCCGCTGTTCTACGACGAGATGCCCGCGACCATCGTGCGGGCCAGCGCGGCGCAGGTCGCGGTGTCGGGCTCGCCGTCCTTGCCGTGCTCGCCGGCCTGGCCGGTGATCAGGGTGAACAGCGCGCCGCCGTACAGCGTGATCAGGGTCTCCACGTCCTGGCGCGAGGTGGCCAGGCCCAGGGCCCGGTGCTGCTCGCAGGTGAACTCGATCGCCGCGTCCCGGATGGCGTCGAACGTCGCCCGCAAGGCCGGGCGGCGTGTGGATTCCAGGGTGAGCTCGTAGACCGCCAGGTAGCGGTCGCGGTGCAGCTTGGCCGACATCTCCAGCGACATCGCCAGCAGGCCGATCAGGCCCTCGCGGTCGACCGGGCCGACGACCAGGCCGTGGGCGGCCGCCATGTCCTCCTCGTGCAGTTCCAGCACGCGCTCGGCGGCGGCCGCCAGCAGCGCGTCGCGGCTGCCGAAGTAGTTGGCGGCGGTGCCGGCGGGCAGGTCGGCGGCGGTGTCCACGGCGCGGTGGCTGAAGCCGTGCAGGCCGGTGGCGGCCAGCACGCGCAGCGCGCCGTCGGTCAGGGCGCGGCGCCGGGCCAGGTTCGGAGGGGGAGCCATCACCCCGAGATGATACCGGAGCCGGGATAGTACTATCGTTGTGGTGGTATTGATCGTGAGGCGGGACAGGCGGGACGACAGGAGGGGAACCATGCGTGTGGTGGTCATCGGAGCCGGGATCGGCGGTCTGGCCGCGACCCGGGCACTGATCGCGGACGGACACGAGGTGGCGTGCTACGAACGGGCCGAGGCGCTGCGTACGTCGGGCTCGGCACTGACACTGTGGAGCAATGGCACGGCGGTGCTGCACGCGCTCGGCGTGCCGTACGACGACCTCGGCGCGCCGATCGACTATCTGGCGATGCTGCGCGGCAGCGACGCCCGGATGCTGATGGACATCGACTGCACGCGGGCGGCGGCGCGCTACGGCTACCCGCACCGCTCGACGCCGCGCCGCGACCTCATCCGGCGCCTGGCCGACGGCCTCCCGGAGGGCACGCTGCACTTCGGGCGCCGCGCGGTCTCGATCGACCAGGATCCCGGCTCGGCCGAGGTGCGCTTCGCCGACGGCACGGCGGCGTCGGCGGACCTGGTGATCGGCGCGGACGGCTCGCGCTCCGTGGTGCGCGACCTGGTGTACGGCGCGGACCCGACCCGGCCCGCGGGCTGGGCGACCTGGCAGGGGCTGACGCCGGTCGACGTGGAGACCACGCATTCCCGGCGCGGCCTGATGATCGTCGGCCGCGAGGGATTCTGCGGCCTGATGCCGGCCGGCAACGGCTTGCTGCAGTGGTGGTTCGACCGGCCGTGGAACGCCGAGGACCCGCAGCCGCCCTCGGTCACGGCCATGCTGAAGGAGCGCTTCGGCCACTGGGCCTCCCCGGTGGCCGAGACCCTGGCCGCCGCCGACGACTCCCAGATCGAGTTCTTCGCGCACCGGCGGCAGAAGGTGACCCGCGGCTGGAGCCGCGGACGCGTGGTCCTGCTCGGCGACGCCGCGCACACGATGCCCCCGACGGTGGCTCAGGGCGCGAACCAGGCCCTGGAGGACGGCTGGGCCCTGGCGCGCGGGCTGCGTCTGAAGGAGGGCGACCTGCCGGCGGGCCTGGCCGAGTACGAACGCTCGCGCCTCAAGGGCGCGCGGCTGACGCAGATGGTGGCCGGATCGGAGGTGACTGACAAGTACCGGCCGGGTGCCGGGCTGCTCACTCCCAACACGCTGATCAGCTGGTTTTACACCCGGTGGCTGAAGATGATCAGCACGATTCTCAACCAATAGCACCGGCGGGCGACCCCGGCGGTACTCAACCGCGCGCGGACAGGGCAAGATGCCCTGGTGGCTGAACAGGCGTTCGTGACGGTGCCGACGGGATCGAGCGCGCCGGGGGCGGCCGACGGGGCGGGGTCGGCGACCGGGCCGAGTGCGTTGGCTGCGGCGGTCGTGCCTACGGTGCCAGCCGGGCCGAGTGCGTTGGCTGCGGCGGCCGCGCCTGCGGTGCCAACCGGGCCGAGTGCGCTAGCTGCGGCGGCCGTGCCTGCGGCGCCAGCCGGGCCGAGTGCGTTGGCTGCGGCGACCGCGCCCGCGGTGCCGGCCGGGCCGAGCGCCGAATCCACCGCGCCGACTGCAACAGCACCGGCCGCCGGACTCGTCATATCCACTGTGCCCATAGCCACGACCTCGCCAGCCTGGCCCACCGAAAGCCTCCGCCTGCGCGAGGCCGCGCCCGACGCGGTCCCCGGTCCGGTCGCGCTGCTGCGGCTGCTCGGCTCGGCGCGGCCGGCTGATGTCGTGCCCGCGCTGGCCGCGCTGTCCGCCGATCAGCTCGCCGAGGCGGTGGCGACCGCCGAGTTGCCGTTGGCGCCGGCCGTCGTCGCACACATCTCGCAGTGGGGGCCCGGGCCCGTGCGGCGGATGCTCGCGCGGCGGCTGGTCCAGCAGCCCGAGCATGTGCCGCCGCGGCCCCTGGGCCTGGACGCCTATCTCCGCATGCTCGAGGAAGACGCCCCCACCGGCGCCGACCTCGGCGCCGCCGTGGCCCGCATCCGGGCCCTGGCGCTGGAAGCGCTGTGCGCCGGGTCTCTGACGGCCAGGCAGATCGTGGAGCACACCCGGCCGGCGGCGCTGGCGTTGGCGCTGGCGGTCTGCACCCCGGCGGAGTATTCGCGTCCTTGGTTGCGCCGGGCGACCGGCGACGTCAGGGTTCTGCTCGCGCGCCGTCTGGCCGAGGCGTTGGGGGAGGACGACCAGCGCTGGGCGCGGGTGATCGACCTCAGCGGCAGCTTCGCCGGCTCGGTCGCCGAACTGCTGCGTTCGGATCGGGCGCCCGGTGGTCTCCACCGCTTCCTGCATCCGGACCGCTCCGCCTACGCCTCGCAGAACATCCTGCTCGCCCTGGCCCCGCACCCGGTCGCGGCGCGCTACCTCGACGGGCTGGTCGAGAACGAACTGGTCGAACCGCCGGACCAGCCGCAGACCGCCGACGACCAGGGGGAGTGGCTGCTCGGCAGCGCCCCGCTGAGCCGGGTGCTGGTCGACCATGACCTGGCGTACACCTCCGTCCGCCGGTACCACCGGCTGCTGAAGAACGTGCTGTGCCCCGACTACGTCCTGGAGCAGATGGACCTCGGCCACGCCCGCGAGGTCCTGCTCAAGCGGATCGTGCCGCCGGATGTCCTGAGCCGGGTGTTCCGCGAGTTCGCCGGGCTCGCCGGGGTGGACGAGGCGCTGCGGTGGACCGCCGCCGGCGGCGACAGGCTCGTCGACCTGGCCTGGTGGCTGACCGACGACCCGGCCCTGCTGCACCAGGTGGTCGCGGGCCTGCGGAGCCGCACCGAGCCGGCCGAGCTGACCTGCGTGTACGGCGCCCTGGCCGTGGCGGCCGGGCCGGAGCCGGTGTGGGCGCTGGACCTGGAGCGCGCCGGGAGCCTGGACGCAGTGCTGCCCGCGGTCCGCGCGTCCATGGCCGCCGGCAGCGCCGAACCGCTGGTCGAGGCCGCCCGGCGGACGCCGCGCCGGCATTGGGTCGACCTGTTGGATGCCGAGGATTTCGGCGCTCAGGGGCTGCGTGCCGAGCAGGAACTGGACCGGACCGGCCATTTCCCGCTCGAAGGCCTGGTCGCCGCGCGTCTGGACGGCCGTCCGGAGCTGTGGGCCGAGGTGGCGTGGGCGATCGCGACCCGCCGGATGCCGGTCGAGGCGGCGATCGCCGCGGCGGGCTCCCACCCTGCGGCGCCGGCCTCCAGTTCCTGACAACACGCCTGACAACACGCCTGACAACACGCCCGGGAACACGGCCGGAGCAGGCCCGCACCGGGGACGCTCCACCACGTGGACACGCCCTGTCTCAGAATGCCCCGCGGACTAGAATCGTGTCCGATTGGTCAAGTAAGAGCAGCCGCTCACCCCGGAGGAACCCTCATGGCCTCGACCGCCGCCCCTTCCGCGCACGCCGGAAACGCCCGGATCGCCGCACTCCGTGAAGCACTCCGGACCAGGGTGGTGGTGGCCGACGGGGCCATGGGCACCATGCTGCAGGCGCAGAACCCGACGCTGGACGACTTCCAGGGCCACGAGGGCTGCAACGAGATCCTCAACATCTCCCGCCCGGACATCGTGCAGGCCGTGCACGAAGAGTACTTCCGCGCCGGCGTGGACTGCGTGGAGACCAACACCTTCGGCGCCAACCACACCAACCTCGGCGACTACGACATCTCCGACCGCGTCTTCGAGCTCTCCGAAGCCGGGGCCCGGCTGGCCCGCGAGGTCGCCGACGGCTTCGCCACCGCCGACAAGCCGCGCTGGGTGATCGGCTCCATCGGCCCGGGCACCAAGCTGCCGTCCCTGGGCCAGATCGGCTACGCCACGCTGCGCGACGCCTACCAGGCCGAGGCCGCCGGGCTCATCGCCGGCGGCGCCGACGCGCTGCTGGTGGAGACCAGCCAGGACCTGCTGCAGATCAAGGCCTCGGTGCTGGGCGCCAAGGCGGCGGCGCGCGCGGCCGGGGTCGACATCCCGGTGTGGGCCTCGGCGGCCTTCGAGACCACCGGCACGATGCTGCTGGGCACCGAGGTCGGCGCGGCGCTGACCGCGCTGGAGTCCCTGGGCATCGAGCGCATCGGCCTGAACTGCTCCACCGGCCCGGCCGAGATGAGCGAGCACCTGCGCTACCTGGCCAAGCACTCCACGATCGGCCTGTCCTGCATGCCCAACGCCGGCCTGCCGGTGCTGACCTCCGGCGGCGCGCACTACCCGCTGAGCCCCGAGGAACTCGTCGACTGGCACCAGCGCTTCGTCGACCAGTTCGGCATCGCGCTGATCGGCGGCTGCTGCGGCACCACGCCGGAGCACCTGCGCCAGCTGGTCGAGAGCCTCGGCGGACGCGAGGTGCCGCAGCGCGACCCCAAGCGCGAGCCGGGGGCCTCCTCGCTGTACCAGCACGTGCCGTTCCGGCAGGACATCAGCTACCTGGCGATCGGCGAGCGCGCCAACACCAACGGCTCCAAGGCGTTCCGCGAGGCGCTGCTGGCCGAGAACTGGGACGCGTGCGTGGAGATCGCCCGCAACCAGATCCGCGACGGCGCGCACATGCTCGACCTCTGCGTCGACTACGTGGGGCGGGACGGCGTCGAGGACATGAAGCAGGTCGCCAGCCGGTTCGCGACCGCCTCCACGCTGCCGATCGTGCTGGACTCCACCGAGCCGCAGGTGTTGCAGGCCGGGCTGGAGACCCTCGGCGGCCGCGCGGTCATCAACTCGGTGAACTACGAGGACGGCGACGCCCCGGACTCCCGCTTCGCGCGGATCATGGAGCTGGTGTCCTCGCACGGCGCCGGCGTCATCGCCCTGACCATCGACGAGCAGGGCCAGGCCCGCACCGCCGAGCACAAGGTGGCGATCGCCGAGCGGCTGATCGAGGACATCACGGCGAACTGGGGCGTGCCGGAGGACTCGATCCTCGTGGACTGTCTCACCTTCACGATCTGTACCGGGCAGGAGGAGTCGCGCCGCGACGGCCTGGAGACCATCGAGGGCATCCGGGAGCTCAAGCGCCGGCACCCGGACGTGCAGACCACGCTGGGCCTGTCGAACATCTCCTTCGGCCTGAACCCGGCCGCGCGCCAGGTGCTGAACTCGGTGTTCCTGCACGAGTGCGTCGAGGCCGGCCTGGACTCGGCGATCGTGCACGCCTCCAAGATCCTGCCGATCGCCCGCATCCCGGAGGAGCAGCGCAAGGTCGCCCTGGACCTGGTCTATGACCGGCGCGCCGAGGGCTACGACCCGCTGACCCGGCTGCTGGAGCTGTTCGAGGGCGTGGACGCGGCCTCGCTGAAGGCCTCCCGCGCCGACGAGCTGGCCGCGCTGCCGCTGAACGAGCGGCTCAAGCGCCGCATCATCGACGGCGAGCGCAAGGGCCTGGAGGCCGACCTGGATTCGGCGCTGGAGGAGCGCCCCGCCCTGGAGATCGTCAACGAGGTGCTGCTGGACGGCATGAAGACGGTCGGCGAGCTGTTCGGCTCCGGCGAGATGCAGCTGCCGTTCGTGCTGCAGAGCGCGGAGACCATGAAGGCGGCGGTGGCCCACCTGGAGCCGCACATGGAGAAGTCGGACTCCACCGGCAAGGGCACGATCGTGCTGGCCACGGTGAAGGGCGACGTCCACGACATCGGCAAGAACCTGGTCGACATCATCTTGTCCAACAACGGCTACAACGTGGTCAACCTCGGCATCAAGCAGCCGCTCCAGACGATCCTGGACGCCGCCGAGGAGCACACCGCCGACGCCATCGGCATGTCGGGGCTGCTGGTGAAGTCCACGGTGGTGATGAAGGAGAACCTGGAGGAGATGAACACCCGCGGCGTGGCCGGCCGCTGGCCGGTGCTGCTCGGCGGCGCGGCGCTGACCCGGGCCTACGTCGAGCAGGACCTCGCCGAGCTCTACGACGGCGAGGTGCGCTACGCGCGCGACGCCTTCGAGGGCCTGAACCTGATGGACGCCGTCGCGGCGGTGAAGGCCGGCGTGCCCGGGGCCTCGCTGCCGGCGCTGCGTCCCCGGCGGGTGAAGGCCTCCGGGCCGCTGCGCGAGCTCCCGGACGAGCCGATCCCGGCACGCTCCGACGTGGCGCTGGACAACCCGATCCCGGCGCCGCCGTTCTGGGGCGACCGCATGGTGAAGGGCATCCGGCTGGCGGAGTACGCGCCCTACCTCGACGAGCGCGCGCTGTTCCTGGGCCAGTGGGGGCTCAAGCCCGGACGCGGCTCCGGCGGGCGCTCGTACGAGGAACTGGTCGAGACCGAGGGCCGCCCGCGCCTGCGCATGTGGCTGGAGCGCCTGCAGACCGAGAACCTGCTGGACGCGGCCGTGGTCTACGGCTACTTCCCGGCGGTGAGCAAGGGCGACAGCCTGCTGATCCTCGACGAGAGCGGCGACCAGCGCACCAGCTTCACCTTCCCGCGCCAGCGCCGCGACCGCCACCTGTGCCTGTCCGACTTCTGGCGCCCGCAGGAATCCGGCGAGGTGGACGTGGCCCCGTTCCAGCTGGTGACGGTCGGCGCCCGCATCGCCGAGGCGACGGCGGAGCTGTTCGCGGCCAACTCCTACCGCGAGTACATGGAGCTCCACGGCCTGTCGGTCCAGCTCGCCGAGGCCCTTGCCGAGTACTGGCACGCGCGCGTGCGCGACGAGCTGGGCTTCGCCGCGGAGGACCCGGACTCGACCGAGGGGCTGTTCAAGGTGGAGTACCGCGGGTGCCGGTACTCGTTCGGGTACCCGGCGTGCCCGGACCTGGAGGACCGGACGAAGATCGTGGAGCTGCTGAAGCCGGAGCGGATCAACGTGCGGCTGTCGGAGGAGTACCAGCTGCACCCGGAGCAGTCGACGGACGCGATCGTGGCGCACCACCCCGAGGCTTCTTACTTCAACGCGGGGTGAGGTTGCTGCAAGGCGGGGTGAGGTTGCTTCAACGGGGGGCGAGACGCCGGTGATGACGGCCGAGGACGTACTGGAGCTCGTCGCCCTCCTGCGGGCGGCGGGCGCCGACGTCTGGATCGGCGGCGGCTGGGGCATCGACGCCCTGGTCGGCGACGAGACGCGCCCGCACCGCGACGTGGACCTGATGCACCGGCTCGATCAGGAGCCCGCGCTCGTGGCGGCCTTGGCGCGCGCGGGGTTCGCCGAGACGGTGGATTGGCGTCCGGTGCGGTTCGTGATGGCCGACGCACGGGGCCGGGAGATCGATCTGCACCCGCTGGTCTTCGGCGAGGACGGGTCGGCGTCGCAGGCTTCGTTGGAGGCGGACCGGCCTTTTGCCTATCCGGCTTCGTGTTTCGTCACCGGCGTCATCGCGGGGACTGCGGTGCCCTGCCTGTCGGCCGAGCAGCAGGTCTACTTCCATCAGGGCTATGAGCCGGCCGAACGCGATCGGCACGATATGGCTCAGCTGCGCAAGGCTTTCGGGATCGCCACTCACTTCTGAGTGGGGTCGTTGCAAGCGCTCGCCAGCTGTCTGTGGTGTGGTGCGGCGGTGCGGTGCGGTGCTGTTGGTGGGTGGGTTACAGGCGACAGGCGTTTCTTGACGGCTTCGCGCATGGTTTGCGGGTTCGGGGTTCGGTGGTGGCTGGTCGGTCGGTCGGCCGGGGGTTGCGGTGTTCACGGTCCCGGGGCTGGTTCAGGATCCTTCGGTGGCGGCCGGGTGGGCGGCAGGTCTAGATCAAGAGCAAGGCCAAGAGCATGGTGAAGAGCCGGTGCCTCCGGCGGGCCTCGGCTCCCTCGGGGAACTGGCGCGGCTCCATCGGGTGGCTGGGTCGTTGCTGGGCGGTGGTGGTTTGTGGGGTGGTGGCGGTTCGTTCCCCTCGGTCGCGTCGTCAGCCCCAAGGGGTACAGCGCCGAACCCCGGGAGTAAAGTCCGCGCGCTGCGGTTAGCTTCGTGGCCTGCGGTTTCGTGCAGCGCGAACTTGACTCCCGAGAACCGGCACTGTAGGACAAGCCCTGCCGACGCGACCGAGGGGAACGAACCGAAAACCAGCCAGAGGTGTGGCGGGATCGGGGTGACAAGGGCGCGAGTTGGTGGAATCGGCCGCCGGTCGAGCGATTCCCCGGCGGTCTCGGGCATCCCTCACGCTTGCGGCCTCGGTGGGCGGCCTCAGGAGGCGTCCATGGCGGCGCCGGGAGCGAGGGCATCGGCATCATCGGCATCGGCGAAGCGCCGGTTCGCAGCAATAGGCCGGTCAGTCAGTCGGCAACGTCAGCCAGCCAGCCAGCTTAGCTGGCCAAGGTAGTCGGCCCGGCTCACTCACTGGCAGCGCTCTTGGTTCTTTGCTCTTGGTTCTCGCTCTAGACCTGCCGCCAACCCGGCCGCCACCGAAGGATCCTGAACCAGCCACGGGCCCGTGAACACCGCAACCCCCGGCCGACCGACCGACCAGCCACCACCGAACCCCGAACCCGCAAACCATGCGCGAAGCCGTCAAGAAACGCCTGTCGCCTGTAACCCACCCACCAACAGCACCGCACCGCAGCACCACACCACAGCCACAAGCCACGGCGCGCCCCTCACCCCTCCGTAGCCAGCGCCTCAGCCTCCACCGCCCGGGCGCCCTCCACCCCGTGCACCCCCGCGGGTGCGTTGCGCCCCAGCAGGCCGCCGCCGAGGGCGACCATGCCGGCCAGCACTGTGACGGCGCAGAAGGCCACGCGCAGGGAGGTCAGGTCGGCGATGCCGCCGATCATGCCGGGGGCGGCCATGCCGGCGCCGTAGGCGATGGTCGCCACGCCCGCGACGCCCATCGTGGGGTTGGGGCCGGCGTGGCCGGCGGCGGCGAAGGCCAGGGGGACGACGACCGAGACGCCGACGCCGATGAGCATGAAGCCGATGATCGCCGGGATCGGGCTGTGGGCCGCTACCACCAGGAGGCCGCCGATCGCGCCGAACACTCCGCAGGCGCGGACTGTGGTGGTCGCGCCCAGGCGGCCGACCACCGCGTCGCCGGACAGGCGGCCGGCGGCCATGGTGAAGGCGAACATGCCGGTGGTGAAGGCCGCCTCGGCTTCGTCGCCGTGCAGGGTGCGGTGCATGTAGACCGAGGACCAGTCCTGGGCGGCCACCTCGGCGTAGATGCCGCAGAAGCCGACCAGGCCGATCAGCAGGATCACGCCGCGGGGGATCACGAACAGCGGCACGTCCTCCTTCTTCTCCTCCACCAGGCCCACGTCGGCGGAGCTGGTGTGGAAGCCGTGCGTGCCCCACAGGACCGTCACCGCCAGCACCGCCGCCGCGACGGCGAAGTGCACGCGGGCGTCGACGTGCGCGTGCGCGGCCAGGGAGCCGGCCATCGCGGCGACCAGGACGCCGGCGCTCCAGCTGCCGTGCAGGCCGGACATGATCGAGCGGCCCAGGCGCTTCTCGACCAGGATGCCCTGGGCGTTCATCGCCATGTCGGAGGTGCCTGCGACGGCGCCGGACAGGACCATGCAGGCCGCCAGGGCCGGCAGGCTCGGCATCCAGGAGATGGCCACCGTGATGGCCAGGAAGGCGCCGATCAGCGTCAGCGCGGTCGCCTTGGTGCCGAAGCGGGCCACCGCTCGGCCGGCGAAGGGCATGGTGGCGATGGCGCCGATGGAGGGCATGAGCAGGGCGATACCGAGTTTTCCCGCGGACAGGTGCAGGTGGTCGGACAGCCATGGCAGACGTGAGGAGAACGTCCCGGTCACGGCGCCGTGCGTGGCGAACACGGTCGCGACGGACCGTCGTTCCTTCTCCCACATGTGCTGTCTCCGCCCCTGGCCCCGTCCGCCCCTTACCAGGAGAGATCTTATCGTCGGATTAAGGCTTGTGGACCTGTGAAAGAGATTGGTTAAGCTGGGCACTTCGAGCGCTGACAACCGACCGGGGCCCGGCCCGCCAGGAGGGTGCATGGCCGATCACGTGGCCGATCACGCAGGACTGGGCCCGCTGCCGCCGCTGTTCGACACGCCGCAGCACTGGCGCCCGGCCGCCCTGGACGCCGACAACCCGCACGTCGCGCGGGTCTACGACTTCCTGCTCGGCGGCAAGGACCACTTCCGCGCCGACCGCACCGCGGCCGAACTCCTGCTGCGCGCCAACCCCTACTTACGCGACACCTGCCGCGAACAGCGCGACTTCCTGCGCCGCGCGGTCCGCCACCTGGCGGCCGAGGGCGTGAAGCAGTTCGTGGACGTCGGCACCGGCCTGCCCGCCACGCCGACCACGCACCAGATCGCGCGCGCGGTGGAGCCGGCGGCGCGCGTGGCCTACGTCGACAACGACGCGATCGTGCTCGCGCACGCACGGGTCCTGCTCACCGACGGCGGTCCGGGGACCGCATTCGTCGAGGGGGACCTGCGCGAGCCGGAGGCGCTGCTGCGCGAGCCGGCGCTGACCGGGCTGATCGACTTCACCCAGCCGGTGGCCATGGTGGTTACCGGCCTGCTGCACTTCCTCCTGGACCACGAGCAGCCCGCCAAGCACCTCCGCACGCTGATGGACGCCTGCGCGCCCGGCAGCTGCCTGGTGCTCACGCACGGTGCCACGGACCTGGCGGTGGAGCTGGCGCGCGCCACGTCGGCGGCGTTCCGGCAGGTGTCGATCCCCTGCCAGGCCCGCGGCCGCGAGGAGGTGCTGGAGCTGCTGGGGGAGCTGGAGCCGGTCGAGCCGGGGCTGGTGCCGATGGCGGCGTGGCGGGCCGAGCGCAATCCGACGAAGACGGTGCGGGAGCGGCAGATCGCTTACGGGGTGGTGGCCAGGAAGGGATAGCGGCGCGCAAGGGGTGGCGGGCAGCAACCCTGCTGCTCAGGCGTCGAACCCCCGCGGCAGCGTGCGCGGGAAGCCGAACCGGGTCAGCGAGGCCTGTCCGGCGAACCGGGTGAGCCCCCGCACCTGCCCGCCCCGCAGCGAGAACACGATGAGCCCGCAGAACCGCCAGATCGGCGCCTGGGGATCGGGGATGTAGAGCACCATGGCGGGCTGCCCGTTGGCGCGCGTGGGAAGGAACCGGAGCTCCTGCCCCTGATGGAGCTCCACCAGGAACCGGGCGATCGCCCCGGGGCCCCGGTGCTCCATGGGCTGCGGCGGCATCGTCAGCCGGGCGTCGTCGGTCAGCAGGCTCACCAGCTCCGGCAGGTCGAAGCGCTGGAACGCGCGCACGAAGCGGTCCACGACCGCCGCCTCGGCCGGCGACGTGGGGATCGGCACCTCGTGCGGACTCCGGTCCGGCGGCAGCGCGGCGCGGGCCCGGACCAGCGCGCTGTTGACGGCGGTCGCGGTGGTGCCCAGCATGTCCGCGGTCTCGGCCGCCGAGAAGCCGAGCACGTCCCGCAACACCAGCACCGCACGCTGCTGCGGCGGCAGGTGCTGAAGCCCGGCGACGAACGACAGCGCGATCGACTCGCGGGCGTCGTAGCGGGCCTCGGGGCCGGGGGTCAGATCGTCCACGTCCCCGGGGTAGGGCTCCAGCCACCACGGATCGCCGGGCCGGTCCTGCCCCGGGGGCCCGTGGTGGCCGGCCGGCTGCGGCCGCCGCGCCTCGCCCCGCAGGTAGTTCAGACAGTGGTTGGTGGCGATCCGGTACAGCCACGCCCGCAGCGACCGGCCGTCGAACTGCCCGATCGCCCGCCATGCCGCCAACAGAGCCTCCTGAAGCACGTCCTCGGCGTCCTGGACCGACCCGAGGATCCGGTAGCAGTGCGCCATCAACTCGCGGCGGTGCGGATCGACGAGGGCCCGGAAGGCCTCGCCGTCTCCGGCCTGGGCCCGGGCGAGGGTCGTCGCCTCGGTCATGGTGCGCCCCGTTCTTTCGTCGCCTTTTTCGTCGCCTGCTCGGAAAACATCTCCTACTCCAGTGCAACACCGCAGACGGGCCGGATTCATCGCTGAGCGCCCGACGAATCCGCGTGGCGTCCGGTGCTTCACCGGGTGAGGACTCCCACCCGCGACGACCGGAGGCACCCATGACCTCAGTGGAAGGCTGGAACGACACCAGAGAAGAAGCGGCTGTGACGCCCGGCGTCCCGCACCGATGGCGGGCCTTCGCGCTCCTGGCCGTGGCGGTCTTCATGACCGTGGTCGACATGCTGATCGTGAACGTGGCGCTGCCGACGATCGGCGCCAAGCTCCACTTCGCCCAGACGAACCTGCAGTGGGTGGTGACCGCGTACGCGATCAGCTTCGGCGGCTTCCTGCTGCTCGGCGGCCGGACCGCCGACCTGGTCGGACGCCGCCGGACCTTCGTGGCCGCTCTCGCTGTTCACCGCGGCCTCGTGCGCGTGCGGGCTGGCGACCAGCGGCACCTTCCTGATCGTCATGCGTGGCGTCCAGGGCTTGGGGGCCGCCGCGGTGCTGCCCGCCGCGCTGTCCATCGTGATGAACATGTTCCCCGAGGGCCCCGAGCGCAACAAGGCGCTGGGCATCTGGGGCGCCGTCGGGGCCAGCGGGGCGACGTTCGGGGTGCTGGCCGGGGGCGCCATCACCCGGTACGCCGGCTGGCCCTACATCTTCTACCTGAATGTCGTCATCGGCGGTGCAGTGCTGCTGGTGGCCCCGCGCGTGCTGCCGGAGAGCAAGGGGGTACAGGACGCCCGCCGCGGCTACGACGTCCCCGGCGCCGTCACCGTGACCGGCTCCCTGGTCCTCGCGGTCTATGCGATCTCGCAGGCGCCGACCGTCGGGTGGACGGCCGCACGCACCCTGGTGCTGCTCGCCATCGCGGCGGTGCTGCTGGCCACGTTCGTGATCGTCGAGGCCAGGACCGAGGCGCCACTGCTGCCGCTGCGGCTGTTCCGGCTGAAGACCCTCGCCGGCTCCAACACCGTCGGCTTCCTGCTCGGAGCCAGCTTCTACGGCTACATCTTCATCGGCACGCTCTACATGCAGCAGGTGCTCCGGTACTCCGCGATGACGACCGGCCTGGCCTGGCTGACCGTCGGCCTGACCGGTGTGGTGATGGCCGGGCCGGCCCAGATCCTGGTCACCAAGGCGTCCGTGCGGCTGGTGATGGCGATCGGGATGACGGTGACAGCGTCCGGGATCCTGTGGGCGACGCAGGTGTCCGCGCACGGCAGCTTCTGGGCCGACCTGACCGGCCCCTTCTTCCTGACCGGGGCGGTCACCTGGGTGTTCATCCCGGTGTCGATCGGGGCGCTGGTCGGCGTCACCGAACGCGACGCCGGGGTCGCCTCCGGGCTCATCGACTCCTCTCAGCAGCTCGGGGGTGCGATCGGGATCGCCATCGCCTCGACGGTGGCTGCCACGCGCTCCCAAGGGCTGCTCGAGCACGGCCACGCCGCCGCCGATGCGCTGACCGGCGGCTTCCAGCAGGCTTTCTGGGTCTGCGGGCTCATCGGCCTGGCCGCGGTCCCGGTGGCGCTGGTGCTCATCCGGCGTCAAGCACCTGCACCGCGACCAACTCCTCCAGATACCGCGCGTCCCACCACGCCATCTGCCACTGCTTAGCGCGCCGGAAGTACAGCTGCGTGTCGAACTCCACGGTGAAGCCGTTGCCGCCGAAGATCTGCTGCGCCTTCGCGGTCACGTCCCGGAACGTGTCCCCGGCGAACAGCTTCGCCATCGGCGCGAGCTTCGCCGTGGAGCGTCCCGCGTCGCGGGCCCAGGCGGCTTCCCACACCAGCGTTTCGGCGCCGTCGACGGTGGTGACGGCGTCCGCCAGGTAGTGCGCGATCGCCTGGAAGGCGCCGAGCGGCTTGTCGAACTGGTGCCGGGTCAGCGCGTAGTCGACCGTGAACTCCAGCGTCCGCCGGGCCGCGCCGGATGCCTGAGCCGCCGCCAGCACGATCGCGTCGTGCATGACCGCGTCCCAGACCTCCCAGCCGCCGCGGATGACCGACTCTCCGGGGACGAACACGTCCTCGAAGTCCATCCGGTACTGCGTGTCGGAGGCGACCGTGAGTTGCTGCGTCAGGCGAACGCCCTCGGCGGCCGGATCCACCAGAAGGAAGAGCACCTCGTCGGTGGCCTCGTCGCGCGCCAGCACCAGCACGCGCTCCGCGCTGCGCGCATAGGGAACATGGCGCTTGACCCCGGTCAGCCGATAGCCGCCGCCCAATGCCGCGACGGCCTGCGCCCGCACGCCGCGCGGCCCGCAGCTCCGGTCCGGCTCCAGCCACGCCACCGAGATCACCCCGGTGCCCGACGCGATCCCCGGCAGCCAGCGCTGCCGCTGCTCCGCGCTCCCGGCCGCGACCAGGACCCGCCCGGCCAACACCGTGCTTGCGAAGTGCGGCGAGGGCACCAGCGCGCGCCCGAACTCGGTGTAGACGAGCGCCGCGTCCAGCAGCGTCATGTCGGTGCCGCCGTGCTCCTCCGGCAGCCGCATCCCGTGCAGCCCGAGCTGGCCGGCCTGCTTCCAGAAGTCCTCCGGGTAGTGCTCCGGATCGTTCTCCAGGGCACGCACGGTGGTCGGCGGAACGTGTTTGGCACACAGGTCCCGCACCGTGTCCCGCAGCAGGATCTGCTCGTCGCTGAAGTCGAGGTCCATCAGGGCCTTCTCTCGCTCGCTAGGGACGCCAGCGCTCGCCGCGCCGGGCCCACGGGTTGTCGTCGGGGGAGACCGGGACGGCGACGCGCGCGGAGCACCCGGTCTTGGTGTCCTGGCCGACCGCCAGGTCCAGGTCGACCTCGATCCAGCCGCAGCCGGCCTCGTCGGTGGACACGCCGGTGACCGTGCCGCTGATCGTCATCGTGTCGCCGGGGAACACCGAGTCCTTCATGCGGAAGCGCATGCGCCCGGGGCGGCCGTGCGGGCCGGTCCAGTCGGTGAGGTAGCGCTCGAACCAGGCGGCCTGGTTCGGGGTGTTCAGGAAGATGTCCCGGACGCCGTTGCGCCCGACGGCGAAGGCGTGGTCGTGGTGCATCGGACGCCAGTCGCGGGTCGCCAGCGCGCCCAGGACCACGGTCGTGGCGGACACCTGGTAGGCCAGCACCGGCAGCGCGTCCCCGACGGCCACCTGGTCCAGCGTCAGCTGCGGTTTCATGCGGTCTTCGCCTCCTGGCGCCGGTAGCCGAAGCCGGTGTACGACTCGACGCCGCACAGCTCGCCGCGGACGTTGCGGTACTCCACGTCGATGGTCCAGAACCGGCCCCGGCCCAGCTTCGTGGTCTTCACACCGCTCACCGAGCGCAGGCGCTGGCAGGTGGTCAGGACGTCCCCGGGGCGCACCGGTTCGTGGAAGACCGTGGTGAACTCCGCGATGATCGCCTCGGGCAGGTCCAGCCGCTTCTTGAGGTCGAAGTGCACCTGGAGCGGGAGCTGCGGCTCGTCGTGGCCGGGGGCCCAGTGGTGCGGCCGGAACCAGGTCGACAGCATCGACGGCGGCGCGATCGGGCCCCCGGTGATCTCGGCGGCGGCGGTCTCGTCCCAGTAGAGCGGGTTGCCGTTCTCGACCGAGGCGCAGGAGGTCCAGATGTAGCCGCGCTCCACGGGGAAGTCGGCGGCCTGCTCGTGGACCTTCTGGTCGATGAGGGCTGTGACGTCGTCGGGGAGCGTGTCGGGGAGGTCGTCGGAGTGGTCGGGGAGGTCGTCGGTCATGCCACGGTGCCTTCCTCCAGCAGTTCCTTGATCTCGGCCTCGGTGAACCCGGCCTCCAGCAGCAGTTCGGGGCTGTGGGTTCCGGCCGGGAGGTGGTAGGGGAGTTCGGGACGGAGCATTCCGGCGAGCAGCGGCGCGGTCTGGCGGAGCGTGCCATGCTCGGGATGCACCGCTTCGACGAACGCGTTCCGGGCCCGGTACTGGGGATCCTCGGCCAGTTCGGCGACGGTGAGGACCGGGGCGACGCAGGTGTCTGATCCGGACAGCACCGCGATCCAGGTGTCGCGGTCGTTGGACGCCAGCGCGGTGGTGATGTCGGCACGGATCTCGTCCTGCACGGCGTCGTCGGTCTGGTGCGCGATCCACTTGTCCAGCCCCAGCAGCCGGCACAGGTTCGCCCAGAACTTCGGCTCGATCGCCGCGACCGCGAGCCAGCGGCCGTCGCCGGCCGGATAGGTGCCGTAGCAGGCGTAGCGGCCGGTGGTCATCGAGTGCTGATAACCGGGTTCGCTGCCGGTGGCCAGGTACTCGTCGACAGCAAGCGACATCAGGGAGAGCACGCCGTCGGCGACGGAGACATCCAGATGCGCACCGTCGCCTTTGACCAAGGCCGCGAGGATCGCGATGACGGCGTGCATTCCGCCGCCGGCGCTGTCGGCCAGGGTGGCGCCCGGCAGTGCCGGATTGCCGCGCGCGCCGGGTTCGCCCACGGCCAGGTAGCCGCCGACGGCGAGGTAGTCCAGATCGTGGCCGGCCCATTGGGAGGACGGCCCGGACTGGCCGAAGCCGGTGGTGGAGCAGTACACGATCTTCGGGTTGTGGGCGTGCACGGCCTCGTAGCCGATGCCGAGACGGTCGGTCACACCCGGCCGGAACGACTCGATGACGACGTCGGCGCGCTCGGCCATCCGCAGAAAGGTCTCGCGGCCGTGGTCGGATTTGAGATCCAGCAGGATCCGGCGCATGCCGCGATGCCCGCTGTAGGCGTGGAAGACAGGAGTGATCTGCACCGCGCCGCGAGCCGGGACCGCGCCGACGTTCACGATCTCGGCGCCGTAGTCGGCCAGCCAGCGTCCGGCGCGCGCCGCCGGGCCGACGCTGGCCAGATTCAGGACCTTGATACCCCCGAGCAATGGTCCAGCCATCTCAGAAGTTCTTCGGCAGGCCCAGGCGCCGCCGCGCGATGATGTTCTTCTGCACCTCCGACGTCCCGCCGCCGATGGTGTCCAGGACCGTGTACCGGTACGTCGACTCCGCGCGTCCGGCCATCGGAGCCTCCTCGGTGCCCACGCGCAGCTGCGAGCCCGGGGCGGCCAGGTCCATGGCGGCGTCGGCGACGCGCTGGGACAGCTCGGTCGCGTAGAGCTTGTACTCGCTGGCCTCGGTGGTCGGCGGTGCCCCGGCCTTCATCGAGGCCGCCACGACCCGCAGGCCCAGCAGCCGGGCCACCTCGGCCTCGGTGGCCAGGCGCGCCACGCGGCGGCGGGTGACCGGGTCCTGGCGGACCGGCTCGTCGTCGACCTCGGCGCCGCGCAGCCAGTCGACCAGCAGCTCGAAGCGCGCCGCGATGGGGGAGTAGGTGAACATCGTGAAGCGTTCCAGGTCCAGGGCCTCGGAGATGTACTGGAAGCCCTTGTTCAGCTCGCCGACGCGGTGGTCGTCGGGGACGAAGACGTCGTCGAAGAACACCGAGTTGGTGCGCTCGTCGCCCATCGTCCAGATGCCCTGGACGGTGATGCCCGGGTGGTCCAGCGGGACCAGGAACAGCGTGATGCCGAAGTGTTTGGGCGCCTCGGGATCGGTGCGCGCGCCGACCCAGTACCACTCGGCGAAGTGCGCCGAGGTGGTCCAGGTCTTCTGGCCGTTCAGGACCCAGCCCTGGACGCCGTCGCGGGTGGTGCGCTCGGCCTTGAGCTTCATCGAGGCGGCGTCCGAGCCGGAGTCCGGCTCGCTGTATCCGACCGCGAACTCGACCTCGTTGCGCAGGATCCTGGGCAGGAACTCCTGCTTCAGGTACGGCGAGCCGTGGGCCAGGATGGTCTTGCCGATGATGCCCACGCCCTTGCCGATCTGCGGGGCGCCGCGCCGGGCCAGCGCCTCGTTCAGCAGGTACTCGTAGACCCCGTCGCCCTCGGACCCGCCCCACTCCTTGGGCCAGGTGATGCCCAGCCAGCCGCGCTCGCCCATCTTCTTCATGAACGCGCGGCGCGGCGGGGTGTCGACGATCTGGGCCATGTTCTCCCGGGTGACGTCGAAGACGCTGGTGTCCCCGGGGGTCTGTTCGGTGTCGAGGAAGGTTTCGACGTCGGCGGCGAAGGCCCGCTGCTCGGGCGTGAAGTCGAAGTCCATAGTGCGGTGAACATATATCTGACGGCGTGTCAGATCAATACTCGCCACCGGCCCGCGTATCCTGCCCGGGTGGCAGACAGCGCGTGGCGGTTCAGCGTCCTCGGCCCGGTGCGCGGCTGGGGTCCGAACGGCGAACTGGACCTCGGCTCGCCCCAGCAGCGCGAACTGCTGGCCCTGCTGGTGCTGCGCCCCGGCCGCGCGGCCATGGCCGAGGAGCTCATCGACGCGCTGTGGGGCGGCGACGCCCCGAAGGGCGCGCTGAGCACCATCCGCACCTACGCCTCGCGCCTGCGCCGGGCGCTGTCCGACCCGGAGCACCCGGTCGGCCCGATCAGCTCGGTGGCCGGCGGCTACGCGCTCACCGTCGCCCCGGCCGCGGTGGACGCGCTGGCCTTCGAGGCCGGCCAGGCCGCGGCGGCGGGCCTGCGGGCCGACGGCGACCTGATCGGCGCGGCCCGCCGGCTGCACGAGGCGCTGCGGCTGTGGCAGGGCGAGCCGCTGGCCGGACTGACCGGCCCGTTCGCGCTGGCGCAGCGCGCGCAGTGGACCGAGCGCCGCCTGGGCGCGCTGGAGGTCAGGATCGCGCTGGACCTGGAGGTCGGGCGCTACGGCGCGGTGACGGCCGAGTTGGCGGCGCTGGCGGCGGAGTTCCCGCTGCGGGAGCGTTTTCGCGAGCTGCAGATGGTCGCGCTGTCGCGCAGTGGCCGCAAGGCAGAGGCGCTGGCGGTCTACGAGCAGACGCGGCGGACGCTCGCCGAGGAATTGGGGGTCGATCCGGGGCCTGATCTGCGGGCGCTGTATCGGCGGGTGGCGGGCGGATCGGCTGAGGCCGACGTGGTGAACGGCGCCGGGCGTGGTGTCGGGCGTGGTGCTGGGCACGGTGTTGAGTGGGCTGCCGGTCGTGATGCCCGGCCGGTCGGCGGTCCGGTGGCCCCCGATCCGCCCTCGCCGGGCTTCGCCGGGTCGGCGGGACTGCCGGTTCAGCAGGGTTCGCCGATGCCCGGAGGGCCGGCCACCGCTCTGGCCGCCCCGAGCCCGACGGGGCCGGCCGCCCCGGCGCAGCTCCCCGCCGATGTCGCCGACTTCACCGGCCGCGCCCTGTGGTCGCGTCAGCTGTTGGAGCTGATGCAGCCCGGCGACGCCATGCCGCTGGCCGTGCTCTCGGGCATCGGCGGCGCGGGCAAGTCCACGCTCGCGGTCCACACCGCGCACCTGGCCGCCGCGCGGTTCCCCGACGGCCAGCTGTTCGCCGCGCTGCGCGGGACCGACCGCGAGCCGGCCGATCCCGGCGGCGTGCTCGGCGGGTTCCTGCGGGCGCTGGGGACCGATCCGGGCGCCGTGCCGGACACCGTGCAGGAGCGCTTCGAGCTGTTCCGTGGCACGCTGGCCGGGCGGCGGGTGCTGATCGTGCTCGACGACGTCCGCGACGCCGCGCAGATCCGGCCGCTGCTGCCGGGCACCCCCGGCTGCGCGGTGCTGGCGACCAGCCGTTCCCGGCTCACCGGCGTCCCCGGCGCGCGCCTGCTGGAGCTCGGAGCCTTCCACCCCGATGAGGCGCTGGCGCTGTTCAGCGCCGTCGCCGGTCCCGACCGGGTTGCGGGCCAGGAGGCGGCGGTGCGGCGCGCGGTCGCGGTGTGCGGCCACCTGCCGCTGGCGGTGCGGATCCTGGCCTCGCGCCTGGCGGCCCGGCCGCACTGGACCGCCGAGACGCTGGCCGGCCGGCTGTGCGACGAGGCCCGGCGGCTGGACGAGCTGCGGGCCGGCGACCTGGCCGTGGAGGCCACGTTCCGGCTCGGGTACGAGCACCTGGGACGTGAGCAGGCGCACGCCTTCCGGCTGCTGGCCGTGCCCGACGGCCCGGACATCGGCGTCGAGGCGGTCGCGGCCCTGCTGTGCTGCCCGGAGCAGGAGGCCGAGGACCTCGCCGAGGGGCTGGTCGACCTGTGCCTGGTGGAGTCGCCGAGCCCGGGGCGCTACCGGCTGCACGCGCTGCTGCGCATGTTCGCGCGCCGGCTGGCGGCCGACATCGACGGCCCGGCCGCGCCGCGCGCGGCGCTGGACCGCTTAATCCGGCACTACCTGGGCGTCTCCGCCGCCGCGGCGAGCACCGTGAACAGCTGCGCGGCCAACCTCGTGGGGCTGATATCGGCGCCGGGCGGTGTCGACGCCCCGGCCGATCCCGGGGAGTGCATGGCCTGGGGCGAGCGGGAGCGCGAGGCGGTGTGCGCGGCGGCCGCACAGGCGCTGCTGAGCAGGCATTCGGGCCCTGATTCCGGCACTGGCACCGGCACCGGCGTCGGCGCTCGCAATGGCACCGGCACCGGTACCGGCGCTCGCACCGGTACCGTCGCGGCCGAGACTGTCGACACCGTCGCCGACCTCCTGTACTGGCTGGGCATCCTGTGCCAGTCCGGCCCCGGCGACCAGGACCTGGCCCGGCTGGCGGCGGTCGTGATCGACGAGGCCGACCGGGACGGCAACCGCCGCGCCGAGGTCATCGCCCGCTCGCAGCTCGCGTATTCGCTGTCGCAGTCCTGGTACCTGGCCGAGGCGGACGTCCAGGCCGCAGCCGCCGTCGCCGTGGCCCGGGGCCTGTCCGAACCCGGCTACCTGCTCGAGGCGCTGTCGGTCCTGTCGGCGAACCACTGGCGGGCCGGGCACGACGAGGAATCCATGCGGGCCGCCGCCGAGGCCCTGCGCCTGCTGGAGGACACCGGAGCCGGCTGGGAGCAGCTGTCCGAGGCGCAGCTCAACCTGTCCCAGAGCCTGTGCCGCGTCCAGCGGCCGCAGGAGGCCCGGGAGCTCGCCGAGCGCGGCCTGGCCCTGCGCCGCGCCCACGGCGACGCCCGCGGCCTGGCCGACGGCCTGCACGCCACCGGCATGGTGCTGCGCGAGGCCGGCTGCCCCGACCGCGCCGCGGCCTGCCACCGCGAAGCCGCCGACATCCACCGCGGCATCGGCCAGCACCGCCGCCTGGGCTGGTCGCAGCTGCGGCTCGCCGAGGCCCTGGCCGACCAGGGCGTCGACGACGAGGCCCTGGAAGCCGCCGGCCAGGCCGCCGAGACCCTCACCGAACTCGGCGACCGCCCCGGCCGGGGCCTGGCCCTGGCACTGGTCGGCCGCATCCGCGAGCGGCTCGGGGACACGGCCGGCGCGCGCGCTGCTTGGCAGGACGCGTATTCGGTCTTCGACGGGACGTCCTCGCCGGTGACGGCCGAGCTGCGCAAGCTGCTCGGGCTCGATGCCGGGAGCGGCGGGCTGCTCGGCGCGGCCGGCGAACCGGAGCCCGAGCACGAGTCGGAGTCCGGGACCGAGCCGCCCGCGCGGCCGGCCGAGCAGTGGCCGCCGTGGATGCCGCGGCATCCGGTGCCGCCGCGGGGGTAGTTGGTTGCGGGAATAGTGCCGCAGCGTCCGGTGCCGCCGCGGGTTCAGACGGTCGCGGCCTCGGCCAGCGTCTCGGCCAGCGCCGTAACCGCCTCCCGTGGCACCTCCACCGCCCCAAGCCCGTCTTCCAACTGCGCCACCGAGCTCACCCCGAACACCGGCACGATCGCCGGGTCGCCCTTCATCAGCCACGCCAGCGCCAGCTGCGTCCGGCTCACCCCGGCCTCGTCGGCGGCGCGCCACAGGGCTTCGACCCGCCGCTGGTTCTCCGGGCTCTGATACTGCGGCGGCAGCGGGCGGTCTTCGCGGACCAGGGAGCCCTCCAGGAGCGAGGAGTAGGCCATCATCGACAGGTCGCCGGCGCGCACCATGGCCAGCAGCTCGTCGTCGGCCGGCTCCTGCGGCGAGGTGAAGCTCGCGCCGGGCAGTGCGCGCAGGAAGCCGTGGCGCTGCTGGACGGCCGTGTAGCCGGGGACGCCCAGTCCCTCGGCGGCGGCGCGGGCCCGCTTGACCCGGGTCGTCGGGTGGTTCGAGACCCCGGCGACGGCGACCTTGCCCTGGGCGATCAGCTCCCCGAAGGCGCCGGCGGTCTCGGTGAAGGTGACCGACAGGTCCTCGATGTGCGCGAACAGCACCTCGACGTGGTCGGTGCCCAGGCGCTCAAGGCTGCCCTCGATGGCCTTGCCGATCGCGGGGGCCGACAGGCCCTCGGCGTTGCGCGGCCAGGGCGCCGATCCCAGCGCCGGGTCCGGCTGGGCGCCGAGCTTGGTGGAGATCACCATCTCGTCGCGGCAGCCGCGCGCCGCCAGCCAGCGGCCCACCACCTGCTCGCTCTCGTGGCCGGTGGCGCCCTCGACCCAGAACGCGTAGCAGTCGGCGGTGTCCAGGAAGGTCCCGCCGGCCTCGCGGAAGCGGTCCAGGATCGCGAAGGAGGTCGGCTCGTCGATGGTGGTGCCGAACATCATGGTGCCCAGTGCCAGCGTGCTCACTCGCGGCCCACCCTGGCCGCCGAAGATCGTGGTTTCCATGCCGACCATCGTGGAATCTGGAGCGCGCTCAAGGTCAAGCCCTCTTACGATGAGCGCCATGACCACGATGGACTACTCCCCGGCGCAGACTGTCGAAATGTCCGGTTTCTCGCTCGACACGCTGCGTTACTACGAGCGCATCGGCCTGATCGAGCCCGTCCGCCGTGCCGCCGGCGGCCACCGCCGTTACAGCGACGACGACCTCGGCTGGCTGGACATGCTGCGCTGCCTGCGCGGCACCGGGATGCCGATCGCGCAGATGCAGACCTTCGCCGAGCTGGTGCGCGACGGCGACGGCACGGTCGCCGACCGCCTTGAGCTGCTGGAGGAGCACGATGCCAACGTCGAGGCGGAGATGGCGCGGCTGATCGAGCTGCGGCGCAAGGTGCGGGAGAAGATCGCGTACTACCGGTCGCATTTGAGGGACGAACCGGTGGAGTGCGTGCACGAGTAGGGTGCGGACGCAAGGCTGCCCGGTATGTCCACGATAGGAGAGACGGCATGCGAATGCGCCCACTGATTCTGGCGGTTGCTGGTGTTCTGTCGGTCGGCTTGGCCAGTGGTACCGCGTCGGCAGCGGCACCTGCCACGTTCACCGCCACGGCCACGGCCTGGGGGACAGACTCGCTGTTCGCCTACATCAACGCCAAGGCCGCTCTCAACGCGAAGTACACGGGATGCACGAACATCGTCATCATCTCGTCGCTCCCGTCGGGCAGCGGCTGGATGGACACGGTCCAGGGAACCTGCGCCGGCACCGCCTGATTCAGCCTCTTCGGGCGCCCAATATGGACACGAAACCGACCATTTCGCCGGGATATCCGCCCAGATTGTGCGTCAAGGCCAACTCCCGCTGCCCGAAGGTCCCGATGCGCCGATCGTCCGGCGCCTCGCCGCGCAGCTGGAGCCAGGCCTCGTACATCATCCGCAGGCCGGAGGCGCCGACCGGGTGCCCGAAGGACTTCAGGCCGCCGTCGGGGTTGACCGGCAGGTCGCCGTCCAGGTCGAAGGCCCCGGCCAGGACGTCCTGCCAGGCCTTGCCGCGTTCGCAGAAGCCCAGGTCCTCCATCAGGACCAGCTCGGTCGGGGTGAAGCAGTCGTGGACCTCGGCCATCGCCAGTTCGCTGCGGGGGTCCGTGACACCGGCCTGGCGATAGGCGTCCTGGGCGGCGGCGACGATCTCGGGGAAGGTCGTGTAGTCGTAGCCGGGGTCGCCCAGCGGCAGGCCGTTGCCCGCGACCAGTGACAGGGCTTTGATGTAGAGCGGCTTGTCGGTGTAGCGCGGGGCGTCCTCGGCGCGCACCACGATCGCCGCCGCCGCGCCGTCGGCCACCCCGGCGCAGTCGAAGACCGACAGCTCGCCGGCCACCCGCGGCATCGCCAGCAGCTGCTCGACCTGCCATTCCTTGCGGAACTGGGCCTTGGGGTTGCGCGCGCCGTTGGCGTGGTTCTTGGCCGCGATGCGGGCCAGGACCTCGCGCATCTCCTGTGGGGCGACGCCGTACTTGGCGCCGTAGGCGGGGACCACCATCGAGAACATCGCGGCGGCGGTGACGGTGCGCGCGGTGCCGTCGCCGGGGATCGGGAAGGCGTTCAGGCCTTGGTAGCCCGAGTCTTTGACCTTTTCCACTCCGACAGCCATCGCCACGTCGTAGGCGCCGGAGGCGACCGCATAGGCGGCCTGGCGCAGCGCCTCGGAGCCGGTCGCGCAGTAGTTCTCGACGCGGGTCACCGGCTTGCCGTCCAGCTCCAGCGGCCGGGCCAGGGTGATGCCGCTCATGCCGGACTGCGCGGTGCCCAGCCAGTAGGCGTCGATCTCCTCCTTGGCCAGCCCGGCGCCGGCGAACGCCTCGCCGGTCGCGGACAGCAGGAGCTCGTCGGTGCCGCTGTCCCAGTGCTCTGCGAAGCGGGTGCAGCCCATACCGACGATCGCGACGCGGTCCTTGATGCCGTGCGAGGCCATCAGCGGCCCTCCTGTTCCGGCGCTTCCAGGCGTTCGGGCTCTTCCAACTCTTCCAAGCGGCGGACGGGGCGGGCCTTCCAGAAGTAGTTGTGGATCCCGTCGGCGCTGCTCAGGCGGCGGAACGTGGCCTCCACGCGCAGCCCGATCGCGACCTCGCCGGCGTCCACGTCGGTCAGCTCGATCGGCAGCCGCCCGCCGCCGTCGAAGTCGACGACCGCGAAGACGACCGGCGGGCTGGGGGAGTAGGCGAGGCGGTCGACGGTGAAGGTGACGATGGTGCCCTCGGCCCCGGCGGCCGGGTGCGGGGTGGAGTCGAAGGGCGAGGGCGGCAGGTGCGTGGTGCCGTCCTCGGCCGCCGAGCCGACGAGGGCGAACTTCCAGTCGGCGGCGCGCGCGGCGGCCGAGGCGGAGGTGCGCGCGGGCTCCGGGCGGCGGGGCGGCTCGACCGGCAGGAAGCCGCGCCAGGCGAGATAGCGGCCGTAGGGGACGCTGCCGGCGCGCGCGATCTGCTCGGCGACGGGGCGGGCGGGGCGGTAGCCGGACAGGGCTTCGGTGGCGCGCCACAGGAAGGCGTCGGCGCCGTCCGCCAGTACGAGCAGAGCGATCCTCTGGCCGGACCGCGCGTTCTCCAGGGCCGAGGCGAGCAGGAGGGCGGGGTGGGCCGCGCCGGAGTTGCCGACGGTCTTGGCGAAGGGGTCGTGGTGGCGGTCGGCGGGGACGCCGGTCTTCTTGGCGGCGGACTTCGCGGCGCGCTCGTGGGTGCCGGCTATCAGGAGGATGTCGATGTCCGCGGCGGCGGTGCCGGCGGCGGCCAGTAGGGCGTTCCAGGCTTCGGTGGCGAGGTTCACGTAGTGCGTCTCGCCGAAGCGGTCTTCCCAGGTCTTCGAGGTCTGTTCGCCGGGAGTGCGCCAGCGGTCGAGGAACTCCTCGCTGGCGCTGGTGTGGGCGAGGAGTTCGGCCAGCACGGGGCGTGCCGCGGCCTCGTCGCCCTCGCCGACGAGCAGGGCCGCGGCGGCGTCGCCCCCGGCGGCTTCGTCGGCGCTGCCGGGGCGGCCGGTGCGCAGGTCGGAGGCGACGACGAGGTGGGTTCCGGCGCCGGTCAGCGCCGCGTCGAGGGCGGCGACGGTGCAGCGGACGGCTCCGGTGGCGTCGTAGGCGGCAGTGGTGCGGGGCAGGCGCAGGGCGGCGTGCACGGCGGTGGCGTTGGTGCGGTCCTCGTAGGCGGGGGCGGTGGTGGTGAACCACAGGGTCCTGATGCTCTCCGCGGCCGTCGGCGGGACGGCGGCGCGGGCGGCGGCCACGCCCATGGTCGTCGTGTCCTCGTCGTAGCAGGCCACGGCGCGGGTGCCGGTCCCGCCGCCGGTGCCGGCCACGGCCGCGATGCCGGTGCGGTCCAGGCGCCGGTACGGCAGGTGGGCGCCCCACCCCAGGATTCCTCGCATGGCGGCATCGTAGCGGAAATCTGATGGGGCGTCAGATTACTGTCGGACCGGCGTCGGACCGGCGTCGGATCAGGGCACCTCGCCGGCCAGCTCCTCCAATCCGAGCCGGATGAGCTCCCCGGAGACGTCCCGCTCCAGATCGCGGTGACACGCACAGCGCCGCAACGGCACGTTCAACGCCACGCAGATCGCCGCGCCGTACAACCGCACGGTCCGGGCCTGATTGGCAGCGGTCGCCCCCGCCGGATGCGAGATCGCCTCGGCCACCAGATCGGCCAGCATCTCCCGCTCCCGCGCCACCCCCAGCCACCGCATCCCGGCTCCGGCCGTCGAGCGCATCGCGGCACTCGCCGACGGCGCGAGCCCGTCCACGGCCCGCGCGATGCGCGCCAGCGCCGTGCAGTGCGCCGGACCCCACTCGGTGTAACAGCGCTGCCACAGGTCGGGGCCCAGCACGGTGGACAGGACGGTACGCAGCGGCGGCTCCGGCGCCGGCCTGGCGAAGCCGGGGACCATGAAGTCGGGGACGGAGATGTCCTCGGGCGGCGGGACGGGGCTCAGGTCGACGAGGGTCGGCGGGTCGGGTTCGGGCGCCGGCTTCGGGGCTGGGACTGGCGAGGGTGCGGCGGCTGATCTGGGCGCCGGAGCCGGAGCAGCGGCCGGATTGGGACTGCGCCGGCGGATCGGCAGCGGCGGGCGGTCGGCGGTCAGCGAGCTGTCGGTGGGCTGCCGGTGATCGGTGGGCAGCGATCGACCTGCCGTCGGAGTTTCGGTCAGTGGCGCGGGCTGCGGCTTGTGCCCTCGCGAGCGGCCGGGGGCCCGGAGGAAGTCGGTGATCGGCGTGCGGCCGCTGGTGGGCGTGCGGTTGGCCGGCGGCGGGGGTTCCGGCCTCTGGTCCGGCTCGGTCGGGACGAAGTCGGGGCGCAGGAAGTCGGGGACGGCGAGGTCGTCGGGGTCGATCGGCGGCATGCGGTCGATCAGCGTCGGAGGATCGGGCTCGGCGGCCGGCTCGGCGGGCTTCGCCGGCTGTGGATTCAGCACGACGCTTCGCATGGCCGCCGCGATACGCGGCGGCCTGACCGGCGTCCTGCGCGGCAGCGCGGCGTCGGAGGGCTCGAACTCGATGCGGGGCATCGGCCGGGTCGGGGCCTCGTCGCGGAACAGGGGGCGGCCGCCGATCCAGTCCGGATCCAGCGCGCGCTCCTTGCGCAACATCGGGCGCTGGTCGATGTGCGGCTCGGGATCTTCTTCAGCCTTCACCGCATGACCGTTGACCCGGGGATGTCCCGGCTCAGCCTCAGCCTCAGCGTCATGATTCGGCTCGGTCTCGGCGACCGGATCGTCGGCGGCCACCGGCAGTTCCTCGCCGGCCGGCTCGCTCATCGCCCCGTGCCCCGGCGCACGCCCCACCGGCCCGTCATCCCGCTCGGCATCCATCACAGCCCGCTCACGCCCCTCGGCGGCCCACTGCAGCCACACCGGCGTCGTCGGCGTCGTCGGCGTAGTCGGCACCGCGTCGGCGTCGGCCGGGTCGGCGGCTATGTCGTCGGCCATGTCGTCGTCGGCCGTGTCCTCCGGTTCCGCGTCGTAGAACATCGGCTCCTCGTCAGCCAGGGTTCCCGTTTCGGCGGGCTGTGACTCCTGGCTCGGGGGCGGCGTCACCCGATCGCGCGGTTCGGCGGGGCGGGTGGCGGGCCAGACGCTCTGCGCGGTGATGAGGGCCGGGTCGGCGAGCTCGATGATGCGCATGGCGTGGCGGGGCGGGCGCAGAGCGGGGCCGCCCAGGTTGCGGTGCTGGGAGCAGCGGGTGCCGAGTTCGCGGACGTGGCGTTGGCACGCGCTTCCGTCGCGGGTCGGCGCTCCGCAGTGAAATGCCATGGAGGCAGTTTCCCGATTCCGGCTCGGGTCTGTCATGTGGTTCGCGCCAGATCGTTGACACGATTCGCTCACACGATTCGCTCACACGGATTTCCCGCACGGATTTCCCACACCGCGGTCCGCCTACCGGGTGTCAGTGCTCCCCACTATCGCCGCGGTCATCTGGCCCATGTCCTGGAAGTGCACCGCCGCGCCGCCGGTGACCGCGGTGATCTTGTTCAGCAGGGTCAGGTCCGCGTTCGTCCCGAGGGCGACCACGAACACCCGCACCGGGCGGTTCGGGTCGACCGCGGCCTGGAGTTTCGCGATCAGCTGGTCCGAACTCATGCTGTTCAGGTCGTCGTCCTTGCCGTCGGTGAACACCACCACCGTGTTCACCCGCGTCGCGTCCCAGCCCTTCTGGACCTGCTGATACGCCGCCAGCAGCGCGTCGTACAGCCCGTTGCGCGACCCCGCCTTGTCCGCCAGCGCCCCGTACGCCGCGATCATCCGCTGCCCGTGCGTCCCGCCGCCGGGCTCGGCCGAGCCCAGCTCGGCGATCGGCAGCACCGGGTCGATGACCGTGGAGCCGATGGCGTCGTGCGTGGTGGTGAACGTCCACAGCCCCATCGCCGCGTGGCTCCCGAACAGCGCCATCGCCTTCTCGCACGCCGCCGCCGTCAGCTGCAGCCGCGTCTGCCCGGTCCCGGCCACCGGCTGCGCCATCGACCCCGACACGTCCACCACCGCCAGCATCCGCAGCTGCCGCGTCAGCGTCGCCCACAGCGCCAGCGCCTGCCCCGCCGCCCCGAAACCGGCGCGTGTGGATGCCGACGCCGCCAGCCGGTCGCCGTGCAGCTCCGGGTCCGCGGCCAGCACCTGCGACGGACTGCCGTCCGGCGAGCGGAAACCCTGCTGGCGCAACGCGTCCTGCGCGGCGGTCTGCAGATACGCCAGCAACCGGTTCGAGGCGATCGCATGCGCGTTGTCCTGCCCGTTGAGCACCACCAGCGGGTAGTCCAGCGACGCCGCGCCGTCCGAGGGGTACAGCGCGGCCAGCGGCGCCGCTGGCTTGCCGCGGTTGTCCTGGAACACCTGCTGCTCCGAGGCCGGGAACACCTTGCCCGTCAGCTGCGCCGTCGAGGCCGCGACGTTGTTCGCCATGCTCTTCACGAATCCGGTGATCCCGACCTTCAGCTGCGGATCGTCCACCGCTTGCGTCAGCATCCCGTTCAGCTGGATCAGTGCCGACAACCCCGCGCCGTCATGGGTCGGATCGGCGATGGCCACGACGGGCCCGCCGGCGGCGGCGGTGGAAACAGAACTCTGCGATTGGGCCAGCGCCATCTTCACCAGCTGCTCCCAGCTGAACGACCCCTGTGGCGCCGGAGAACTCTGCGTCCCCTGCCCGCTCAGCAACCCGGCAACCGCCTTCGGCGCCGCCACCACCGTCGGCGAATCAGCCACCGAACTCCCGCTCTGCGGCAGCAGCGCCTGCCCGGCACCGGTGTCCCGCGCCAGCTCCAGCCACAGCGAGGCGTCCGGGATCCACACGTCGGGCTTCCCGTGCACCCCGGCCGGCGCCGCGGCGCTCCCGGCCAGGAACCGCGCCATGTCCCCGGAGTCGGCCGAAGTCATCAGCACCCGCACACACGGCACCGGCTGCGAGGCCAGCACCGGGGCCAGGACGCCCGCCAGCTCCGGTGTGACCGCCGCCGAGATCGTCGTCGGCCCCGCCGGGCAGGTCACCGGAGCCGTGGCGCCGTCTCCGGAGGAATGCCGGTGACCAGCGGCGTACCACGCCGCCCCACCGCCGGAGGCGCCCAGCACGAGCACCACGGCCAGTGTGATCGGCACCGACATGCGGGCGCCGCGCGGTGCGGGGGAGCGATGAAGGTGCCCGTGTGCCATGGAGGTTCCTTCCGTGCGACCTGCGACACTCGATGTGACCTGTGACACTCGCGGAACGGGCGCAGGCTAGTGGGTCAGGGCCCGGATTTGAAGAGGTCGGTGAGGTCTCGGCCGCCCCGCGCTCCCGCGTGTCGCCCCAGGTCGGGGTGATTCGTCCAGGAAGATTGCGCTATGCAGTTCGACGACGACGCCCAGCTGGACTCCGGCCAGGTCCGCGACGAGCGCGGCTCCGGGCCCTCCCGTGGCGGCCTGCCCGGCGGCTTCGGCCTGCCCGGCGGTCGCGGCGGGCTGGTGGGGCTGATCCTGGCGCTGATCGCCGCGGTGGTCGGGGTGCCGCTGGCGCTCACCGACGGCTCCGGGTCCTCGTCGAACTCCCTGTCCTCCTCCGGGAACGGGGACGCCACCGGCACGGTGAGCACCGGCGCGCTGGCCGCCAAGTGCCGTACCGGCGCCGACGCCAACATCAACGACGACTGCCGGGTCGTGGCCGTGGTGAACTCCGTGCAGAACTACTGGACCGGGTTCTTCGCCGGCAGCAACCAGAAGTACCCGCCGGCCCAGACCGTCATCTTCAGCGGCGCCACCCGGACCGGCTGCGGCACCGCGACCTCGGCCGTCGGGCCCTTCTACTGCCCCTCGGACCGCACCGTCTACCTGGACCTGGGCTTCTGGCAGGAGCTGCGGACCAAGTTCGGCGCGCGCGGCGGACCCTTCGCGCAGGCCTATGTGCTGGCCCACGAGTACGGGCACCACGTCCAGAACCTCACCGGCGCGCTGCGCAACAGCCAGTCCTCGCAACAGGGGGCGAACAGCGGCGCGGTGCGGGTCGAACTCCAGGCGGATTGTTACGCCGGGCTGTGGGCCCACTACGCTACGACCACGAAGGACGCCAACGGCAGAGCCCTGATCAAGGATCTTACCAAACAGGACATCTCCGACGGACTGGACGCCGCCGCCGCGGTGGGCGACGACCGGATCCAGGCGCAGTACCAAGGACGGGTCACGCCGGAGACCTGGACTCACGGCTCGGCGGCGCAGCGTCAGAAGTGGTTCCTCACCGGTTACCAAACGGGAAACTTCCAGTCCTGCGATACTTTCTCCGGCGCCGTGTGAACCTCCGTGCGATGTTCCACCGTTGTCCCGGTATTACTCAAAGCATGGATGCGTCATGGGTCGCGAGTGCTCGCGACCGATACCCCGGCGCGCCTTAATGCCGGTTCGGGCAAACGGATCTGACGCTATATCAGGGGGATGACGGTGCGATTCGAGCCCTGCAATCCGCCTCGAATTATGCCCGGTTCGCCCCTCTTTAACAGAGTATGTACACCGGTCCAGCTCACGAGAAGCGCAGATCCCCTCTCCTTGCCCCCGACTACGGGTGTACGCTGCGGATTCGTTCCACCAGTTGTATCCGCGGGACTCGTCCGCCAGGTGAGTTCCCGTATGTCTTGGGGGAGTTCGAGGTGTGCCATAGGCCTCGGTCGAACCCGGACAAGTCCACCGACAGTACTCGAAGTCCAGAGGTGAACAGGCGTGGCTCTTCCGCCCCTCACTCCAGAACAGCGTGCGGCCGCACTTCAGAAGGCAGCCGAAGCGCGGCGTGAGCGCGCCGCTTTGAAGCTCCGTCTCAAGGCGGGTGGCGTGACGCTGTCCGACGTTGTGCGCGAAGGCCAGAAGAACGAGATCATCGGCAAGATGAAGGTCTCGGCTCTTCTGGAATCGATGCCCGGCATCGGCAAGGTCCGGGCCAAGCAGATCATGGAGCGTCTCGACATTTCCGAGACGCGCCGTATCCGCGGCCTCGGCGCCAACCAGATCGCCTCCCTGGAGCGCGAATTCGGCGCGTGACGTCTTCCATACCCCGGCGCCTCGTTGAGACGCCGAGGTAGGACGACGCGGTACCACCGTCGGAATCGCGGCCTTGCGGCCCGGTACGATCTTCTCCCATGAGCGATCGCGCCGGAACGGACGGCCACGGTTCCGACACCCCTGCTTCTGGATCGGACACTGCCCCCGCACTGCTCACAGTGCTCTCGGGCCCGTCGGGCGTCGGCAAGACAACCCTTGCCAAGCACGTGCGCGAGGTCCATCCCGAGGTGTGGCTGTCGGTCTCGGCCACCACCCGCTCACCCCGGCCCGGCGAGGTCGACGGGGTGCACTACTTCTTCTACGACCGGCCCGCTTTCGAGGACCTGATCGCCAAGGGCGAGTTCCTGGAGCACGCCGAGTACGCCGGCAACCTGTACGGCACCCCGCGCCACGCTGTCGACCAGCGCCTGGACGCCGGCCAGCCGGTCCTGCTGGAGATCGAGCTGCAGGGCGCCCGCCAGATCCGCGCCGCGATGCCCGCCGCCCGCCTGGTCTTCCTGGCCCCGCCGTCGTGGGAGGTCCTGGAGCAGCGCCTGCGCGGCCGCGGCACCGAGCCGGAGGACGTGATCGAGGCGCGGTTGGAGGCAGGCCGGGTCGAGCTGGCCGCCGAGAGCGAGTTCGACGTCACCATCGTGAACACGACGGTGGAAGCCGCCGCCGACGAACTGGTGGCGCTGGTGACCGGGGCTGTGCAGGACTGAGGGTTGGGACGCCGGGCAGGATCCAGCGGTGCGATCCGGAAGGCCGCGACCGTTCTCACCCCGTCGGGCATCAGCCAGAAGTGCGGGACCCTCACCGAGGGCGCCATCTGGTCGGACATCACCCAGCCACCGGGCCTGATCGCCGGCCTGATCGCGGGCCTGATCGCCGGGTCCAATCACCGGACCGGCAGGTCGGGGGCGCCAGAACTGTTATCCTTGTACGTCCGGGTCGTGCAGACCCAGTGCAGACCCAGAAATGATCTTGCTGCGACAGGAGTTCCCACGCGTGTCCGCCACTGAGCCCGAAGGCATCATCAACCCGCCGATCGACGAGCTGCTCGACGCCGCCGGCTCCAAGTACAGCCTGGTGATCTACGCGGCCAAGCGCGCTCGGCAGATCAACGCCTACTACTCCCAGCTCTCCGAGGGCCTGCTGGAGTACGTCGGCCCGCTCGTCGACACCCACGTCCACGAGAAGCCGCTGTCGATCGCGCTCCGCGAGATCAACGCCGGCCTGCTGACCGCCGAGAAGATCGAGCCCGGCGCCCCCGGTTCGGTCATCCAGTAGTTCGCTTCATTCCGGCGCCGACCCCGGTCGGCCGCTGTGCGGCGGTCCCATTAGGGTCGAACCGTGACTGAAGAATCTTCGATGCCGTCGCCCAACGTCGTTCTCGGCGTGGGCGGCGGCATCGCCGCGTACAAGGCCTGCGAGCTGCTGCGGCTGTTCACCGAGTCCGGGCACGGGGTCACCGTGGTCCCCACCGCCGCCGCGCTGCACTTCGTCGGCGAGCCGACCTGGGCCGCGCTGTCGGGGCGGCCGGTCGCCGCCGAGGTGTGGGAGCGCGTGCACGAGGTTCCGCACGTGCGCCTGGGCCGGCACGCCGACCTGGTCGTCGTCGCCCCGGCCACCGCCGACCTGCTGGCCAAGGCCGCGCACGGCATGGCCGACGACCTGCTCACCAACACCCTGCTCACCGCCACCTGTCCGGTGGTGTTCGCGCCGGCCATGCACACCGAGATGTGGGAGAACGCCGCCACCGCCGAGAACGTGGCCACCCTGCGCCGCCGGGGCCTGCACGTCATCGAGCCCGCGGTCGGCCGGCTGACCGGCGCCGACACCGGCAAGGGCCGGCTGCCGGACCCCTCGGCGATCTTCGAGTACTGCCGGTCGCTGCTGGCCCGGGGCACCGCCGCGGCGGATCTGGCCGGGCTGCACGTCGTGGTCTCCGCCGGCGGCACCCGCGAGCCGATCGACCCGGTGCGCTTCATCGGCAACCGCTCCTCGGGCAAGCAGGGGTACGCGCTGGCGAGTACGGCGGCCGCGCGCGGTGCCCGGGTGACGCTGGTCGCCGCCAACACCTGGCTGCCGGACCCCGCCGGGGTCGATGTGGTGCGGGTGTCGACGACTTCGGAATTGCGCAATGCGGTGCGCGCGGCGGCCGCCGACGCCGATGTCGTGGTGATGGCCGCGGCCGTGGCCGACTTCCGGCCCGCCGAGACCGCCGCGGCGAAGATCAAGAAGGCCGACGACAGCTCAGCCCCTGAGATCGCGCTGGTCCAGAACCCGCACGTGCTGCGTGAGCTCGGTCACTCCCGGTTGCGCCCGGGGCAGACGGTGGTGGGGTTCGCCGCCGAGACCGGTGATGCGCACGGGACCTGGCTGGAGCACGGCCGGGCCAAACTCGCCAAGTACGGCGTCGACCTGCTGGTCGTCAACGAGGTCGGGATGGACCTGACCTTCGGTGCCGACCACAGCGCGGCCGTCGTGATCGGCGCGGACGGCTCCGAGGAGCCGGTCGCGGACGGTCCGAAGGAGCGGCTCGCGGATGTGATCTGGGACCGGGTACTTAAGGTGCACAGCCCCAACGACTAAGCTGGGGGTGCGGTCGTTTCGATCTTCGTGCCCCGCACGCGCCTGCCAGGCAGGCGCGTGCCTGCCGTTCGGGGACCGGGGCGTCGCGTCGACCTGTAGTCAGCAGCCGCTGCGAACCTAGGAGTACCCATGTCAGGTACCGTCCGCCGCCTGTTCACCTCCGAATCGGTGACCGAGGGGCACCCCGACAAGATCGCCGACCAGATCAGCGACGCGATCCTCGATTCCCTGCTCAAGGACGACCCGAAGTCCCGGGTCGCCGTGGAGACCCTGCTCACGACCGGCCAGGTGCACATCGCCGGCGAGGTGACCACCACCGCGTATGCCGACATCGCGCGCCTGGTCCGCGACACGATCCTGGCCATCGGGTACGACTCGTCCAAGAAGGGCTTCGACGGCGCCTCCTGCGGCGTGTCGGTGTCCATCGGCTCGCAGTCGCCGGACATCGCCCAGGGCGTGGACACGGCTTACGAGTCCCGCGTCGAGGGCGACAACGACGAACTCGACCGCCAGGGCGCCGGCGACCAGGGCCTGATGTTCGGCTACGCCTGCACCGACACCCCCGAGCTGATGCCGCTGCCGATCGCGCTGGCGCACCGGCTCTCGCACCGGCTGGCCACGGTCCGCAAGGACGGCACCGTCCCCTACCTGCGCCCCGACGGCAAGACCCAGGTGACCATCGAGTACGACGGCCACAAGGCGGTCCGCCTGGACACCGTGGTCCTGTCGACCCAGCACGCCTCGGACATCGACCTGGACAACCTGCTCACCCCGGACATCCGCGAGCAGGTCGTGGCCCCGGAGATCGCCGCGCTGGAGCTGGACACCTCCGACTACCGGCTGCTGGTGAACCCCACCGGCCGCTTCGAGATCGGCGGCCCGATGGGCGACGCCGGCCTGACCGGCCGCAAGATCATCGTCGACACCTACGGCGGCATGGCCCGGCACGGCGGCGGCGCTTTCTCCGGCAAGGACCCGTCGAAGGTGGACCGCTCGGCGGCGTACGCGATGCGCTGGGTGGCCAAGAACGTGGTGGCCGCGGGCTTGGCCGAGCGCTGCGAGGTGCAGGTCGCGTACGCGATCGGCAAGGCCGAGCCGGTGGGGCTGTTCGTGGAGACCTTCGGGACCGGCGTGGTGGAGGACGTGAAGATCCAGCAGGCCCTGCTGAGCGTCTTCGACCTGCGCCCGGCCGCGATCATCCGTGACCTGGACCTGCTGCGGCCGATCTACCAGCAGACCGCCGCGTACGGGCACTTCGGGCGGGACCTGCCGGACTTCACGTGGGAGCGGACCGACCGGGCCGAGGCGCTGAAGAAGGCCATCGGCTAGGACGGTATTGCTGACAACGACAGACCCCGGCTCCCCTTGTGGGGAGCCGGGGTCTGTCGTTGTTGTTGTGCGCGCGGCTAGGACCGGGTGTAGACGATGCGGCGCACGCCCGGCGCCGAGACGATCTGGATCCGGGGATCGTCGGCGTGGGCGACGTGCAGGTAGCCGCCCTGGACCGCGATCCGGATGTCCTTGAGCGTGGCGGTCGGCACGCCGTCCGCGTCGTCGGCGGTGTAGCCCTCGCACAGTTCGAGCAGGTCGGCGTTCTGCCAGGTGAGGTCCATGTCAGTGGGCTCCGTCCAGGGCGGGGGCGGCCGGGAAGTCCAGGTCCGGGCGCGCCAGGTGGTTGAAGTGGTTCGACAGGGTGTTGAGGGCGACGTGCGCGACGGTCTCGGCGAGCTCGGCGTCGGTGACGCCGGCGGCCCGGGCCTGAGTCAGCACGGCGTCGTCGACCCGGCCGCGCTGCTCGACGAGCTCGGCGGCGACGCGCAGGATCGCGGCGGTGTGCGGGTCGGCGTCGCGGCCCAGGCGGGTCTCGCGCAGTTCCTCAGGGGTCATCTTCAGTAGGCGCTCGCCCCGCATGGTGTGGGCCGCGACGCAGTAGTCGCAGTCGTTCTCCTGCGCGGTGAGCAGGGCCAGCTGCTCGCGCTGGCGGGGGGTGAGCACGCCGTCGGACAGGCTGTCGCGCAGGGCCAGGTAGCCGCGCAGGGCGGCGGGGCTGTGCACCAGCGTGGCGTAGAGGTTGGGGACCCGTCCGAGCTGGCGCCTGGTGGCGTCCAGCAGGTCCCGCTGTTCGGTGTCCGCCGTCTCGGGCGTGACCATGGCGATCCTTGGCATGACTAAGACGGTACCGACCGGTACCGTTTTTGTCCAAGGCGATCCCCGGGATCCGGTACCGGTCGGTCCCGTCGCCCGGCTCAGGGCTGGTGTGGGGATGGCACTGACCGGTACCATCTGGGGCATGGCAGTGAAAGCCCGGGAACGTCTGCTGGCCACGGCGGAAGAGCTCTTCTACGCGGAGGGCATCCGCGCGGTGGGCGTGGAGCGCATCCTGTCGGACTCCGGCGTGGGCCGGGCCTCCTTCTACCGGCACTTCGCCGGCAAGGACGAGCTCGTGGTCGCGGTGCTGTCCGGCAGGGACGAGCGCTGGCGCGACTGGCTGCGCACGGCGGTCGAGGCCTACGGCCTGCCCCCGGCCGACCGGCCGCCGGCGGTCTTCGACGCCCTGGCCGAACGCTTCGCGGCCGACGACTTCCGCGGCTGCGCCTTCATCAACACCATGGTCGAGGCCGCCGACCGCGACAGCGCGGCGCACCAGGTCGCCGCCGCGCACAAGAGCGCGGTCACCGAGTATTTGGACGGGCTCCTGGCCGACGCCGGCCGCGCGGACCACGAGGAACTGGCGCCGGAGCTGATGCTGCTGGTCGACGGCGCGATCGTGACGGCGGTGCGCGAGGGCGACCCGGAGCCGGCGATGCGGGCCAAGCGGATCGCCGAGGCGTTGCTGGCGCGGCAGCCGGATCCGCGGGATGCGGTGCGGCGGCGGCTGCGGGTGGTGACCGGCGGGATGCGGTAGGGCCTGGCCGGGGGGCATCGAAAAGCGGCGCGCCTGACTTGTGTGGGTGGGTGTGGCTGGTTGCGGTTTGTTTGTGGGTTGATAGTCACAGGCGTTTCTTGACGGCTTCGCGCATGGTTGGCGGGATCCGTTGGTGGCGCGGGTCGAGGGTGGCGTTGGTTTCGCGGGGCGGTGGTGGTGTGGGTAGGTGGTCGGTTCTACTGCGACGGTCAAAGGCCACAGTCAAGAGCTGAAGAGCGCCTCCGGCGGCGCCTGCGCGGCGAGCGGCCTCGCTCCGGGGAGTGGGGGCCGCGTTGTCGGGCGGCGGTCGTTGCTTGTGGTCGCCTTTGTCCCGGATTCCCCGTCGCTTCGTCGCCCGGAGGGAACCATCCCGGCCTGGGCGGTGTCAAGCCGGATCACACGCTGCTGTGGCCTAGTATCAGCGGCTTGACACCGCCCAGTCCGGGATGGTTGTGCAAGCACCGCCGAAGCGACGGGGAATCCGGGACAACCCCCGCCTGTGGTGTGGACGGGGTCCACTCGGTGAGGCACAGCGGCGGCCGAGCGGTGCGTGCACAAGGCGCGGGAACTCTTCCCACAGACCGGTTTTGTCCCGGATTCCCCGTCGCGTCGGCGGGCGTAGCCAAGCAGGCCGGGCCGGTGGTGTCAAGCCGCTGATGCTAAACCACGGCGGCGGCGATCCGGCTTGATACCACCGGACCGGTCTGCTTCCGTTAGGCGACGATGCGACGGGGAATCCGGGACAGAGGCGACCACAAGCATCGACCGGCGGCAGCCAGCGCGGCCCCCCACTCCCCGGAGCGAGGCCGCTCGCCGCGCAGGCGCCGCCGGAGGCGCCCTTGACTGTCGCCTCTGACCGTCGCAGTTGATCTTGACTGTCGCAGTAGAGCCGACCACCTGCCCACACCACCACCGCCCCGCGAAACCAGCGCCACCCCCGACCCGCGCCACCAACGGATCCCGCCAACCCTGCGCGAGTCGGGTCGCCCCGGGCGTCTCAGCCCGGGGCTCCCACAGAACCGTGCGTAACAGTCTCCCGTTACACGGCTCTTGTCGTTCTGGTCA
>NZ_JBGCCP010000047.1:0-66784 GCF_041262705.1 Catenulispora sp. MAP12-49 | reverse complement strand
GCGTTCGTGAAGATCGAGGTGAACTCGGTGTTGATCGTTTGCCAGCCGGACATGACCACGCCCAGGCAGGCGTCGCTGTAAGAGGTGTTCGATCTCGAGAAGTGCGCCATGAACCCGGCGGTGTCGTGCTCGCTCTTGGCGGTGAAGATGCGGTGGAAGAGCGCTGCGACCTCCGGGGTGCAGCGCGAGACGTCCGTGACATCGGGCGGATAGGGCGGCGGCTTGCGCGATTCGCCGGGGGCCGAGGTCGCCGTGGCGTTCGCCGCCCGGGCCCCGAGGATACCGGCGGCGCTCAGGCCCGTGGCCGTCCCGGCTACCGCTCCGGCGCGGAGCATCGTCCGCCTCGTGGGCTGCTGCTTGTTGCCGTGCTGCATCGGTGATGCCTTCTTCCGCTGGTTGAGGAAACGATTCAGCCTGCACCGGACCGGTGTCTGACTTAAAGGTTTAACTGACTCTAACCCTGCTTCACTTCACGCTGCAAGTCATTCCAGGGTCGGATCACTTCAACTGTTAACCTGTACAGGTGAACGCCCCGCCGGAGCCGCGCTGGCTCGACCCTGATGAGAGGCAGGCGTGGCTGGCCCTGGCCGGCGTCCTGAACCGGCTGTCGGCCGCGCTCGACGCCCAGCTGCGCCGAGACGCCGGGATCTCCCACTTCGAGTACCAGGTGCTGGCTCTGCTGTCGGAGGCGCCTGATCGCACCCGACGGATGAGTACGCTGGCGGCGCAGGCCGAGGGCTCGCTTCCACGGCTGTCCCAAGTGGTCGCGCGCATGGAGCAGCGCGGCTGGGTGCGCCGCACTCCCGATCCGGCGGATGGCCGCTACACGCTGGCGATCATGACCGACGACGGCTGGACGAAGGTCGTGGAGGCCGCGCCCGGCCATATCGAGGAGGTGCGCCGGCTGGTGTTCGACCAACTGACGAAGCCGCAGACGCGCCAGCTGCGCGACATCGGCGGCCGCATCACGCGCGCCATCGACCGAGACGGCCACGTCCCCGATGATCGGCCGCCGACGGCCGCGGGGCCCGCACAGCCGCGCTGACCGCAGGCCGCCCAGGAGCGTCGGGTGACGGGTGTGCGGCGGATGTGATCGGGCTGCCTGCGGGCCAGTGCGCGACGCTGCGGCATGCCTGCCGCGTAGCCTGGGTATGCGCGGGTCCGGTTGCCGCAACCGACCAGGAACCAGTTGGCAAGAGTCAGCAGTTCCGCTGTAAGCCCGAAGGAGAGCAATGTTCGCGCGCGTGATCACAGCCCAGGCTGGAGCCGACGGGTTCGACGGCGCCATCCGTGTTGCCGAGCAGCAGTTGCCCGGCGCCCGCCAGATGCCCGGTTTCAAAGGCTATTACCTGCTCACCGACGCTGAGACCGGCAAGCTCGTCATCATCTCGCTGTGGGAGACCCGCGAGCAGATGGATGCGGTCACCGCCGGAGCAGGACCGTCGGGCATCCGTGAGCAGCACAATCCGGCGACGGCGGGACTCACGGCACAGCGCCTGGAAACCTATGAAGTCACGATGCAGGCCTGAGCAGCAGGGTCTTCACCACGCGCTTTCGCCAAAGAGGTCTCCGAGCGGGTTCACCGTCCTCGTCGGAGCCCGGACGGTTCCGGTGGCTCACGCCGCGATGGCGTGAGCATCGCGGTGTCGAAGCAGTCTCCGATCGTGTCCATGGATCCGAGTAGGCCCGCGGTGCGCAGGCGCTGTCCGAAGGCCCAGCGGGTGTGTTGGCCGGACTCAAGAGCGGGGGTTACGTCCACCAGGACGGCGCGCAGGCCACCGCGGCGTCGACCAGATCCGCTTTCGTCACGGTGTCGTCGCCGAGCCAGGCGGCGATGGCTCCGGCGAAGCCGTGGGCCATGAAGGCAGCGACAACCCCCTGATTCGCGCGAGGCACTCCCGGATCGGCCGACCGCGCCATGAACGCCATGGCGTAGTCGGCGAAGTGCCGGACCAGGGCCTCGTACACCCCGCGATCTGCCGGGTCTTGGAGGGCCTGGCGGTAGACGGTCCGGAACCGCTCGACGTGCTCGGCGACCTCCGCGGTGGTGAGCCTCAGCATCTCGGCGGCCGAGTGTGTGCCCTCGGCCCGCAGCTCCTGCTCCCGGCGATGGCCGCGGTCCAGGTCCGCGTGGAGGACCTGGATGAGCAGGTCCAGGGGGCTGTCGTAGCGGTTGTAGAACGTGGCCCGGGTCACCCCGGCCCGGTCGGCGAGGGCCGCTACGGAGATCCGCGAAACCGGCTGGTGCGCGGCGAGCTCGACGATCGCCTGCTCCAGGGCGTGGACCGTCCGGGTGATCCGGGGGTCGGTGCGATCTGTCACCGGATGCCTCCTGCGCGGTTGCGAAACGCCACGACTCCTGATGCTATACAGACGTCAAATAGGCCTGCGGATTCCGACGAGAGGGAACTGCCATGACGGCCCACGCCACGATCTCACCTCAGGAGGCCGCCGACCGACTGGCCATCCGTGAGCTGTTCGACGCCTACGCGCACTGCGCGGACCGGCGCGATGCCAAGGGTCAGATGGCGTTGTTCACCGAGGACACCCGCTTCCTGGTGTTCATGGACGCCAGGTCCGGGGAGCCGACCCAGGAGCTGCACGGCCGCGAGTCGCTGGCGCCGGTGTTCGACGCGCTCAACGCCTACACGGCGACCACCCACTTCAATGGTCAGAGCACGGTCGTGCTGGACGGCGAGCGGGCGACCGGGGAGAGCTACTGCATCGCCCACCACCTCACAGTCGCCGACGACGGATCACGCACACTGATGATCGCTTCCATCCGCTACCTTGACGCGTTCGTCAAGCGGGACGGCGACTGGCTGTTCGCCGAGCGCCGCCTGATGGTCGACTGGACCGAAACGCGGCCGTCCACACCCTGATCACCGAACCAGGCCATGACACCCCGAGAGCGCTGGGCCCTGCTACGCCGCCATCTCTGGCAGCCGCCCCGTCCCCACGGCGAGCAGCCCCGCGACCGCGTGGTCGGACCACTCGAACTCTTCTACGACCTCGCCGTGGTCGTGCTGGTCGCCCAGGCCGCCCACCACCTCGCCGGGCACCTGACCTGGGGCAGACTCGGCGAGTTCACCGCGGTGTTCACACTCGTGTGGATCGCCTGGGTCAACGGCAGCCTCCACCACGAGCTCCACGGCCACGAGGACGCCCGCGCCCGCAGCACCTTCCTGCTCCAGATCCTGCTCCTGGTCACCATGGGCGCCATGATCCCGGACGCGAGCGGCGCGCGCGGCGCGGGCCTGGCCATCGCGTCGGCGGCGCTGTTCGCCGTGCTGGCGATGCTCTGGCTGCTGGCCGGCCGGGGCGACAGCCCCGAATACCGCCGGTCCAGCCTGCTGTTCGTGTCCGCCACGGCGGCGTGCGCCGTACTGCTGGCCGGGTCCGCCCTCCTGCCGCCCGGCGCCCGCGTGTGGTCCTGGGGCCTGATCGATGTCGCGTACCTGACCGCGTTCGGCGCCCTGGCCGTCACCGCGCTGCCCGAGGAGGCCTCCGCCCTGACCATCACCGTCGCGCTCATCGAACGGTTCGGGCTCATCACGATCATCGTGCTCGGCGAAACGCTCACGAACGTGGCCGGCGGCCTGTCCAACCGCCCGATCAGCGCACTCACCCTCACCGTCGGCCTGGTCGCCGTCGTGGTCGGCTTCGGCGCCTGGTGGACCTACTTCGACTTCGCCGGACACCGCGAGCCGAGATCGACTTCGCGGGCGAACCTGCAGTGGCTGCTGGCCCACCTGCCCCTCACCGCCGCCATCGCCGCGATGGGCACCGCGATGGTCAGCCTGATCGCGCACGCACACGACAGTCGCACTCCGGCGGCGACAGCATGGGTCTTGTGCGCGGGCACCGCCGTCGCGCTCTGCGCGACCATGCTGGTCGCCGCAAGCCTGCAGGCCTGGCGGGACGACCGCGACTTCTACCGGACGCTTGCCAGGCTTTGCGCCGCCGTGGCACTCGCGTGCCTCGCCCTGGCTGCCGCGCGGCCGGCACCCGTACTGCTCGGTGTGGTCCTCGTACTGCTGCTCGGCGTCCCATGGGTATTCGCGGTGTGGCACCGGCTCGCCACGGACGTCAGCTCGTCGGCCCCAACACGGCATCCACCGCCGTGATGACCACCTCGCCGAGCGCCATATTGATGAGCTCGGGAGTTACCGTGGTTTGTCCCAGGGGGCGTCGTGCGCGGTTCGGTGCTGCCGCGCTCAGCGCACCAGGGGGAAGGAAGACCGTGTCGACGATCTCTTCGAGGGCTGCCACCACCGAGTTTTCGGCGATGCCCGGACGTGGCCGCTTCCAGGATCTGCCTCTCGCCTTCTCTCAGTCCAGGAAGAGGGCCGCGAGGCGGGGAAGGTGGTGCCGCATCGCGTCGTCGTCCTCCGGATCCCAGTTGTCGCCGCTCGGCAGTTCGGGACGCGTCATACCTTTGACTGCGGCCTCCAACGCCGCATTGAACGTGTCGGTCTCGCCCCGGACCTTTCGATACGCGTCCTTGATCAGGTAAGCCAGCGACTCGAAACCGATCCAGCCACCCTCGTCTCGGCTCATCTTGACGACCACCGGCAGATCGGCCAGCGAGTCGGGATCGGCCACGGCACGGCTGAACGTCTCCTGTCCGAGCAGCATCAGCCCGTCACGGAAGTCCATGAAGCCGTCGTTCGAGAAGCTGCCCTCGATCAGGAAGGCGGCCCACCGCAGCGGATACCGCTCCGCGGAGTCCGTCAACTCGACGTGTTTCACCCAGAAGTCGATGACGTCGGCCGGCTCCAGCGTGGCGAGCGTGTCGACCAGCGCGGCGGGCAACGGGTCGTCAGGTGGGTCCCGGTCGTCGGCCCGATCGCCGACCGAGGCGCGAGCCTGCTCGATGCTGCTCCACCATGTTTCGATGTCCATGACCTGGGAGCGTAGAAGCCGACTCTGACGGAATCCCTACCTTCCACGGATTGCGGCCACTTGACGCGCTGGTGTTAAGGCCGTGACTTTGTGGCGCTTCTGACTGGTGTGTGAGAGCACTCAACCAGGCCGCACCACTGCGTGCGGTCCCAAGACCCATCACAGATCGGCGTGTCGTCCAACACCGTCGGCACCCACCTGCGCCAGGTGTTCGTCAAACTCGGAGTCCAATCCCGAGTGCAGCTCACCAACGCACTGCGCCAGGAAGGGCCCGACGAACGCCCGGCGTCGGCGGCACCGACGCCTCACGCAAACACGTGACTCCACGCCGCGGGCCGAAATGTCACAGTTGAGACACCGGCAACGTGCGCTTCACCTGGACCCATTCGGGCCACGGGCTGATGTGCCCGGCGCACCACAGACGGGAGCACGGCAATGGACAACGATGTCGTTCTCGGCGACGACGGCAAGCCCCGCTGCGCCTGGGCCGGGGCGGCCGGCAGCGAGCTCGCCGACTACCACGATGAGGTCTGGGGCACTCCGACCGAGGACCCGACGGCCCTGTTCGAAGCGCTCACTCTGGGCGTCTTCGAAGTGGGGATGAGCTGGAGGATCATTTTCGGCAAGCGCGAAGGCCTCCGTAAGGCCTTCAAAGGCTTCGACCCGACGCACGTGGCGGCCATGACCGACCGCGACGTCGACCGGCTGGTCCAGGACACGTCGACCATCCGCAGCCGTGGCAAGATCCGGGCGACGATCGACAACGCCCGCGTCGCAGTCTCGGCCTCGCCGACCCTCCCCGAACTCACACGTATGTACGTCGTCCGCCGCAACAGGCCTCCCCGGTCGGAAGCAGAAGTGCCGACTGTCACTCCGCAGGCGGAAGCCTTCGCCAAGGACCTCAAGAAGCAGGGTTACCGGTTCGTCGGGCCGACCAGCATCTACGCCTTCATGCAAAACGTCGGCATGGTCAACGACCACGTCCGCGGCTGCTTCCGGGCCGCCGGCCATCCACAGCGATAAAGCGGGGCCGACAACCCCCCGGAGTTCCGCGTCCGGGCCGGGGCGCGTGTGAGCCGACCGCCTAGTGCCCGGAGTAGGAGGGGTAGTTCTGGGAGTTGGCGCACTCGAAGAAGTCGCGACGTTTGTCCGGGTCGGTGGCGATGATGGCCCCCAGGGCGACCTTCGCGTCGTCGGACTGCATGACCTCGGTCCAGTTCATGTTCTCGATTTCGAACGCGGCCTGCAGGTTCGTGTCCGAACCCAGATACAGGGCCCGCTTGGCATTGCCTACCGACATCGGCGGCAGGCAGGCGATCTCCTGGGCCAGCTCCAGCGCGCGAGCCGGGGCATCGTCGACGACCTCGTGGACGAGCCCGAGCTGCAGCGCGACCTCCGGGGAGACGATGCGGGGATCGCGGTCCCGCCCGCGGAGGACGTCGACGAGCACGCGACCGTTGTCGCTGTCGAACTCGAACAGCCCCTGGATCTCTACCGGGGAACCGGACACGACTGACCACCAGCTAATTCGCGGCGTAGCTCCCTGACAGGCCTGGGCAGGTGGCGTTCGCTCTGCCACGCGTGAACTTCGTATCGCGGTCCAGGTGCCGGGTCATCGAGCGGAGAGGACGTGCGCCCACGGCTCGTCGATGTCGGCCAGGCCCAGGACCATGGCTACGTTGTCGAGCATTCCGTCGCCGAACCAGCGCCGGACGGCATCGTCGTCGCGCAGCAGCTGCTGGACGGTGTCGACTTGCTTGGCGTAGCACCGGCGCACGGCCTGCGCAACCAGCGGTTCGCCGACTGCGCAGTTCGCATGCATGAGGAACCTCAGGATGTTCTGGTCCGCGACGAGGGCACCGTAGGCGCGGCGGGCCGCGTCCAACGCCGCCTCGGAGTCCAGCCCGGGACCGCCCGTCGCCGGCAGGTGCGAGACGAGGGTTTCCGTCATCACGACAGACACGTGGTCGACCGTCGCCGCGAACAGTGCTTCCTTGTTCGGGAACAGACGGTAGAGATACGGCTGGGAGATGCCGGCCCAGTCGGCCACCTCGTGCGTGGTCGTGCCGTAGAAGCCCTTTTGCGCGAAGCACTCGACCGCGGCGGCCACGATGGCCCGGCGTCGTTCGTCGCTCTTCGTGCTGGTGCCGGCGGCGGGCATGGTCATCAGTTAAACACGGCTCTTCCTCAGCCTCCAAAAGCCACGCTGCGGTCGGAGGCGGAGGGGACGTGGCCGGGTGTCAGCGCCTCGATCGCCACGAGCGGGTTCCAGTAGTCCAGGTAGTGGGTGATGAGCGCGTCGTCGTCGATCCGGACGACGGAGATGCACGTCTGCTCGTATGGCTTACCGGTGGGCAGTGCGGTGCCGGTCGAGCGGAATTCGGCGATCGCGAGGCTCGGATCGACGGTCTCGTGGAACACCAGGTCGACGAATTCCACATCGAAGGTCTCGGGAAAGTGGGTCATGTGCTCGAACAGCGCATCCCGCCCGACTATCCGTTGGGGCACGCCGACCGGCGCGTACGGGAACTCCAGCACCGCATCCGGGGCGAACAGCTTCACCCACTCCTCGGTGCGTCCCGCGGCGGTGAGGCGCAGGTGCTCGGCTACGGCGTGCTGGGCGGCGGACCGGCGGGTGTCGGTGTTGGTGTTGGTGTCGGCGTCTTCCTTGACGGTCATATCCACTCCTACGTTAGTGGTCGACCTATAACTTACCCCACAACGGCCGTCACGAGAAGGCGAGGCTCGGCTCGTTCAGGAGAGTGGCAGGTAGGCGCTGCCGGCCATCAACCGGCGCGCGGTGCGGCTGAATCCGAGGACGTCGAACATCGCCGAGCCGCCTTCGAGGCGCGCCTGGACCTTCGCCGGGGTGACGCCCGAGGGGTGGCCGATCAGCAGTTCGCCCGGCCGCCGCACGGCGGCGATGCCCGCGACCACGGAGCCGGGCACGCGGGAGGCGGCAGCAAGGCAGATCCGCCCGAAAGATCCGCGACCCCACCTCCTCAAGCCGGCGGGTGTCGGTGAGCAGTTGCAGGTGCCAGCCGAGCTCGGCGCAGATCTCCTCGTAGCGGTCGATGTGGTCGAAGCCGAAACCGCCGCCGGAGAGCGTGTTCAAGCGCAGACCCACGACGCGGGCGTCGGCGAGCCGGCCGAGTTCGACGTCTGTCACATCCGGGGTGACCACCGCGACGCCGCGCAGTCGGTCACGCTGCGCGCGCAGCACGTCGAGCATCACTGCGTTGTCCGCGCCATGCACGCTGACCTGGAAGAGCACCCCGTAGGCCATACCGGTGGCATCGAGCATGCGCAGGTAGTCCGCAGCCGACGCGGCCGGCGGGGTATAGCTGCGCTGCGCGACGAAATCGGTGCCGATCACATGGGAATGCGTGTCGACCGAACCACGACGCGCGCCTGCCACTCCTCGGGGCTGACGACGCCCTTGACGCTCGGGAAGCCGGTCGCGTAGTTCGACGTCTGCACGGCGTCGTCGCCCTTGTAGTTGGCCAGCTTGCGCGCGGCGTCGATGTCGATCGTGTTCGTCATGACGAGTTTTCCTCTCCATCCGTTGGGGGCGCGATTGACGTCCTGCTCTCGACTGTCGTCCGCAGGTCTCATCAGCTACAACCGAACTTGCAGAATGTGAAACTTGCAGGAGCACGGATTCATGGCCTGACAGCTGGACTCCTGTTCGTTACTCGTCAAACAGCCTGCTGTCCTGGGACCTCCAGGTCGACCAGGGGTGCGTAGAGCTGGCCTCCATAGCTGTCGGAGTCGCGCATGTCGCCCTGCCGGACGGGTCGGGGCATCGACACTTTGACCGCTTCGGCGCGATCGTGGTGGACGACGAGGACGTCGTTCGGGTCGCCGCCGTAGAGCTCGGCGAACAGCTGCGGGCTGAGGACCCCGGACGCGCGGAGCGTCGCGTAGCTCTCGGCGTCCCGGCACATGAAGTCGAAGGTCAGGACGAACGGCCCGGCGTTCTTGGACCGGATCAGTGAGCACAGGTCGAGCAGGCGCATCAGGGCTTCACCTCTTCGTGGACGGTGCGGAACATCTCGTGCGGGTCGGCCGGTTCGACGACATGGTTCAGCGTGAACTCGTACACCGGGCCCCGGTCGGTCTCCGGCGGGGAGAACGGGTACGCGATGGTGCTGGCCAGGCCCTCGTACTGCGGGATCGGCAGGTGGGAGCTGGAGTGTGCGACGAAGGTGGCGATCGCGTGCGCGAGGGCCTGAGTCGGCGCTGTGACCGTGATCAGGACACCGAGCTCGTGGACCGGCTGATCACGGTCAGGGTCGTTCGCACCGAGCACGGCGTCACGGCCGTACAGCCGGTAGTCGATGTCGACGTCGTCGGGGTCGACGCGGCCGTCGAAGACGTCGCGGACCTTGGCCTGGAAGTACTCCTTGGCCTTGGCGAGCAAGGCCGGGAGCTGGTCGATGACCACGCGGTCGCGGATGCCGCCGATCGCGATGGTCTGGTAACCGACCAGGCGGGAGCCCTCCAGCTTGATCGTGTAGGTGTCGCTGGGCACGTACTTGGCGCCGGTGACTCGCACTGTGCGCTCGTCGATCGCGGTGTAGGTGGCCTGGGTGGTGTCCAGCACCCCGGACGGTTCAGTGATCAGATAGGGGTTGGCGTTCTCGTACAGCGTGTGGGCGGCCACTGAGTGCGGCGTCAGACGGGAGGACGCGTCGAGCGGTTCGACATCGAAATGGTCCTCGCGCAGACGGACGAACAGGCCGTCGGCGCTCGGCGGGATCGCGCAGGCCGCGCCACATTCGACCGTCTTGGCCGCGTGCCAGGTCAGGCCGGGGTCCGCGCCCATCGCGTGCGGCAGCGCCGCGAACAGCGCGGTGTCGCTGGCTCGGCCGGCCAGCACCACCTGGGCGCCGTCGCTAAGGGCCCGCTGGATCGGCTCTACGCCCATCATGCCCACCACGTGGCTGTCGGTCAGGGTGTCCGCGTCGATCGGGGGCGCCGGATCCAGTGGCCTGATACGGCCCTGCTCGTAGCGGTCGACAAGGTATCCGGCGTCCTGGTCGGCGTAGATGCGCCCGAGGCTGAACGACAGGTTCTCCTGTTCCGCGATTTCCCGCGCGAGGTCGGCGACCAGGTCGACGCCGACGTCACGACCGCTAGTGCCGCAGGATCCGATGATGAGCGGGACGTCGAGGGCATCCCGGGCTTTGAGCAGCAGCCGCAGATCACGACCGACGGCTTCCCGAGACAGCTTCGGTTGCCCGGCTCCCAGGTAGTACGGTCCGCTGTCGGTCGACCCGGCATCGCAGGCGATGACGTGCGGCCTCATGGCGACCCCGCGTTGCAGCGACTCGACGCGGAACCCCGCGCCGAGGGCTCCGGTGGGTGCCAGGATTCTGATCTCCACGTGGAATGTCCCTTCTCACGTTCCTTGGCATGCAATTTGCTATAGCAATCAGCTCGAGCGTGAAGGCGAGGCACTTCGGGGACGTCTTCTAGGCGTCCCAGCCCACGAGGTCTCCGATGCCGGAGGCCGCATGGGTGCGAGCGAGCTGTTCGGCGAGGTCGGCGTTCCGGTCCAGCAACGCGTCGAGGATCTGGCGGTGCTGGCCGTAGCGCAGAATCTGCCCGGCGGAACCGCCGGCGTTGAGCTGGGCGGCGGCGAGCCGGAGGCGTTCGGACCGGCTGAAGGCCCGGACCTGGTGAAGCGTGCGGGTCAGCTGGGCGTTGTCGGCCGCGAGCTCCACCTGCTCGTGGAACCCGCGGACGGCGTTGAAGATGCGCTCGACCTGGTCCGGAGCCAGATCCTGCCCGGCGTCGCGGTCGCTTCGGAGCCTGGTCGCGGCGTCGTCTGCGTCGTCCAGCAGCGCTCGCATCCGGTCGAGCTGTGTCGGCGTGGCCTTCTCGGCGGCGAACCGGGCCGCGACGCCTTCCAGGGCGGCTTCGATGGTCCCGCTTTCAGTGCGGGCCAGCGGCGACACGGCCGCCACCCGCAGCGTGCGGGGTCCAGTGCGTTCGACGAGCTGTTCCTGTTCCAGTCGGCGCAGCGCCTCCCGGACCGGCGTCGGACTCACTCCCAGGCTCGCGGCCAGTCCGCGTTCGGTGATCTTGTCGCCCCAGGGCAGGTCGCCCTGGACGATCGCCGCCCGCAGCGCCTGATAGGCCTGGTCGGCGAGCGACTGAGTGGTGAGTTCCGGGAGGGTCATGGGCCTATTCGATTTCTGCTGTAGCAAATTGTCAAACCCGGTTCGGGGCACTGACCGCAGCGGGACCTGCGGTTTCCGGCAGCGCCGGGTCAGCGGGATCATCGGTGACGAGGCTCGCGGCGTCAGCGCTCAGCGTGACGTCGACGGTCGCCGAGGATGGCTGGTATGCGCTCAAGGCCTGCAGGACGTGCGGTCCCAGCTGCAAGGTGAGCAGGAAGGACTCGCCGAGGAACGTGCTGTGGCCGACCTGGGCCCGCCAGCCCGGTCCACCGGTGCCCGGAGCCGCATCGGTGACGGTCAGCGCTTCCGGCCGCACGGCAACGGTCGCCGCCCTGGCCGGCGGCGCGGTCTCGGACCGGAAGCGGACGCCGCCGGGCAGCCCGGGGACTTCGAGCACATACACACCGGCGCCGATGCTCTGGGCGGTGCCGGTCAGGAAGTTGCAACGTCCCAGGAACTCCGCAGCGAAGCGGCTGCCAGGGTGCCGGTAGACCTCTAGAGGCGACCCCGCCCGGACGATCCGGCCGCCGTTCATGACAAGGATCTGGTCGCTCATGGCCAGCGCCTCGGTCTGGTCATGGGTGACGAACACCGTGGTGATGCCCAGATCGCGTTGCAAGGCCCCGAGCCATTCGCGGGCCCGTTCCCGCAGCTTGGCGTCCAGGTTGGAGAACGGCTCGTCCAGCAGCAGCGCGGTCGGTCCGGGTGCCAGCGCGCGGGCCAGGGCGACACGCTGCTGCTGTCCTCCCGACAGCTCGTGCGGATGAGCGTCGGCCCGGTGACCCAACTCGACGAGCTCCAGCACTTCGCCGACGCGGGTTCTGATCTCGGCTCGGTCGGCGCGGCGGACTTTGAGCGGGAAGGCCACGTTCTCGGCGACCGTCAGGTGCGGCCACAGCGCATAGGACTGGAAGACCACACCCAGCTCCCGCCTCTCGGCCGGGACGTCGCGCCGGCGCTCGGCGTCGAACAGCACACGCTCGCCGTGACTGATGGCACCGGCCTCGGGGGTCTGGAACCCGGCGATGGACATCAGGGTCGTGGTCTTGCCGCAGCCGGACGGTCCGAGGAGCGTGACCAGCTGCCTGTCCGGGACGGTGAAACTGATCGCGTCCAGGACACGGGCGTCCCCGAAGGTCTGGGTCAGGGAACGTACGGAGATCTCAGGCATGGCGTGCTCTCTTGCGCAGGGCCCAGCCGAGGCCGACGGCGAGGGCGCCGCCGACCAACAGGACTTGGATGAGGGCCAGGGCGGCGACCGGGCCGGGCAGTCCTTTGCCCCAGGTCTGGAGCATGGTGGTGCCGAGCAGTTCAGTGCCGGGCTTGGCCAGGAACACCACCGGGTCGTAGTCACTGACCAGTGTCACGAACACCAGCACCACTGCGCTGAGGATCGCCGGACGCAACAGCGGCAGGGTGACACGCCGGGTGGTGGTCCACCAGCCCGCACCGGACGTCGCCGCGGCCTTGGCCAGCTCCGGGGCGATCCGGGCCAGCGCCGGGGCGATGATGACGTACGACAGGGTCATGTTGCGTACGCTCAGCGCCAGCAGTTCGCCCCACAGGCTGTTGCGCAGCATGGCGCCGGGCCAATCCACGATCAGGAACAGCCAGAAGAACCCGACTCCGAACACGATGCCGGGGGTGGACCGGGGATAGACCAGCAGGGCGGGCAGCGTGCGGCGCAGCCGGAATCCCGAATGGCCGGCGATGACGGTGGCGACCGCGACCAGCGCCACGGTGCCGATGCTGCCGATCACTGCGACGGTGAGGCTGTCGGTGATCGCCCGGTGCAAGGTGGGGTCGGACCACGTCTGGCCCCAGTTGCTCGCGGTCCACTCGTGCCACGGCGCGACCAGCGTCGTCAGTGAGGTGACCGAGGACATCAGGCCGAGGCCGAGCAGCGGGATCACGCAGGTGACGGCGACGAATCCGGCGACGAGAACCGCCGCCGAGCGGCGCCAGCGGCCCAGCGCGAGGGGCCGCGCGGGCGGTGTGGCGCGAGATCCGGCAGTGTAGCGGGCCGAGTGTCGCAGCAGTCTGCCGCGAACGATCAGCAGGACAGAGGCCACGACAAGCAGGAGGATCGCGCCGGCGGACACGATCGGCGGATCGGGGACAGTGCTGTCGGACCACGTGTCGTAGAGGTAGCTGGCGATGAAGCTGATGTTCGCCGGGCGACCCAGGAACAGCGGGATACCCAGAACCTCCAGACACAAGGTGAAGATCAGCAGCCCCGAATCCAGCAGCGCGGTGCGCAGGATCGGCAAGATCGCGGTGCGCAGGACGCGCACAGTACCGCCGCCAGAAGCCCGGACCGCGTCCTCCAAAGTCCCATCCGCGCTCTCCAGTACCGCTTTGCACGTGAGGTACGCGATCGGGAGAGTGACGACGGCTCCAAGCACTGACATGCCCGGTATCGACGAGAGGTTCCAGACAGGCAGGTGCAGGTTCTTGTGCCACAGCTGAGTGACATAGCCGGCCGGCCCGTACAGCGATTCCCAGCCGACGATGAGGCCCAGCGGCGGGATCAGCAGCGGGGCTGGCAGAGCCGGGCCGAGCCAGCGCTTGCCGGGCAGGTCGGTGCGGGTGATGAGAACGGCGAACGCGGCCCCGATCAGCACCGCGAGCGTCGTGGTCGCTACCGCGAACAGCAGGGTGTTGACGGCGGCGGCACGGAACGCCGGATCCGCGAAAAGCTGCCGGAAGGCATCGGTGGTGAACACGCCGCCGGGCAGGTAGTACGGCTTGGACCGCAAAGCGGTGATCACCAGCGGGACCAACGGGGCCAGCGTCAGCACGGCGACCCCGGCCCACACCAGGTACTGCCCTGGTGCGGAGGGCAGGTGGCGGCGGCGCCGGTCGCGGATGGCGATCGGCCTGGCAGCTCGTTCGTCGTGGTTGTTCGGGACGGTGACTGTGTGCATGGCGCTCAGTGGCCGAGGGCCTTGGTCCAGCGGTCGGTGATGGCCTTCTGCTGGTTGACGACGTCCTGGGTGACCGGGATGAGGAACTCGGTGCTCGGGTTGACGTGCGTGGCCAGGTCAGTGAGGTCGGCGGTGCATCCGGTCGCGGACTTGAAGTTGTTCATCGACGCCTCCATCCCCGTCGCGCACATGACCTGCTGACCGGGGTCGCTGTAGATGAAGTCCAGAAACAGCTGGGCCGAAGCCGACGAGGCCGCGCCGGCGGTCTGGGAGATCAGGCGCGGGGTCAGCGGCGTCGCGTCAGTCATGTATCCGTACTTGATCAGGCCCTTGTACTGCGGGACGACCGACTGCGCCAAACCGCTGGCCAGCCATCCGAACGAGGCGCCGCCGCCGGCCAGGTAGGTCAGCCCGTCCAGGCCCTCGTCGAAGTTCTTGGTGTGCGGGCCGTAGGCGTCGAGGTAGCCATTGACGGCGTTGGTGCCGAGGACGTGTTCGAGGCCGTAGACCGCGTTGTAGCCGAGTGGATTGGCCGGCGAGTAGCTGACCATCGGGTACTTCGCCGGGTCGGCCTTGATGTCGGCGGCGAGCTGCGCGTAGGTGGTGGGGACTTCGGAGCCGGAAAGCAGCTTGGTGTTCCAGGCTGTCAGCACTGGGTCCGGCGACATCACGTACACGCCGTGGCCTTGGTTGATATAGCTCGGGAAGTTCGCGAGGCCCTGAGGCGTCACGTTCGCGATCAAGCTGTTCTCTTCGGCCTGCAGCGCCTGCGGGATCGCGTCGGAGATCAGGAGGTCCGCGGTCCGAGCGCCTTGGGCGTGCTCGGACTGGAACTTCGTGTAGACCTGGTTGTCCGACAGCTGCGAGTACGCGGGCTTGATCCACGGATAGGCCTTGGCGAAGGCATTCAGCAACGGCTGGATCGCGGCCGTGGGCGTGTTGCCGTAGATGTTCAGCCCGGACTCGCTGTGCGACTTGGTGACCAGCTCGGCGACAGCCGCGGGGGCGACCGGGCCGGACGGCGCGGCAGGCGCGCCGCCGGTGGACGACGACCCGCTGTTGGTCTTGGAGCAGCCGGCCAGGCCGGCGCCCAGGGCGAGGGCGGCGACCGCGACCGTGGCGACGGAGCGGGAGCGGCGTGCGGACATGACGAGCTCCTTTCAGAGAAGATTTGCTATAGCAAGAAACCTGGCGGACATCTGCCTCTCTGGCCAGGGCAGAGAGTTAAGCAAATCGAAAGGGACGAACTGCTAGGCGGCTTGCTATAGCAAGCACGCGCTTAAGCGAATCGAAAGGTACCCCTTCGTAGCGTCGAGAACTGTTGGCCGCCCGTGCCCGCGGACCGGCCGGTTCTTGGAGGTGGACACCGTGCAACGCTTCGCCACACTGATCCTGCGTCACCGCGCGCTGGTGACCCTGGCCTGGGTCGCCGTCACCATCGTCGGGGTGCTGATGGCGCCCAATGTCGCCGGCCGTCTGCAAAGCGGTACGACGATCAACGCGGCCAGCTATCACGCCAACGTCGCCCTGCAAAAGGACTACGGCGGCGTCGCCGCCAACCCCAGCGTCCTGGTCGTCGACCTGCCGCACGGCGTCACGGCCGACAGCCCGGCCGCCAAGGCGGGACTGCTCGCGGCCGACAAGGCCGCCTCGTCCGTCCCGGGCGTTCGTGACCTGTCCTTCGCCAACACCGGCGATCGGACCCTGGTCGGCACGGGAGACACGTCGACCCTGGTGATGGTCTACCCGCCGGTCTCCGGCAACGCGGTGCCGTCACCGGTGATGGACCACATGAGCACCGCGATCACCGGGGAGGTCCCCGGTGCCGTCGTACAACAGACCGGCATCGAACAACTGTCCGCCGGCGGCACGAGCGGCGGGTCCAGCGTCCTGACCGAACTGCTGGTCGGAGTCGGGCTCGCCCTGATCGTGCTGGCCTGGGTGTTCGGCTCGGCGCTGGCAGTGCTGCCGCTGCTGTCGGCGATCGCCTCCGTGCTCACCATGCAGCTGGCGATCTACGGCCTGACGTACGTGACCAGCATCCACATCAACCCCTCGGTGCAGTTCATCGTCGCCCTGCTGGGCCTCGGACTGTCGATCGACTACTCGCTCCTGCTGGTCAACCGCTGGCGTGAGGAACGCGAGGGGGGTGCCGACAACCACGAGGCCGTGGTGCGATCCCTGCGCCGCGCCGGACACTCGGTCGCCTTCAGCGCGCTTATCGCCTCCCTCGGGCTGTTCGCCCTGATCGTCGTGCCGGTCTCGTTCCTCCAGGGTGTGGGCCTGTCCGGGATCTTCATCCCCTCGATCGCCGCCCTTGTCGCACTGACCACCATCCCGCTGCTGCTCTCCACGATCGGACCGCGACTGGACAAGATCCGGCTGCGCCCGCGGAAGACCACCGGCGCCGGCGCGATGTGGACGCGCACTGCGAAGACGATCGTGGCCCATCCGAAGACCGCGGCCCTTTCCGGCCTGGCGATCCTGGGCACGCTGTGCGGCTTCGGCCTGACCATCAACATCGCCTCTCCCGCCTCGACATCGCTGGCCGCGAACGGCCCCGCGCAGCAGGGCCTGGTCGCACTGCGGCATGACGGCTTCCCGACCGGCGTGCTGACCTCCGTCCCGATCGAGCTCCCAGCGGGAACCGATCCCGCCGCGACCGCCGCGACCCTGCGTACGCTGCCATCGATGCACGGCGTCCTGGTCGCCGACACCCCGGCCTGGCACCACGCCGACAGCTCGGTGATCATGGGGCTGCCGGTCACCGAGATCGGCACCTCGCACGCCGGATCCGCCCTTTCGGACCTGCACGCCGCCGTGCCGCACAACGCCATGATCGGCGGCGACCTGGTCCAGTCGACAGATGTCACGCACATCATGTCCAGCTGGTTCCCGATCCTGCTGGCCGTGGTCGCGCTGCTGACCTTCGTGATGCTGGCCCGGGGCATGCGCTCGCTGCTGCTGCCGGCCAAGGCCGTCGCGCTCAACGTACTGTCTGTCGGCGCCGCCTACGGGGTGCTGGTGCTGATCTGGCAGCTGGGCTGGGGGTCGAACAGTCTGTGGGGCATCCCGGCGACCGGGTCGATCAGCCCCTTCGTCCCGATGTTGCTGTTCGCCTTCCTGTTCGGCGTCTCCATGGACTACGAGGTGTTCATCCTGTCCCGCGTGCGCGAAGCGTATGACCGCACCGGGCGCACGAATGACGCCGTGGTCGAGGGCGTCAGCAGGACCGGACGCCTGGTCACCAGTGCCGCGCTCATCCTGTTCCTGGCCCTGGTGTCGCTGTCGTCGGCGCCGGACGTGACCATCAAGATGATGGCCACCGGCATGGCGGCCGGCGTCCTGATCGACGCCGTGGTGGTGCGGACCCTGCTCACTCCGGCGCTGGTGGTGCTGTTCGGCCGTGCCAACTGGTACCTGCCCGCGTGGGCGGCCCGGGTGCTGCGTGTGAAGCCCGCGCCGGATGAGCAGGACACGGACCTCGGCTCAGTCAACGCGCCGAGCCCTCAAACCTCCGTGCATTCTTGAGTCATGCGTGTCCTCGTCATCGAAGACGACGAATCCACCGGTGCGTCCCTGGCCTGGGGCCTGCGGGCCGAGGGCTACACCGTGGCCCTCGCCGCCGACGGTGGCGAGGGCCTGTGGCAGGCCATGGAACACGACTTCGACCTGATCGTCCTCGATGTCATGCTTCCCGGCCTGGACGGCTACCAGATCTGCTCGCGCCTGCGCGAGGCCGGCAACTGGACGCCCATCCTCATGCTCACCGCCATGGACGCCGACCTCGACCAGGCTGAGGGCCTCGACCTGGGAGCCGACGACTACCTCACCAAACCTTTCGCCTACCCGGTCTTGCTGGCCCGGATCCGTGCCCTGCTACGCCGCGGCACCACGCCGCGGCCCGCCCTGCTCACCGCGGGCGACCTGACCCTGGACCCGGCGACCCGCGTCGTCCGCCGCGCCGGCCAGTCGATCGCGCTGACCCCGGGTGAGCTGGCGGTGCTGGAGTACCTGCTGCGCGCCGACGGGCGCGCGGTGTCCAAGAGCGAGTTGTTGGAGCACTGCTGGGACGAGAACTCCCAGTCCGATCCGGCGGTCGTCGAGGTCCGGATCCACCACCTGCGCCGCAAGATCGACGCTCCGTTCACCGCGGCGCTGGTGGAGACCGTCCGGGGAGCGGGGTACCGCATTGATCCGCGCCACTCGTAGCCGTTCGCTATGGCTGCGGCTCACCGTGCTGGCCACGCTGGCCATCACGGTGACCGTGGCCGTGGCGACCGCCGTGCTGGTCGCCACGCTCGTCAGCTCGGTGCGGTCCAACGTGACCACCACGCTGAACACCTACGCGGAATCCGTGGCGCACTCGGCCGTCGACGGACGCTGGCCCACTCCCCTGCCGCCGGCCCCCGGCGACCCGGGGATGTGGGCGCAGGTCGTCGACTCCTCGGGCAGGGTCCTGGCCGCCACCCAGAACGTCGCCGGGCGGCCCGCGATGTACATGCTCACGGCGGGCAGCACCTCGCCCAAGCCTTCACCGACCCTGGTGGGGCACGGAGACGAACAGGTGGTCGCGCAGCGGTACGTGGCCGGCTCGACGCCGGTCGTCGTCTACGCCGGCGGTCCGACGCGACTTCTCAGCATTCTGACCAGCGACATCAGAGGACACCTCCTCTACACCGTGCCCCTGGTCCTGCTCGGCGCGATCGGCATCTCCTGGCTGCTGATCGGCCGCACGCTGCGCCCGGTCGAGCACATGCGGGCCGAGGCCGCCGAGATCACCGGCAGCGGCCTGCACCGCCGCATCCCCGAACCGGACAGCGACGACGAGATCGGCCGGCTCGCCCGCACCCTGAACACCATGCTCGGCCGGCTGGAGGACTCCGCCGCCCGCCAGCGCCGCTTCGTCGCCGACGCCTCCCACGAGCTGCGCACCCCCGTCACCGCCATCCGCACCACACTGGAAGTCGGCCTCGCCCACCCCGACCAAGCCCCCTGGCCGGAGCTCGCGACCCGCGCCACCGCCGAGGCCGCCAGACTCCAACGCCTGGTCGACGCCCTGCTCGTTTTGGCGCGCGCCGACGACGACACCCTGATCGGCCGCCGCGAACCGGTCGATCTGGGCCGGCTGGCCCGCACGGTGGTCGACGCCGCCCCGGCGCGCCTGCCCGTCGAGATCGACGCCTTGCCCGGCATTAAGGTCCTCGGCGACGCCGACCAGCTGACCCGCCTGATCCGCAACCTGCTCGACAACGCCGACAGCCACGCCGACAGCTGGGTCCGCCTCACCGTCGCGGAAGCCGAGCCGGACACTGTGGTCCTGGAAGTCGCCGACGACGGACCCGGGATCGCCCCAGCCGACCAGGAACGGGTCTTCGACCGCTTCGTCCGGGTGCAGGCGGCACGAGACCGCAAGTCCGGGGCGACCGCGGGCACCGGGCTCGGGCTTTCCATCGCCCGCGACATCGTCACCGCCCATGGCGGCACCATCACCGTCGACGACACCCATCCCCGCGATGAGAACCGCAGTGGCGCGAAGTTCACGGTCAGGCTGCCGATCGCCGGCCGATAGTCCTCAATACTCGCGGACCCGCGAGTTCGGCGACGCGGGCCCGTTCAGGTCCGCGCCAGCTGTCGCTCGATCCACTGAGATGCCGTAGCGGTGATGAGGGCCATCGTCTCCGGGTGGGCAGTGCCGCTGGGGGTGCCGAAGGTGTGGTTCGCGCCGGCGATCTCGACGAGTTCGATCTCGGCCGGCAAGGCCGGGAACTGCTCGGGGCGGCCGAAGGGGTCGCGCGTGCCCTGCAGGACAAGGGTGGGTCGGCCAGTCGCAAGCAGTTCTCGGGAGCTGCCGGGTCCAAGCAGCGGATAGGCCAGGGCGAGTACGGCGTGCGCGCCGAGTCGCTCGGCGGTGCGGCAGGCCACTTGGGATCCGGCGCTGCGGCCACCGGAGATGACGGGGACGCCCAGGTCGGCGGCGATCGGCCAGACGGCCCGCCAGGCGGTGTCGAGCGAGGGCTCGTCGGAGCCGTCGCGGGTGCGGTTCATCCGGTACGGCTGGGTCACCAGGGCGACGCTGACTCCCCGGGCCGGGAGGGCTGCGGCGAGTGCTTGCAGGTCTGCTGCCTCCACTCCGGTGGCTGTGCCGTGGCCGAGCAGGGCCACAGCGCGCGGCGCGCCGGGTGCGGGGTACCAGGTGATTCCTGCCGCGCCGACGGGGGTGGGCACGAATTCCATCGCCGGCCCGGTGTCAGCCATCGAATTCGCCCGGTCACTCATCGGCTCTCTCCTTCTGTCTCCTTCTGCCTCCGGGCGAGTTCTGTCTCCGTGCGAGCCTCGAGGAATGCGGCGATGGGCCCGGCCACCGCGTCGTGGCCGGGGACGATGTGGCCACCGGAGTGTTCGACGACCAGCGGGTCGGCGAACCGGTCGGCCAGGCGCAGCGAATCCCTGCGCGGCACGATCACGTCGCTGCGTCCGATGACGTGGGCCGAGGGCGTGGTGAGTTCGTGCCGCAAGAGTGCGGCATGTTTCGGCAGGTCGCTGGTGAAGCCGCCGACCAGGATGGCGAAGCGGAAGTGGAATTCGGGCGGGGCGCCTCCGCTCTCCTGGACCGCGGTGAGCAGACCGGCCAGGGCCGCTCCTTGGCTGAAGCCGAAGACCCCGTCGAACCTGGGTCCGGCACAGACCAGCTCGATCGCCCAGTCGCGGGTACGCTCCCAGCCGTCGAAGCCCTCGTGCCACCAGCCGAAGTCTCCGGTGGCCAGGGAGGGTGCGTCGACGTAGACGAATTCGACGTCCGTGGGCAGGGCGGCGGTCAGCCATGCCATCTGATCGCGCAGGATCGCGCCACTGCCGTGGTAGCCGTGTAGGCACAGTATGCGTAGGTCAGACATGGGTCACCGCCGTTGGGAGTTGGCTCTGGGTGAGGGGGCCCTGTGCTTCATCCTGCTGCGGCAGCTATCCATATGTCCAACAAATGAAAGTTCTCGAACTGATAGATTTTTTGCATGACAATTTCCCTGCGCCAACTGGAGTACTTCATCGCCGTCGTCGATGAGGGCTCGTTCACCCGCGCCGCGGAAGTGCTGGGCATGAGCCAGCCGGGCCTGTCCCACCAGATCCAGGCCCTGGAACGGGAGCTCGGCGGGCCACTGCTGGAACGCCTACCGCGCCAGGTCCGGCTGACTCCAGCCGGCCGCACCGCCCTGCCACACGCTCGGGCGAGCCTGGCCCACGCGCAACGTGCCTCCAGCGCTGCCCGCCGGGCATCCGGCGTGGAGACCGGCGAACTGCACGTGGGGACCCTCTACTCAATCAGCACCGGGGTGTTGCCCGGGGCGCTGCGTACCTGGCGGCGTGAGTACCCCGAACTCCAAGTCCACCTGGTCGAGTTTCCCCACACCAACGATCTGATCGCGGCGATGGAGGCCGGAGCCGCCGACGTCGCGGTCGGCCCCACCCCGCCGAACTGGGACGGGCCCTGCCGGACGATCGGCGTCGAAGAGTTCGTCATCGCCGCGGCTCCCGACGCCCTGCCCTATCCCGACGGTGCACAAGTCCCGATGGTCGATCTCGCACAGCAGGAGTGGGTGCACTACACCGCACGCAGCGGCTTGTCCGACATCCTCAACGCCGCCTGCGGGCAAGCCGGCTTCACTCCCAAACTCTCGGTGCGCACCGAGCAGAGTGCGTCCGCACTCAGCCTGGCCCGCGCGGGGATCGGCCTCGCCCTGCTGCCCGGAAACATCGTCCCCAGGCACTTCGACGGCGCCCTGCTGCGCCCTGACCCGCCCGTTCTGCGGCCCCTGTCGGTGTACACCAGAGTGCGCCCCGACCCGATCACCGCAGCCTTCGTCTCCGCGATCTCAGTCGAAACCCTCGTCACCCCGACCCACATCACCGATCGACTCGGTCCGCCGACACGGTAGAGCCGAACCGGCACTGTTGGCGGCGCCGCCGACGGCTCCATGCATTCAGTTTATGGAAATCAGTGATTCTAGTTCTTGGACAAATGAAAGCGCGTCCGAGACGATCCTTCCAAGCGCCAAACGGCACCGAGCCAGAGGCCGAAGACGCTCGCGGCCGCCGCCCGACGGCCGATCCGATCGTGAGGAAGGACCGCGCGAAATGAAAATCAGTAAACTGAGGATCACCGCTGCCGCCGTGGCTCTCGGGCTCGGCGTGGGCGCCGCCTACACCTTCGGCGCCGGCAGCGCCGCCGCGAGCGGCGCGTCGGTCGCTGCCGGGGCCCACGGCGGCTCGTCCCGCCACCACGACTTGCCGAACCCGTACGAGTTCCTGCCGAAGGTGCCCTCCTTCACGGCATACAGCACCACCGCGCACAACGGCCACCCGCTGCCGCTCCCGCAGTGGTCGGGCATCTTCGGAGTGCCCGGCGGCAAGGACATCTCGCCGGAGCTGTCCTGGCACGGCTTCCCCAAGCAGACCAAGAGCTTCGTGGTCTCGATGTACGACCCGGAAGCGCCGACCCAGGCCGGCTTCTTCCACTGGATCGTCGAGAACATCCCGGCCACCACCACCAGCCTGCCGGAGAACGCGGGCACACTCGACTCCACCACCCTGCCCACCGGAGCAATCCAGCTCGAAGGCGACGCCGGCATGGACCGCTACATCGGCGCGGCCCCGCCGGTCGGCTCCGGCATCCACGACTACTACATCACCATCACCGCCCTCGACGAGCCCACCACCGGACTCGGCGCGACTACCAGCGGCGCCCTGCTCAACTTCGCGATCGACAGCCACACCATCGCCCGGGCCTCGGTGATCTTCCCGACCGTGGCCCCGGCGAAGTAGCCGTGTACCGTGCCAGAACGGATGCCTGGCTATTGACCTGCCCGTTTGTGTGACTGGTGGAGCTGTCCCGCAGGCTCGATGCCTGTGGCCGTGAAACTCATCTACCAGCTCATCCTCAAGGTCTTCGCCTGGCTCGCGCTGCTTGCTGGCAACGACGCCGTGAACCACGCCGAGTTACTCGTGCTGCGGCATGAGGTGGAGATGCTGCGTCGTCAGGTCGGGAAGCCGAAACCGTCCTGGATCGATCGGGCAGTGCTGGCGGCTCTGGCCAGGCTTCTGCCGCGTGAGCTGCGTGCGCATCGGGGATCGTGACGCCGTCTACGCTGCTGGCCTGGCACCGGCGCCTGGTGAAACGAAAATGGACCCAGCCCCGCTCCCCCGGTCGGCCGCCGCTGTCCGAGGAGATCCGCGACCTGATCGTCACGTTGGCGCGCGACAATCCTGGATGGGGCCACCGAAGGATCCGAGGCGAGCCGGACCGGATGCTGATCTGGAACCAAGCCCACCTGCTGCACGCGCTAACCGAATTCGAGACCCACTACAACCTGCACCGGCCACACCGGTCGCTGGAACAGGGCGCCCCATTGCAACCTGTGCCCGAACCGATCACTGGCAGCGCCGACATCGTCGACCTGAACGTGCGAAGACGCGACCGACTCGGCGGCATCCTGCACGAGTACGAGCACGCGGCCTGACCTGCATGGATGAAATATTCGGCACCCACAGGACGCACAGCAGGGCACACCGGCGGAAGCGCGTACGGCTTGAGGTGGCCACGCATCTCGTCCGGTAGGGAGCCGCGCCGTCTTCCAGCTGGTCCACCGCAGGTGGCGATGCCGAACGGTTGTGACGTGACTCGATACGTGGCATCTGGACGTCGATGTAACCTGCGACGGTGAACGATTCTTGACGCTAGGTGGCGCCGGTGTGCCTGGATTCTTGGCACGGATTGGTACGCGAGTGAAGCGCTCGCCAGTCGCACGCCTGCGGTCGACCGCAAGGCGATCGCCGAAGCTGGCTGTCCAAGTGATCTATCTGCCGCGAGCGCAGGTAAAACGGGTGATCGTCGCCGCGCACGGGGCTAGGGTGCCGCGCATGGTGCGCCATCATCCTGATTATGCGAACGTCACGCCCGGCGAGCTGGCCCTGGCCTGTCGAGCAGCGCTCGACGACTGCGATGCCCGTATCGCCGCGCTGATCGCGATCCCGGCTGAGCAGCGCACGTTCGAGAACACGGTGGTAGCTGTGGAGGAGGCCCGCGCTGCGGTAACAGAGGCCCGGGCGGCCTGGGGATTGCTCGCGGAGGTTTCTCCCGACAAGGACCTGCGGGGGGCCGCGCAAGAGTGGGCCGAACGGCTCGACAAGCGCACGGTCGGTATCGGCCTCGACGAGCAGGTGTTCCGCGCGGTGCGCGAGTACGCGAACGGCACGCAGGCCCCGGCGCTGACCGGGGTGGACGCCCGGCTGCTGGGCGATCTGCAACGTGACTACCAGCGCAGTGGGATCGGCTTGCCGACTGCGCAGCGCGAGAGGTTGCGGGTGCTTTTCGACGAGCTGGTTGAGCTCGGGTCCGGGTTCACCGCGACCCTGGCAGGCTGGCGGGACGGCATCGTCGTGGACCGGGACGAGCTGGCGGGTCTGCCGGAGGCGTACATCGAAGGGCTCGAGCGTGTCGGCGATTGCTACCGGGTCTAACTGGACAACCCCGAGTTCTGGCCCTTCATGTGTGACGCCCGCTCGGCCAAGCGGCGGCGGGAGCTGCTGGAGAAGGACTTACGCAAGGGCGGTGCGGAAAATGTCGCCCGGCTTGAACGCGCCCTCGTCGTACGCCGCGAGATCGCCGGAATCCTGGGCTACTCATGCTGGGCCGCGTACGTCCTGGAGACGCGGATGGCCAAGACGCCTGAGGCGGTCGCAGCGTTCCTCGACGACCTGCGCTCCCGGATCGCGCCGAAGGCCGCCGCCGACATGGCTGAGATGGCCGACGCCAACGAGGATGCCGGCGGTTCGCGTGAGATAACGCAGTGGGACCAGCCCTACGCGATCAGTCGGCTCAAGCAGACGCGCTATGCCTTCGACGATATGGAGATCACGCAGTATCTTCCGCTGGAAGCCTGCCTTCAGGGGCTGTTCGCGACAACCGGCACCATGTTGGGGATCCGGTTCGAAGAAGTGGCCGACGCCTCGGTCTGGCACCCAGACGTGCGAACCTTCGACGTGGGCGAAGCTACGGGCGGCGCGCCATTCGGGCGCTTTCACCTCGACCTCTTCCCCCGTCCGGACAAGTACAAGCACGCGATGGCCCTCGCCCTGCGACCAGGACGGCGACTCGCGGACGGCTCCTGGCAGCAGCCTGTCGCGGTGATGCTGGCCAACCTCACCCGCCCGCATGCCGACGCACCATCGCTACTGCGGCACGCCGAACTCGTCACGCTCTTCCACGAGTTCGGCCACGTGCTCCACGAGATACTCGCCCGCGCCGAGCACCTGCGGTACTCCGGCGCCGAGACAGAGATCGACTTCGTGGAGGCACCTCGCAGATGCTTGAGCACTGGTGTTGGGAACCAGCTGTCATCACCGGGTTCGCACGTCACCACCGAACCGGCGAGCCGATACCGAAGCACCTGCTGGACGCACTGGCGACCGCGAAGACCGCCGCATCGGGAGTATTGACCATGCAGCAGCTGGCACTCGCGACGCTCGACGCGGCCTATCACTCGGCCCAATACGGCGGCAACAGCACCGCGACCTACGCAGAGGTGTACACCCAGCACGGCGAATCCTATGTCGAGGGCACTCACCTGCAATCCGGCATCACGCACCTGTTCGGGTACGACGCCGCGTACTACAGCTACCTCTGGTCGAAAGTATTGGGCGACGACATGTACACCCGCTTCCAAGAAGCCGGCCCGCTCGACCGGGCGACCGGTGCACGCTACCGCCGTACCGTCCTGGAGCGCGGCGGAACTGCCGACGCAGAGGCGATGGTCCACGACTTCCTCGACCGCGAACCATCCAACGAAGCTTTCCTACGCGAGATGGGCTTGTGAGTCGAGCGAGCGCCCCTGAAAGCTGTCGACCGTGCACGCGGCGACGGCGTTGTTGCCCCTGTCAGTGAACGGCTCAACCTCGACGCGATCCGTGGACGTACTTCACCACGATGCGCCTGAGCGAGACGCGAAACCGTAAGACCCGCGCTCTCACAGAACGGTGAACCGCACCGGGACTATGCCATGCCCCTCCGTTTGACAGCCAGGTCAGAGGAGCGCCCGGACCTGGCTGTCAAAGCCGTGACCGTGGCGCGAACCCGGGACGCTTCAGAGGCGAAGCGCCGGCTCCGCGCCGAGGGCTACGACCCCGATCGCATCAAGCACCGCTACCTTCGGTGACCCCCTGCGCCGCCGACCGGCGGGCGAGGACACGCAGCTGTTCCGGAGTCAGCTCCGTGTGGGCGAGCCCGGCGGCGTAGCGGCGGATCAGATCGTGGAAGCGATAGCGCCCACCGGTCGTACGCCGCACCAGATGGTCGTCCTGAAGCCGCTCCAGGATCTCGTCGGCCTCAGCGGCTCCGATGCCGTCGGCTGCTGCCGCGGCGAGGGCTGCCGCGGCGCTGAACTCATCGTCCGCGTGCAGGCCCAGTGCGCAGAACAGGAACTTGGCCGGGGCCGGAAGCCGGCGGTACGACAGGTCGAAGACGGGACACAGCGTTCGGCCTGCCGCGCTGAAAGCGCCGAGCCCCGGAGCTCGCAGCCGGTCGGCGAGGTCGGCGAGCGTCCACGCCGGCCGGGAGCGCAGCCGGGAAGCGGCCAAGGCGATCGCGAGCGGGAGGGAACCGCAGGCCTCGACGATCGCGGTGGCGGCCGCCGGTTCGGCCGTGATCCGCACGGTTCCGGCGATGCGTGCCAGCAGGGTGACCGACTCGACGGGCCTGAACACGTCCAGCGTGTGCAGGAAGGCCGTGTCCAGCCCGGCGAGGCTGCGGCGGCTGGTCACCAGCACCAGGCAGGACGGGGCGGAGGGGATCAGGGCCCGGATCTGCTCCGCGCCCGCGGCGTTGTCCAGCAGGATGAGTGCTTTCCTGTCGTGCATCTGATCGCGGAACATCGCTGCCCGCTCTTCCAACGCCGCGGGGATGCGCTGGGCCGCCACGCCCAACTGGCTCAGGAACGTGCCCAGGACGACCGCCGGGTCGGCCGGTGCGTGATCGGCGTCGAACCCCCACAGGTCCGCGTACAGCTGGGTGTCGGTGAACCGGCCGCTGTTCACCAGCTCGTGCGCCGCGTGCAGCGCCAGTTGCGTCTTGCCGATCCCGGCCATGCCGTCGATGGCCAAGGTCACGGCCCCGTTCGCGCCGTGGTCGCCGTCGGCGGCCGCCGTGGCCGGCTTCAGGACGGCCGCGAGATCCCGTTCACGGCCGGTGAAGACAGCCGTCGCGGCCGGCAGCTGGCGCAGCACCCTCGGCGGCCCGCCGAGCCTGGCCTCGACGTGGGCCCGCGCGCAGGCCCGCTGCCACCGGGCCGCTTCCGGATCCCGCAGGCCCAGGGCCCGGACCGTGGCCATCAGCAGGTCGATGTCCAACCGGCGGCGGCGGGCCTGGAACAGGTCTCTGACCGTGGTGTGGGCCAGCGCCTGCGGCGGCCGCAGCTTCAGGCCCGCCGACCTGGCCAGCGTCCGGAACGAGGGGTTCCCCGACGCCGCCCGCAGCAGATTCAGTGCCTCTATGAGTCCGGCCATGTCCCGGACCTGGTCCGGATCCGGCACCGTCCCGTGGTGTTCCTCAATCACGCCATCGCCCCCGCCCGCAGGTCTTGATGGCCGAACCGTCTCGTCAGGACTTCACAGAACGGCTCCAGGCAGCCTCCAGCTCTGGTGGCCGAGATCTGGTACCCGAGCTCCGATGTCCCTCCCGTGGCAGAATTCGGCGGGTGGACGTCCAACTGCTCGGCGAGTTCCAAGTGCTCCACGACGGCGCCGAGTTGGACCTCGGCGGACCGCGTCGGCAAGCGGTGTTAGCGGTACTCCTGCTCAACGCCGGCCGGACCGTCTCCCGGCAGCAGATCGCGCAGTGGGCGTGGCCCGCTGATCCGCCGGACTCCTCGGGCAACCTGATCGCCAACTACATCTCAGGGCTGCGCCAGGCCCTGCGCCCGGCCGGGTCCGACATCCGCCTGGTCGCCCGGGCGTCGGGCTTCACCGCGGAGTTCGACCCGATGTCGGCCGACGCCCACCGGTTCACCGATCTGGTCCGGCAGGCCCGGGCCGACCTGGACGGCAACGAGCCGGCCGCCGCCGCCACCCGGCTGCGCCAGGCTCTGGACCTGTGGCACGGCCCCGCGCTGGGCGGCTTGGACACGCCCTACCTCGACGAGCGCCGTGCGGAGCTGGAAGGCGCCCGCAGGTCCGCCGCCATGCTGCTGGCCCGGATCCACGTCGAGAACCAGCAGGCCGACCAGGCGGTCGAGGTGCTGCGCGGGCTGCTCGCCGAGGAGCCGGGGAACGAGCCGTCCGCGACGCTGCTCATCCAGGCGCTCATCGCGGTCGGCGACAGTGCCGGGGCCGCGGATCTGGCGACGCGCACGATTCGTGCCTCGCGTCGCGAAGGCCGTGAGCCCGGTCCGGCTTTGAAGCGGGCGCAAAGCGATGCCCTGGGAGGGCGTTCGGTCGGCAGTGGGACCGCCGCTACCCGGCTCAACCAGCTTCCCCTGGACACCAGGGCGTTCACCGGACGCGACCACGAACTCGCCGAGCTGTTGGAGGTGGCGGCGCTTTCCGAGCCGGACGGCGCGGCGGGCACCGTGGTGATCTCAGCCATCGACGGTATGGGCGGCGTCGGCAAGACCGCTTTGGCTCTGCGTGCCGCGCACGCACTGACGGAACGTTTCCCCGACGGGCAGCTGTTCGTCGACCTGCGAGGCGTTCACGAACAGACACCGCGCGATCCCGGTGACGTCTTGGCCGAGTTCCTCCAGGCGTTCGGTGTGCCGCCGGGCGGGATCCCCGCCGAGACCGGGGCCCGTGCCGCCGCCTTCCGGGACCGGCTGGCCGGTACGCGCACCTTGCTGGTGTTGGACAACGCCGGTAGCGAGGAGCAGATTCGGTCGCTGCTGCCGGGTACTGGTGGATGCCTGGTTCTGATCACCAGCCGCGTGCGGCTCAAGGGCTTGGACGACGCCTATCCCCTGAACCTGGACGTCCTGCCCATTGCTGACGCGATCGCGCTGTTCCGTAGTATCGCCACTCCTGGCCGGGTGCCCGCGGACGATCCCCTGCTGGAGGAGGTCGTGGCGCTGTGCGGACAGTTGCCGCTGGCTCTGCGGATCGTTGCCGCGCTCCTGCGGAACCGGCGTAGCTGGACTCTGCGACACCTGGTGACCCGGTTGCGTGCCGGCCGCGCCGATCTGACGGCGTTCTTCGATGGCGATCGGGACCTGGCGTCGGTGTTCGACCTCTCCTATGAGTCGCTCGACGCTGCCGGCCGCAGGACCTTCCGGTCCCTGAGCCTGGTGCCCGGCCCCGATGCCGACGCCCTCGCCGTCGCCGCGCTGCTGGACACCGATCCGGACACGGCCGACGACCTGCTGCAAGACCTCGTCGATCACAACCTTCTGGCGGAGGTTGCGCCAGGTCGCTACCGTCTCCAAGATCTGTTGCGGTTGCACGCCGGCACCCTTGCCCGCTCTGTCGATCCGGCCGGTGAGCGCGAGTCGGCCATGGACCGGCTTCTGAGCTACTACTCCCACTGCGCGCAGACCGCCTCCGAGACGATCGCCCGGGTGCCGCGCCCCGGGCCTGACGGCCCGGCACCCGCCCACGCCCCTGCGCTCAGCGATCCCGACGCCGCACGGGCCTGGCTGCGTGGTGAACTCCCCAACCTTGAAGCCGCCTGGAACCACGCCCACACGGGCCGCCTCGACCACCACGCCATCGCCCTGGCCACCGGTCTGGCCGAGACCTTGCGTACCGAAGGCCCCTGGCCCCGCGCGCTCGAGGTCCACGAGGCCGCCGAGACCGTCGCCCGCTCCGGCCCGCCCGGCGTCCATGCCGGAGCCCTGGGCGACTTGGGGCGTGTGCGGCGGATCACGGGTGGCTATGCGCAGGCTGCCGAGGCGCTGGAGCCGGCGCTGCGGATCTACCGGCAGCTCGGCGACCGTTTCGGCGAGGCCGTCATGCTGGTCGAGCTGGGCGAGGTGCGCTATCTGACCGGGGACTATCCGGGGGCTGCGGAGCTTCAGGAACCGGCGTTGGAGATCTTCCAGGCGCTCGGCAGCCGTCTGGGCGAAGCCGCTGCTTTGAACGGCCTGGGGCGGGGCCGGTACATGACCGGGGACTTCCCGGGGGCGGCGGATGCCCAGGAACGGGCTCTGCGGATCTACCGGCAGGCCGGCAACCGGTTCGGGGAGGCCGCCGCCCAGACCAATCTCGGGGAGGTGCGAGGCCGGATCGGGGACGACGCGGAGGCGGCGCTGGCCTTGGAGCGGGCCCTGGAGATCTTCCGGCAGATCGACAACCTGCACGGCGAGGCCATCAATCTGACCGAACTGGGGGAGGTGCGGGCGCGGCTCGGGGACTATCCGAAGGCGGCGGCGGCCCTGGAGCGGGCGCTGGAGATCTTCCGGAAGGTCGGCAGCCGCCTCGGCCAGGCCGCGGCCCTGAACAACCTGGGGCGGGTGCGGTATCTGACCGGCGACTATCCCGAGGCAGCGGCCGTCCAGGAACGGGCACTGGAGATCTACCGGGAGCTCGGCAGCCGCAGCAATGAGGGCTGGGCGCTGAACTTCTACGCGGCCACCGTCGCCGCACTCGGCGACCGCGACCGTGCCCTGTCGCTCTATGAGCAGGCGCTGGTCATCAACCGGGAGCGGAAGATGGCCGACGACGAGGCGATCTCGCTGGAGGGCATCGGTGAACACCACCTCGCCGTCGGCGATCCGACACAGGGTATTGAGAACCTGGCGGCGGCACTGGACATCTACCGGCGTCTGGGGATGCGTAAGGACGCTGAACGTGCTCAGGCCCGGCTGGCCGAGGCCGAGGGCGGCGGGATCCAGGCGTCCTCGGAGACCGGACGGCCGGGCCGCTCCGCCGGCCGGGTCAGGACTCGAAGGTGATGTTCCACAACACGCTGTTGGTGGTGGGCTGGTCGGAGGTCTGGCCGGGGTTGAGGATGCCGGGCAGGTCACGCCCGGTCGACAGGTCGCGCCAGACCACCTTGATGGTGTACTTGCCGGACTCCACACCGTCGTACCAGTCGTTGACGTTCAGGACGCTGGGCGGGGCGTAGTTCCAGGAGAAGCACTGGTATGCCGAGCCGAGCCAGATCCGGATCTGGCTGTTGTTGGGCTGGCAGGTCCCCTTGATCACGTCGGCGGACGCGGACGACGCGGTGCCGATGGTGGCGACACCGCCGACGGCGATGACGGCCGCGGCCGTGGCGATCCTGCGGCGGGTACTGCGGAGCGTGCGCACGGGTGGTCTCCTTCTGTACAGGGTTGCCGCTCGACGGGTTCTTGGCCGGAGCGGTAGCACCACCCTGCTAGCCACGGGCGGGTGGAGTCCCCTATCCCGCCCCAGTTCGTACAGGCGGCCGTACGGCTGGCGGGTTGTAGCGACGTTGAAATGGGGTGGACCACGGAGACGGGCCTGGCCGCCGCTTCAGAGAATGTGCGGCTTGCGGCCGAGGCATTGAAGATCCACCATGCTGAATCTGCTGCTCAGTATCGTGGTGTGGCTGGGTTTGTGGGTGCTCGTGCTGGTGGTGGGCGGCTGTCTGCGGTCTTGATCGTCTGTCACCGGTCGAGTTCGAGGTTCGTCAGTACGAGCAGGGCTCGCAGCAGATTCGTGGCGCGGGCGGGATCGGTGCGGAGCTTGGTGAGGATCCGCCAGTTCTTCAAATGCGCGAAGCCGTGCTCGACGAGGGCGCGGGCTGCGGAGATCACCTTGTTGGCGGCCTTCTGGCCGGTCGTGAGCTTGCGTTTCTTAGTAGCCCTGTAGCCGGTGATAACCACGGGGTCCTCGCCGGTTTCACCGAGGCCGAGGAACCCGAGGTCGGCCAGGGCGCCGAGGCCGGCGGCTTTGAGACGGTCGACGATGTGGTCGTGACGGGCGGCGGTGATGTCGTGCGTTCGGCCAGGTCGGGCGGCGGAGATCCAGATCAGCCGTCCGTTTTCGTCGGTGAGGGCAAGGAAGTGCAGGCCGTGTCGTTTGTGCTTGCCAGAATAGTTGGGCCGGTTCGCTGTGCCGGTGCGGCGCTAGGTGGGGATGAGGGTGCCGTCGATCAGGACGACCTCGCCGCCGCGTCGGGCGATCTTGGCCAGGGCCCGGTCCAGGCGCGGGGCCTTGGTCGCGAGCAGGTCGATCACCTCACGAGTCCAGCGGCGGATGGTGGTGGCCGAGATGTCGTTGCCGCCGGCCAGGTCGGCGGCGCGTTGGTCGTGGCGCAGCACCGCGAGCACCAGGACCGCGATCCGTCCCGCTGGTAGGGACCGCCACCTGGATCCGATCGCTTTCAGGTGTCTGCGCAGCAGGTCGGCGATGTAGGTGACGGTGGTCGTGGACAGCGGCAGGCGGCACTGGTAGACCAGTACGGCGTCCCCGGCCTGCTGATTCTTGTTCTTCACACCAACTCGATGAGCACCGGGGACGCCCCTTACCCACGGCTCCGGTCGCCGCGCCACTTTGGGGTGAAATCAGAGGCCGCATAATCACTGCTATGCGGGACGTCATCCCGCAGGCCTGAGCACGCTCCGACGCCCGGGGCATGAATGTCTGGCGGGCCGTATCCACGTCTTCTATCCAGGTCAGTGTGTGTTTCGCTGTCCACGGCCGACCCGATGACGGTAAGGGATGCTCAGAAGGCGGACGTGAACCGGCCGTCGGCGAGTTTGCGCAGCCAGCCGCGATCGGCGAGCTTGGTCATCTTCCCGCGCAGCGGCTCCAACTTGCCGCGCACCTGAACCGGCAGACCGAGCTTGGCGCCGACCTCCTTGACCTTCACCGGCCCGGCCGCATCGCGCACGATAGCCAAGATCCGCTGGTAGTCCGGCGGCAGCGCCTCGGCATCGAGGCCGCCGACACGGGCCGGGATCAGAAGCACCGACCGCCCGCCCACCTGCGCTTCCGGCGGCGGGGGCGCCAGCGACAAGTACTCACCGAAACCCTGCTCGCTGATCCGCTGCACGACGCGCTCAGCCACCACGAGTTCGTCACGCTCGACGCGCACATCGGCCAGCCGCTTGACCAGCTCCTCTTCCAGGAGATCCAGTTCGGCACGCCGAGCGGCGATCCGGCCCAGCACCACAGAATCCGTCATAACGACCGAGCGTAGGAACAGCACCACGCCCCGCGACCCCGAAACGGCGGAACGTCAAACGATCGAGACCACAGACAGCCGCCCACGACCAGCACGAGCACCCACAAACCACGCCATGCCAGCACTCTGAACAGCCACTTCAGGATGGTGAATCTTCACTGAGGCGCTGCCGGCCATCCCGAGCCGGGCCCGGTTGACCTGTCGGCTGCGGGAATCGGCCGGGGCCGCGATCGCCGACCGGGGACGGACCGTCATCCAGTCCGCCGGGGACCACGAGATCTCCTGGCCGATAGCACACGCCGCGTTCCTCGCCCACGCGAAGACGGCGCTGCCAGCGGTCACGCCGCCGGTCGAGCGGCTCGGGATCGACGAGACCGGGCGAGGGAAGGCGAAGTTCCGGCTGGCCACCGCCACGGACGGAGGCGACGTCTGGGAGGTCACCGCGGACCGGTGGCACGTCGGGTTGTGCGCCACGAGGCGCTGTTCCCGAAGGCGGGCGCTGGGGATCCCCACCGTCGCCTGAGGGCGCCGAGAAGTCCATCCATGCAGGTCGCGGTCTTGCGGCAGCACTTGCCATCCGGCGATGATCGAGACTTGTGTGTCTACGTCTTCTGTTCCTGATCGTCTCCCGTACGCTCGCTGCTTTACCGCTTGCTCGTCGCGATGAAACCTCCAAGAGCCTCGAGATCCTGCTGTTGCGGCACCAGCTCACCATCGCGCACCGTCAGCTCGGGCAGTCCCGGCCGACGATGTCGTGGGCCGATCGGGCACTGATCGCCCTGCTGCTCGGCCTGATCCCGAAGGTTCGGCATCCCAGGTTGAAGCTGCTGGTCACGCCCGGGACGATTCTGCGGTGGCGTCGCGACATCCTGCGCCGCCGCTGGGCCGCGAAGTCCCTCCCGAAGGGCCGTCCGCCGACGCGCCGGAACATCAAAGCACTGGTGTTGCGGATGGCCAAGGATAGCGAGCACTGGGGCTACCGGCGCATCGCCGGTGAGCTGGCCGGCCTCGGAATCAAGGTCGCGCCGTCCACCGTATGGATCATTCTGAAGAAAGCCGGTATCGACCCGGCGCCTCGTCGCAACAGTCCCACGTGGGCGCAGTTCCTGCGGTCCAAGGCCGAGGCCCTCTTGGCCACCGACTTCTTCACCGTCGAACTGCTCGACGGCACGACCGCGTACGTCCTGACGATGATGGAGCATGCCACCCGCCGGATACAGATCCTCGGCGCCACCGCGCATCCGACCGCCGCGTGCACCGTGCAGACGGCCCGCAACGCCCTGATGGACCTCGAAGAGCACGCCAGCCGGTTCAAGTACCTCATCCGCGATCACGGCCCGCAGTTCACCACCGCGTTCGACGTGGTGTTCAAGGCCGCGGACATCGATATCGTGACCACCGCGGTCCGTACCCCCGTCATGAACGCAATCCAGGAACGCTGGCACCGGTCGGTACGCACCGAGCTCCTGGACCGCACACTCGTCTGGAACCTGGCACATCTACGGACCGTCCTGGCCGAGCACGAGAGTTTCTACAACGAGCATCGCCCTCACCGAGCCCTCGGCCAGGCCGCGCCACTACGACCACTTCCCGACAACGTCATCGACCTCGACCAATTTCGCGTCGCCCGGCGCAGCCGTGTCGGAGGCGTTCTCCACGAATACCACCTGATCGCCTGACCTGCACGGACGAACTTCTCGGCACGCTCACTGCCGGGCCGCGCCGCGTCGTCTATCACAGTCTTCGAACAGAGACGGACCGGGACCTGCCGGCCATCACACGACTCGCTTCCGCCAGACAGCCTCGTTCGCGTATTGCCAACAGCCCTATTCGAACCTACGGCCGCTTAGCTAGATGGCGCGGCATCGTCACCGAGGGTCGACACACCCGTTGCGGAGACCGCTACAGTCGCACTTCGTAACAGAGTTATCGTGGCGGCAGGGGTGGTTCGAAATATGCGCGCGGTCGAGACGACGCTGGCGGGGCTGCTGGACGGCAAGAAGCAACTCCAGGTTCCGCTGTTCCAGAGGCCCTATTCTTGGCAGGAGACACAGCTCAAGCAGTTGTGGTCGGACATCCTTGAACAGGCTGAGCTGATAGTTGAGGGCACCGACGGCCCGACGCATTTCATCGGTTCTGTCGTCCATGCCCCGTCGCCCCAGAACACCATGGCTTTCCCGCGCGCGTTGATCGTCGACGGCCAGCAGCGGCTGACAACCTTGTCACTCGCCCTGGCCGCCCTTCGCGACCACGTCGCGGCCGATGATCAGGAATGGTCCAGGGACATCTCACGCCGCTTTCTGGTCAACAGCCGCATGCACGGTGACGACGAGGTCAAGGTGGTGCCGACCCAAGCCGACCGCGCAACCTACAAGGCTTACATCACCGAGACGCCGCCTACCGCGGACGACGAATCGACGGTCGGTGTGGCCTACCGCTTCTTCCGTGCCAAGCTCGCCGCAGTCGCCGGGGACCCCGACCTTCCTCCCATCGACAAGATCGAAGAGGCGATCACCTCCCGGCTCACCCTCGTAGAAGTGACCGCGGACGCGCGCGACAACGTCTACCGGATCTTCCAGTCGCTCAACAACACAGGACTGGACCTGACCCAGGCCGACCTGCTGCGCAACTACATCTTCATGCACCTGCCGACCCGGGGCGAGGCTGTCTACGAGAACCTGTGGACCCCGTTACAGAAGCGGCTCAACCCCGCGCAGATCGAACACCTGATTTGGCTCCATCTCGTCCTGACAGGCGAGAACCGCACGCGGAGGCAGGACGTGTACCGGGCCGAACAGGATCGCTTTGAGGCCCGCAAAGAAACGGACACCGGTGGCGAGGCCATGTACGAGGCCTACGTCCACGAACTGGTCAGGCGTTCCGCGCACTATCAGACGATGGCAAACCCGGCGGCGGAGAAAAACCCTGCGGTCCGCGACGCACTGGCCACTTTGCGCCGCTGGGACGCCGAGGTTACGGCACCAATCATCATGATGCTCCTGGACCGCCGCGAACAGGGGCTTGCTGACGACGAGCAGGTCGCCCGCGCTTTGGGTTATGTCGAAAGCTATCTGGTACGGCGGACGATCTGCCGGATCCCCTCGGCCGGCCTCAACCGCATCTTCACCGATCTCCCGGGGCAGATGAGCGCAGACATCGCGGTCGACGAGGACATCCACCGGCTGTTGTCCACCGAGCGCCGGGCCTGGCCCACCGATGTCGAACTCCTCGACGCGATCTTGACCAAGCCGTTCTACCACTATGGCCGGGCCAACCAGCGAACGTTTGTTTTGCGCCGCATCGAGGAGTCTTACGAACACCCTGAGCCGGTGGACTTCGCGGCTGCGAAGCTGACGATCGAGCACGTCCTGCCGCAGACTCCCGGGAAGGAATGGCTCGAGGTCCTCGCCGAAGACGCCCAAGGCGAAGAGGATGTTTACGACCTACATGCCAGGATCCAGCACACACTGGGGAACCTCACTCTGACCGCCCAGAACAGCAAGCTGTCGAACCAACCGTTCCAGCGCAAGCAGGACCTGCTCTCGAACAGCAATCTGGAACTAAACAAGCGGATCGCTGCGACCGAGCGATGGGGTGCAACGGAGATCGACCAACGCGGCCGCGAGCTTGCCGCCGCTGCGATAGCTCTGTGGCCAGCGCCGCTGCCCAGGTCCGGCAGGCCTGAGAGGGGCAAGGATTGGTCACTGCTGCACCAGGCCCTTGCCGCATTGCCGCCTGGTTCGTGGACAACCTACGGCGAGCTCGCAGCTCTGATCGGATCCGCCGCCCAACCCGTGGGAGCCCACCTAGCCCAGGGCGTAGGGGTCACCAACGCATGGCGAGTGCTGAACTCCTCGGGCAAAGTGGCGGAGAACTTCCGCTGGAACGGCGAAGATCGCGGCGATGTCCTGGACATCCTGCGTGCTGAAGGTGTCCGGATCGACGAAAAGACCAAGAAGGCGGACCCGTACCAGCGACTCACCGCCGACGACCTCGCCCGGTTGCTCGGCCTCGGTGCCGAAGAGTGATAGAGCCCTGCACCGCTCACGGCCATGGAGCGCCTGCTTAATGCGGAGCCTGGAGCGCGCACGCGACATCCACCGGATCGACTTCGAGCATCTCCGCGAGCAGGATGCTGTGCAGGATAGCGCTACGCTGGCCACGTTCAGCATGGCCCAGGTAGGTCCAATACACGCCCGACACCGCAGCCGTCGTTCGGCTGCAGCTGACCACGTGTTTCGTGCGATGGGAAATTGAGTCCTCGCCAAGATGGCAGTGCCCTATCCGAACCGGCCGCGCCACCACGACCCGCATCCCGGTCACCAGCAGGAAGAATGCACATCACGGGTTGTGAACGAGTACGACGTAACAGGACGCTGGCCTCCAGGTGTCTTGCCAGACGCGCACCTTGTCCATGAATCCTCGGTTGAGCCGCCGAGGACTCGGGCAAGCCATTGTTCGTATATAGCAGTATCTCGTGGGGAGCGGGAGGGCGGTACCGGTGGCGGGTCCGAAGCGTAAGGGTCTGGCTCAGCAGATCTTCGAGGCGCAGGAGCGCAGGGCCAAACAGAAAGCGGCGCAGGAAAAGGCAGAGCGCGACGCTGAGGAGAAAGCGAAGAAGACCGCGCTCCGCGAACAGACACTGGCGGCCCGGCAGGCTCAGCGGGCAGCAGAGGCGCTGGAGAAGCAACAGAAAGCTGCCGACGCTCGTCAGGTCGAGCAGGTGCTCCGTGAGATGGAGAAGCGGGAGACGCTGCGCCAGAAGCAGGAGGCCCAGGACGCCCGGGACAAGAAGCGTGCCGAGGAAAGGGCGGCCGGCGAGGTAAATCGTGCAGCAAAGGCGCAGGTTGTCCAGGGGCTCAAGGACGAGGCCGCTGAGCGGACTCGCCGGGTCGGCGCCACCATCGAAGCGATCGCCAGCATCCTGTCGGGCCGCGACCGGGATCTGGAACATCTGCGGGCGGACACCGACGCGGCATTCGACGAGGACGGCGCCGAAGCGTACGCCGCGCGTGTCGCAGACCTTTTGGCGGAGCGGACGTTCCTGAGCCGTGGCCGGCCTGTTCAGGTCGTGTACGCGCCCGACACGCGCCGACTGACCCTGGCAGTGGACCTGCCACGCAAAGAGCGCGTCCCCACCGAAAAATCCTTCCGGTACGTCGCGGCACGTGGCGAAATCGTGGCCGAGCCGCGCAAGGCTATTGAGGTCCAACAGATCTACCAGGACGCCATTGCCCGGATGACCCTGTGTGTCGCCGACTACGCCGCCGCGGTCACTTCACCCGAGTTGGTCGAAACCATCGCCGTCAACGGTCATGTCCGTACGACCGACCCAGCCACTGGCAAGCCGGTGAACCCGTGCCTGGTGACCTTTCTGGCGTCGCGGGAAGACTTCGATCAGGTGGAGCTCGACGAGCCGCGGTTGGATCCGGTGCGCTGCCTGCATCACCTCAAAGCCTTGGTGTCGCCAAACCCGTTCGACCTCGAACCCGTCACGCCAATCGTGAACTTCGACCTCGAACGCTACAAGCTCGTCGAGGAAGCCAGTGCGCTGGCTGGCCTGGACTCCCGCGTCGACCTGCTCACGATGAGCCCCTACGAGTTCGAGCAGCTGATCCAGAACCTGTTCCTCGCGATGGGATACCGCTCCTACAAGACGCAGAACAGCCGCGACGACGGCGTGGACGCGGTCGCCGTGCGCGACGACATCGCCATCGGCGGCGTGGCGGTCATCCAGGCTAAGCGCTACACCAAAACCGTCCCCATCGAAGCAGTACGCGCGCTCTTCGGCACCATGCAGGAGAAGAAGGCGTACACCGGCTTGGTCATCACCACGTCGTCTTTCGGCCCAGCAAGCTACGACTTCGCCAAGGAGGTCGGACGCATCACCCTCATCGAGGGAAGGCAGCTCCTAGCGCTGCTCAAGGAGCATCTCGGGATGGATGTGCTGATCAGTCTGGCCAAGCTGCCTAAGGGCTGGACTCTCGCTGACGCGGGTCAGGACCCGGCTCCCGGTTCAGCCCCGTCTACGGACTGAGAATTCGCGCGCGAACCCTTCCCCGCAACCGGAGGATATGGGACGCGAATCTGCGTGGCTTTCTGCTTTCGGGATGCCTCATGCTCTAGGTGTGGCAAGACCTGCCATCAAAGACAATCCACTGGCCGTCGGCCTGGGGCGCGAATGGGCGGGATGAACCGCACCGGGATGGTGCCATGCCCATCCGTTTGACAACCAGGTCAGAGGACAGCCCTGACCTGGCTGTCAAAGCTATTGCCGCGATCTAAACCCAGGCGCGGTTCAGCAGCAGCCACTAAGCTAAACTGACCAAAACTGGATCTAATTCAAACACTTATAATTTCCTACCACTCCTCAGCGGGGATACTACTGACCTGCTCATCGCAGATTGATTTGGAGTATTCGCGAGACAAAAATATTGGCCTAGAGAGAAGGATGTCCCCGGACCGCTGAACTCCCAAGAGGACGCCGAGTTCATCCGATCCAATATCACTCATACCCGTAGCACAAAAGTCATCAATTCCATCCGATGACGCTTGCGCAATAAATTCGCCCTCGAGTTCGGAGGGCACCCGGCCTACCAACGCAACCTGACCATAGAGCACTTGAGGGCCAGTTCGCGCATCAATTGCGACACAAAACAGTCTCTCAGATTTAAAGTATACCGTCACACCAAGACTGTGAAAATACCCGTAGTGGATCACTCCGTCGCGACGCAAAAAAGAACCCGGAAATCCATCCAGCTTACTTGAAATTTCTCCCGGATTCATTCCGAATACAAGCGGGCCAACGCCGACACACGGATCAAACACCCAGCGAATACGCTCTGCATCGGTTTTAGTCGCCCACACTCGAGTCACTTGAACTCCCTAACAGCCATCAAAAAAGATCCAGCTTCTGTGCGATCGCGAGCGCACAGAAGCTAGCTTACTACTCTAAGTTTCGGCGCTTCGGGGCGGCACGGCCGTGCCGCCCCGAAGCGCCGAAGAAAGTTCAACTCAGGGTGAAAGTGGAATTTGCGAACTTCCTGGAATCGACAGACTGCCGCCATCGAACTGGATTGTCAATGTATAGCCAGGCGGTAGGATGGCTGCAACCGCCTGCTGGCAACCCATTGTCCCCGATCCCCGAGGACAGACGTAGTCATTATTGATGACCGCCACCGCATCCTTGACGCGGTTGTTGCGCATCCACGTCGCGAACTGTGTTTCAGGATGTTGAGCCGACGGATATCCCGCCTTCGCCAAGGGGTTCAAGTACGGCATGCCAGACCGCGGGTCTTTCAGCAATGCGTTAGATTCATCGATGAGATCGCTGCTTCCTCCGCTTTCTATCGCCCCATGAAGAAGATTGCCCGACTGATTATACAATGCACCGGTTGTCGATCCACCGTCGACTCGATCCCCAAGTGCTGCACGGGCGGCAGCTACCCACGGGCAAGACTCGTCATCGTTGTGCACGAGTACTGGCGTCTCACCCGCGACTATGTAGTACGTGTGGACGCCGTCGATCGTCAGGTCATACGTGACCATCGACGAGAAATAGTTGCGGACGCTAAGCACGGTAACCGCGTAGCTGCTACCCGTTGTCTGCAGCCGATCACCGGGCTTCAGCTGACCAGCGTCCGTGAACTGCCCGGTGGTGAGGTCGTAATAGGGGTGATTCTGCGTTCCCGTGATGGTCTTCGGGCCAGCCGGTGTCGCAACGGTGAGATCGGTGAAGTCCTTGTCCGTGTACGTCACATGAGTCTGGTCGACGCGGTGCGTCTCTTCACCGCCACCAGGCTTCGCGTTCTTCACCTCGTCGCCGACTTTGACGTCCTGGATCGGCTCGTCGGTACCGTCGGCCATGAGCACTTGGGTGTCGTGTGCAAATGAGTGGCCACATGCCCCCGCCGCAGGGGAGCCGCCGCCATCGTCAGTTCCGCCCACCTCAGGACACGGGGCGCCGACGGCGGTACAGGCTGCGACGGCGAGCAGAGTCCCCGCGCCAGCAGGGTTGGCCAGTGCGGCGACCAGCGCTTCCTCACAGAGCGCAGCGCACGTGACAATTCCCAGTCCTGCGGCGAGAGGCGCCAGGTCCCAGTACGGGTCGCCCCCAGACCGTTGTGCGTTCGGATCGTCGCCGGGAATGACAGGCGGCGGCGTGAGGATGGCGGGAGCAGGCGCGGTGGAGAGGTTGCTGGTCGAGGTTGCAGTGGGCACCGCGGGCTGCTGGCCGCCACCGTTGTTCGACGCGGGTGCTACGTACCCCGGGCATCCCGGCAGCGTGGGATAGCAGGTGCTGTTGGAGGTGTTGGGGGCGCCGCTGGCGCTGCAAGTGGTGGGTTGGCCGGAAAGGGTGACGCAGTCCTGGCCGCCGGGGTCGAGTCCGGTGGCGTCGCTGGCGTTGACGGGGTCGTTGCCGGCATAGGCGTAGCCGCCCATCGCCTGTGGTTTGCCGACCTGGAGCACGGGGTCGATGGAGATGAATCGCCCGGTGGTCGGGTCGTATTTGCGTGCCCCGATGTCGACGAGCCCTGTGGAGGTGTCGGTGGTTTTGCCGAGGAAGGTGTGGTCGTCCGGGAAGGGCTGGTTCCATTGCCCGGTGGTGTTGCCGGTGCCGCGGGGGGTGTTGAAGGGTGTGTAGTCGCGGCGTGCGGTGACGGCTTGGTCGGCTCGGACCTGTCCGGTGTTGTCGGTGGGCGGGCTGGCCATGATGGTGGTGCTGGCGGTGCCCTGGGTGTTGCCAGCCTCGTAGGAGACGGTCGGGTTGGTGCCGCCGGATTCGACGATGGTGGGGCCGCCGGGGTCGGTGAAGTAGCGGTTGCCGGTGATCGTGTGGTTGGCGTTGTTCAGATAGATTTCGCTGCTGCCCAGGTACAGCGTGGTGGTGGTGGCGTCGCGACGGATGAGCTGGTTGCCGTCGGCGTCGTAGGTGTAGGAGGCGTTGGCGCCGGAGCCGTCGGTGTCGGAGGCCAGGCGGCCTTCGGCGTCCCATTTCAGGTTCTGTGTGGGTTTGCCGTTGACGGCGCGGATGGTGGTGTTGCCGGTGCTGTCGTAGGTGTACTGGTCGCCGGTGGTTCCGGGGGTGGTGGTGCTGGTCAGGGTGTGGGGTTGGGTGGTGACGCCGTTGACGGTGACGCCGTAGCCGTAGGTGTGGCTGGTCACGACTGTGCCGGCGTTGTTGTAGGCGGTCATGGCGGTGCGGTTGCCGACCGAGTTGACCGTGTACTGCTCCCAGTAGGGTGCCGGTCCGCCGATGTTGCCCGCCGCGGGCGCGGTGTTGGCGCAGCCGCCCAGCGCCCCGGGGATGAGGCTGGTGGGGTCGGCGGGCACGGCGGAGCCGCCGCTCACCTTTCCGAAGACGGTCCCGGTGACTGTGCCTGTGTCAGTCCACGCGGTCCGCAGGGCTCCGGCGTAGTTGTAGGTGAAGCACTGCGCGTCGGTGGCTGGGGTCGCCGTGACCGATCCGTTGGAGATGGATTGGGCGGTGCCTTGGACGTCGACCTCGGCGGTGATCTGTCCGGCCGGGTTGTAGGTGTAGGCGGTGGTGTCGACCGGGGCGTTCCACGCCAGCTGCGAGACAGTGGTGTTCGCTACCCGCTGTGTCGCAGCCTCATAAGAGGTGTCCGCCACCACCTGGCTGGGGTAGTCGCCGAGTACCCGGCGCTGGATGAGCCCGTATGGGGAGTATGCCGAGTCGGTGAGCAGGTCGGCGTAGTTGTCGCCGTTGGAGATGAGCAGACCGTTGTAGTTGTAGCCGTAGGTGATGGTGTTCGCCGCCAGGCCGCCGGTGGCCGGGTTTCCCGCGGTCGGCAGGTCGCTGCTGTGCAGCAGACCGGTCATGTCCGTGTAGTGGTTGACAGTCGTATAGCTGCCGGCGAGTGCCCCGTTGTTGTCCCCGCCGGGGATAGTGATAGTGGTGCCCAGCGGTCGGCCGCCGGCGTCGTAGCCGGTGACCGCGTTGGTGTACGGGCCTGTGGCGCCGGTGGTGTATCGGCTGGAGGATGCCGCCAGGCCCAGGTTGCCCTTGCCGTCGGAGTCCGGTGCGGCCACGGCCGGCACGCTGTCGTAGCTCCAGGAGGCCAGCTTGGTTCCGGAGGTGTTCGTCCCCTGGTATTCGGCCGTCTTCCGGCCCCGAAGATCCAGGCTGTAGTACAGCGAGATGCCCCGCGAGTCGGTGCTGGTTTGAACATTGCCGGCGTTGTCGTAGGTGAAGTGGCTGTGGCCGGTATCGGGATCGGAGGTGTCGGTCCTGCGGCCCAGCATGTCGTACGTCGATTGCCAGTTGGCGCCGCCGGCGTCTGTGACCTGGTTCTGGTGACCTGCCGCGTCGTAGCCGTAGGAGGTGACGTCGATGTTGTTGGTGTCGACCTTGGTGGGATCGGTGCTGCCCCAGGGCACAGCCGTGGGATCGGTCGAGTGGTAGGTGTAGAGGGCCCGGGTCAGGCCGCGGGCATCGGTCACGGTCGACGTGCGCACCCCGCCGGCCGGCGGGGTGACGTCGGTGCGATCCGCGCCCGCGTAAGCGGTGTGGGTGCGCCACAGCTCAGTGGAGTTGGACAGGGTCAGCACATCAGTGGTCCGGCCCAGCCCGTCGTAGTAGGTCTGGCTCTGGTGCAGCTCGGCACCGGTGGGAGTCCACATGCCGGCGCCGGGCGCCTTGGACCCGTCGTAGTAGGGTCCTGCGACAATGTTGGTGCGGCCTGCGGTGTCGTAGGTGGTGTCGGTGACCACGCGCCCCGGATCGTCACTGGACGGCAGCGTCTGCACCTGCCGGGTCCGGCCGAGGGAGTCCAGGTAGGTGACCGAAGGCAGGATGGTGCCGTTGTCGCGCAGCGTGTCTGTTTCCACGGTCGACGGCTGCGACGTGCTGCCGGGGGTGTGGCCGTAGATCACGTATTCGAAGCGGGCGTTGGGCTGGTTCGGATACGCCGTCACAGGATGGTCCGGTCCCCACACCGCGGTGCTGCGGCCGAAGGCGTCGTAGATGGTGTGGGTGAGGCGCCCGTTGACATCGGTGGTGTCCACGAATCCGGCGGTCCTTGACGGGTCCGCGGTGGTGGTGCTGGTCCACGCCGGGTTGGGCTGGCCGGTCACCGGGTCCGCAGATTCCGTTTTGACCAACACCGGCAGCTCCATCGCCGTTTGCGAACCGGCGGTCGGCACATAGGTGGTAGCCGTGGTCGCATTGAGTGCGTTGGTCGCGGTCAGGACCCGGCCATAGCCGTCATAGGTCGCTCCGGACTGCATCGTCCAGGAACCGGGCACACCGGACGCCTGCGAGTTCGAGCCTTCGGTGCGCGTGGCGTCGCCGATGGTGACGGTGCTCGGGAACGTCGTGGTGTTGTCGAAGAAGGTGCGAGTAGCCGATACCACTGCGCCGCTCAGCGGACTGGTCGTTTCCAAACCGGCGACCGAGCCCACGTACAGGGCACCGGAGCCGGTGAAGTTGCACGGAGCCGTCTGCACCAGCTTCTGGTTCGCGGCGTTCATCCACAGCAACACCGCGGTGGTGATCCACGACGGCTGCGCTGAAACAGCGTAAGACGTGTGAGAACACGTCTCCGGTGTGGCATCGCCGGGAACTGGGCCGCCGCTCTGCAGCACCGGCGCGAGATTGTCGGTCAGGACCAGACGCCCGCCTGCGGCCTCGTTGTAGAAGTTCAGGCTCTGCGTGATGCGGTTGCCACCGGCTGCCAGTGGAACCGACGTGATGGTTTGGGCGGTCCCCAACTGGCGGGAACGCAACGCCGGAAGCAGATCACGGTCGTGCGTGGCCTGCGGGTCGGACTTCCACGGCTTGGTAACCGTCGTAGACCACGCCGAACCGCCGGCGCCGTTCAGGGTCTGCGTTTCCAGCACCTGCCCGGCGAACGCGTTGTCGTCGACGGTGGGGACACCGCTCAAATCGTCCGAAACCGAGACCCCCGGACAGTCCACACCGCCAGTCCCACAGGAGTGCGAGGTCTCCGCGGTCTTGTCCGGGTCCTGATCCATACCGCGCAGGAACTGCGTGACCGTCTGGGTCTGCGGATGGTTCGCATCTCCCGGCTGCCCGACCGTCGTGGTGACCTTCGCGAAACCCCGGTACTGGTCGTAGGTCCGTGACGCCGGGTCGGTCACCAGATCCGAGTCGTTGGAGTGCCAGGCCGCACCCTGCGTGGTGTCGTAACTGTAGTTGGTGACGACGTTGTTGGAGGTACCGGTCTCATCGGCGACAGTGACCTGGGTGACGACGTACTTCTGGAACCAGTCGGTGATCGGCGTCGACGTCCCCGGCGGAGTCCAATACTCCTGATAACACAGCTGATGGTTGTGCCAGTCCACCGTGGACGGAGGCGCTGTACAGCCCAGTGGAGCGAAGTTGGGCTGGCCCGTACTCGAGTCGACGCTGGGATCGTCGTATCCCACTGTGGTCGCCGCACCGAGCTCGTTGTAGATGGTGCCGAGCCGCTCACGCTGGTACTTCGGCAGGTTCTGATCCCCAGGCGGGACCACAACACCAGGCACCCGCTGATACTGGTTGGCAGCCGGGAGGAACTGGACGTCAGGCAGCGTGGCCTGGTTTGCCGTCCCGTCCTCCTTCGCTGCCGGACAGATGGACGCACCGGACGGCAACGCCGAGGCCGCACAGTGCCGGATCGCCGCCAGCCACATCAGCGACCCTGTGGTCGCGGTGGTGGTGTCCAGGTTGTGGAACTGGTCGAACAGGTCGTAGTGGTCGACTTTCTTGTAGGTGCCGCCGAGCGCGACCTCGGTGTCGATTGACGCCAACCGGCGCGTGGACCAGAACGTCGGGAAGGTGTTGGTACAGGTAGTGGCCGACCCCGAGCAGGCCTGGTCCGCCGGAGTGTCCAACATCCCGCCGCTGAACGACTGGCCGAAGCCCACCGCACCACACCCCGACGGCCCAGCACCGTTGGAAGCGCCGCCAGCGGCATTGTTGCTGTACACGTCATCGGTGCTCGGGTCGACACAGCGGTTGGCGGTGTTGAACACGACCCTCGCCGCCGGTTCGTGGCTCAGGTTCGGCGGCGGGTTCGTGTTGATGGTGTCGGCCCGCTGCCAGCCGTAGTCGATCTCGTTGAGCACTCCGCCACGGTCATAGGCCACCGAAGCGCTGCCGGTGCCGTGACCGTACCAGCCGATCTCCTTGATATAGGAGTACTCGGTGACATTGCCATGCGGATCGACCACATAGTCCAGGTTCCACCGCCACGCCTGCATGCAATTCAGGACCGCCGCAGCCGTCACGGTGGTCGGATCCTTGCACGCGGCGTTGTTCGGATCGTTGAACACCGGCTCGGTCCAGGCCGAATCCGACTCCGGACCCTTGCCGCTCACCCCGCCGGCATCCACCGGGAACTGATCGGCGCCGAAATAGGCAGTGGTCCCATCCGGGGTATGCACCCGGTAGAACTCTCCGTTGGAGGTCCCGTTGTTCACCGCGCCGGTCAGCCGGTCGATCTGCGTTCCGTCGTCATTAGCGAGCTTGAAATGGGTGAAACTGGTGTCCGAATCATCGTGGACCAGCTGCCCGCCATGCGCGCCGAACGACAACGTCAACGCCGGAAGCTGCTTGCCGTTGGCATCAAGCGCGAAGCACGACTCCGAATTGTTGGCGAACGCAGTCGGCTTAGCCTTGGAACACGGCGTGTACGACCGCTCGATGTATCCCGGTGCGTAGTCCCAGCCATCGCCGATCCACGACGGCTGGTTGTTCTCCGCGGTGGTCTTGCCATCCACCGAACCCGAGTCATACGCCAGCGCCACCGACGGTGCAGCCCCGCCGATCGACGGCGGAACAGTAATCGGGTAGCTGTACTGGAACGAGCCGCTGCTCCCACCGGCCTCCCAGGAGTTCGACGCGGACAGGCTGGTAGCGGTGTACGTGCCGGTAGGGCCGTTCGGCGCTGAGGTCGCAGCCAGCACCAGAGCCGGCGCCGTCTTCGAAGCCGCATCGGCGGCGCTCTTCGACGCAGGCAACGAAACACCGGCGACAAGCTGCTGATGAGTCCAGTCGTGGGTGAACTTGACAGGAGTCTGGGTCTTGCAGGAGGCCAGTTGCGGAGTGGTCAACGCGCAAGCCGGCAGCGAGACCAATTGCAGGCGGTCACCGAAGTCCCCGCCGAAAGCCTGGGCGAAAGCCGAATAGTCAACGGCCACAGTGGCCGAGCCCGACGTCGTCTGCCCGTCGGTGCGCGCCACCGACACGACCACGCCGTTGACACCGGCAGCGGAAGAATGCGCATGGTCGGCAACAGTGACATGCACCGAAGCAGGGCTTGCCCCGCTGCGGACCCTGGCAGATTCCGGCGCCGACGAGGCCGCGGCACCGATCAGCACCGGGGTACCAGGCACCCGCGACAACGATGCGGGCGACGTCGCGGCACCCGCGACAGCCGCTGTCTTCGCGGACGGCATCGAGATGTCGACCGCGGCGGCCGCGGGAAACACCGGTGGCGTGACAACTGCACCTTTGGGCATCGCCGGGGACTTCACCGGCTGGGCCGACCACGGCTTACCCGGCGTCGACACCCCCAGGTCCAAAGCGTGACCGTTGTATTTGCCCGGCTTGGGCGGACCGCCGGGCTTGGTCGGCAACCCGTTGGAGTTCGCGGTCAGCACACCCAGCGACAGCGTCGCAGCAGTCAACCCGGCCAGCATCCGCACCGCCGCACGACTGCGGCGCCGGTGATGCAGGCCAGCCCGATTCCCACTCAAGATCCACTCCCACCCCGAGGCCCGCGCACGGCGACGCCCCCATCGAAGATCTCTTCGAACCAGGGGCGGACGCTAGCAGCTGCAAACGGTTTAGGCCAGAGCCTCAGCAGTCGAATATCGAAGGCTGGCATAGGTGTTATTTGACAAAACCTTGAATTTGCAGCTGACAGGATTCCTGACGCAGAAGCCAGCGCGCGGTATGAGCAACAGGTTTGGGCGAATCCCGTTTTGGATAGCGAACCAGAGTTCTCACACACCAAGATTCTTTGGCTACGCGACCCGACACTTACAGGGGTGGGCGGCTGCATCGCTACAGCGTGGGGACGTACTGACCCAGGAGGGGGCGAGATGACCTACACCAGACCCAAATCCAGACCCAGACCCAGACCCAGACCCAGACCCAGACCCGACACCACACCACCGAGCCGAAGCATGCCGCCACGCGCCCGGCGCCGGTCTTGGTGGATCGCCGGTATCACCGCGCTGGCGACTACCCTCGGCCCGGTGACCGCCGCGGTTCCGGCTTCGGCGCATACCGCCGGCCCGACACCGCACGCCGCTCCGCACCCCCCAGACAGCCACCCCACGACGCAGCCGACCAAGCCGCAACAGCCGAACGCAAAGCCCATCGAGCTCAACGCTCCCAAGCCGGAATCGGTGACCTCCACCACCGACAAGACAGCAGCGGTCACAAATTCGCCCGCCAGTCCCGCGCAGCAAGCCGCTGCCGCAGCTGTGGCAAAAGCCAAAGCCACTGGGAAAGCAGCTCCCATACCCGAGCTGACCACAGACAGCTCCACCACAGCAGCCAATCCCAACGGGACGCTCACACTCACCGAAACCCTGGCCCCACAAAGGGTCAGGCAGAATGGCGCCTGGGTTGCGATAAACACAAACTTGTCTGTCGGCGAAGACGGCAGACTGCACACCGCCGCGACCACCGCAGATATCAGCATCTCCAACGGCGGCACCAGCACGTTGTTAACCATCGGCACAGGAACGTCCCAGGTCAACATCACCTGGCCGCTCGGTCCGCTACCGACCCCGCAAGTCTCCGCCGACAAAGCGATCTTCCAAAACGTCACACCCGGCGTCGATCTTCAGGTCACCGCCGAAAACGAGACCGTGCGCGACGTCCTGGTCATCCATGACGCTAAAGCAGCAACCAGCCCCGCACTGAAAACCATCCACTTCGGCATCACCGCCCCGGGGTTGACCATCAAGACCGACCCCTCCGGCACCCTGTCCGTCACCGACGCGAAGAACAAGATGGTCTTCGTCGGCAGCACGCCACTCATGTGGGACTCCACGCCGGCGACCGCATCGGCCAAGGCAAAAACCGCCGTCTCCACACCGGCGGCCGTAACCGATCCGGCTGCCTCAGCACCAGACGGCGCCCACACCGCGCCGATGCACATCGCCCTCACCGGATCAGACATCGCCATCACACCGGACCCCAAAACACTATCCGACGCCCACACCGTCTACCCCATCTACTACGACCCGCCGATCAGCATGGGCCTGACCGACAAATACGCCGAGATCAGGTCCGGGGAGCCAACCTCGTCCTTCTACAGCAACGGCTCCAACAGCAACGGGAACTGGGTACGCGCCGGATGGGACCCGGACATCGTCAACGGCACAGCCATCGGCATCATCCAAGGCATGATGTCGTTCAACGTGTACGGACCCATCAGCGCCCTGGATTCCAGCACGAACGGCCAGACACTAGGCAACTACATCGACGAATACGGCACCAACATCACCTCAGCCACCCTCACACTCACCGCACAGGGCGCACAGAATTGCCCGTCGGTACCACCATTCGACCTCTACCGAACCGGCCCCATCGATGTGCACGCCGTGACATGGGCCACCGACGGTAAGGGATCCGGTGGTGCATTCGGATCACAGGCATTCTTCCTGGGCACCCGCACCCCAAGCGGCTGCGGATTCGGCGGCTATGTACAAATCGACGACACCCAACAAGTCAAGGACGCACTGCAGAACGGCTTCAACGGCGGCGAGGGAACAGCAACCATCGGCATCCGGGTGGCAGACCCCTACGAATCCGCCTCCTACCCCTACTACTGGTCCTGGTTCCACAGCGAAACCGTGAACGGTGGCGTGGGAACCGCCTCCCTGAGCGTCACCTACACCGCCGCGCCCTACATCAATGGGGTGTCGACCAACCCGCAACCCACGAAAACCGACTGCGGCACAAGAGCGCAGCCTGCCAACCCCGCAAACGCCGGCTACATCCGCAAGAACATCGGCAACCAGGTCACCCTCAACGGCTCCGTCTTCGACCTCTCCAACAGCGAACCCCTGCAGAGCAACTACGAATTCCAAGACGTCACACCAGGCCAGCCGGGGAATGTCTACTACCTCCCATCCGGCGGCTACTACGGCGACGCCAACAACCCCACCACAGGCTCAACATCAGTCGGTGGCGGAACAGCACCGCTGTACTCCCCCACTCTCTACCAATACGGCGGCCCAGCCAGCCAACCGAACCTGCAAGACGGCCACACCTACCTGTACGCGCCCTACGCCCAAGACGCCAACGACACCGGCTACCTGAACACCGCCGTGGCCTCCTCCACCCAACAGTGCTACTTCACCGTGGCATTCACCAGCCCCGACCCGCCCGCCATCACCGCCCCGGACTTCCCCCGACTGGGCAACAACTCGGCACCAGGCATGTTCGCCGGCATGTCCGACGCAGGCTTCCAAATCACCGGGACCACCGGCGGCGTCAACATCGACCACTTCGACTACGTCATCAACCAGGACTCCGCCAAAGTCGGCGACGCCAACGGCGGCAGCCACGTCCAAGTCGCCAGCTACGACACCAACAACCCCAACGGAAACACCGCCCACGCCACCATCCCTGTCCCAGCCGGGGTCACCACACTGGGCAACAACACCATCTACGTCCGCGCAGTCGACGTCGCAGGCAACGAATCCCCCGTCGCCCAATACGACTTCTACCTGCCCGGCAACCCCAACAAAGTCGCCACACCCGGCGACGTCACCGGTGACGGCGTCCCGGACGTCTTGGCCGTGGTACCCGACCCGAACAGCACCACCGGCGCCAAACACCTCGTCGTGTTCCCAGGCAACGAGGACCCGAACATCCTGGGCAACGTTAACAACTCCCTCGAAGCCGCCCCTTCGGCAGCGGCACCCGATGGCACCTCATGGACCAACACCCTGATCACCCACCGCGGAGCACTACGCGGCATCACCGTGGACGACCTGTTCGCCCTCAACACCCTCACTCACACGATGTCCTACTACCTCAACAAGTCATCTTTCGGGCAGACCGCCAACGCTGAGATGTTCGCCCAGACCCAGCGGGTCAATGTCACACGCCCGACCTGCGTCCGCAGCGCTGCCTCCGGGAACTGTGCGGGCTACGCCTCCGACTGGAGCCACGTGGTCCAGATCCTGGCCCTGGGCAACGCCGCCGGAGGCAAGGCGGGAACCTTCGCCGGCCGCACCAATCTCATCACCATCGAATCCGACGGCAACCACGGCGCCAACGTCTGGATGTTCTCCCCGGCGGGAGGCGACCAGCTGACCAATCCCGTCCTGGTGGCCGCGGACACCGACGCCAAGTTCTTCAACTGGCTGAATGCCGACCTGATAGCACCGGGCCCGACCACCGCCTCCGGGCTGCCGGACCTGTGGGCGCGGGACGGCAATTCCGGCACCCTTTACCAGTTCACGAACAAGAGAAACGGCGACGGCAGCGAGGACCCGACGAGCCTGGGCAACCAGGCCGACGCCACAATCGTCGGCACGAAGGGCCAGCTGACGCCGAGTCTGTATCCGACGCTAGTGTCCCCCGGCAGCCCGACGCCCCCGGATTCGAAGGGCGGCTTTTCTGAAGCCGGCCAGCCGGCGCTCGGGTACCTCACGTCCGACGGTCAGCTGGCGCTCGTTCCCGGCGTCTCCGGCAGCGCGCTGAACACCGGATCCGACTGGAACGAATCGCACACCGGCTGGGCCGCGAACAACAACATCGCATCGCTGAACGGCGCGTCCACCGGGACTTCGCCGGCGTCCAGCGGCCTTCCGACGGTGAGCAGCAGCGGTCCCATCATGCTCGGCATCGATCAGGGTTCCAACAACATGTGCCTCGACCTCGCGCGGGCAAACACCGCGCCGGGCACCCCGATCCGGTCGTACGTCTGCAACGGGAGCGCCGCCCAGGCGTGGAATGTGGAAACCGACGGGACCATCCGCTGGGCCGGCGACCCGACGCAGTGCGCCGAGGTCCAATCTGTCTATACCGACAGCAACGGCACCATGGCCGGCTCCCCACTACAGATCAACAGCTGCGCACCGATGACGAACGGGGATATCGCGCCCAACCAGCGCTGGTTCATGAGATCCTCCCCAGGTGCCGCCGCCAACGCCCAGATCGGCTGGGCGAACATCTACAATCCGGCGTCTGGAAAATGTCTTGACAACCCTTTCCAAGGCACCGGCATACAGCAGATGTGGATCGCCAACTGCTCCGACGGCGGAACAACGGCAACAGCCAACGTCGCCCAGGAATGGCAACCGCCGGCAAGCCTGAACCAAAAGAAGTATGTCGAGGGCAGCGTGCTCGCCCAATTCACCTCCGAACAGGCGACCGCAACCGCCTCTGTCGTCAGCAATTCCGCTTACGCCTCGGGCAGCGCCTACACTCTGGCCGCCACGAAGACCGGTGATCATTACGGCGTGGACTGGTACATGCCCTACGCCGGGGACTACACGATCAGTCCCACGATGACCGTCGGCCCGGGCAACGGCCAAGTCCAGCTCACCGTAGCGCAGGGCGCCGGGACCAGCGCCACCAACCCGGTCACACTGCCAGTCACCACGGACACCTACGCCTCGACGGTCGGCGAAGCCGACACCAATTTCGGCACCATCCACATCCCGGCCCCCGGCACATATGCCTTCACGTTCTCCGTCGCTGGCAAGAACCCATCCTCATCCGGCTACACCATCGGCCTGGACACACTGCTCGCCGCACCCGATCACGGCACCGGACCGAACACAAAGGTCGCTACACCGTCTGCCGGCGAAGTCAACGTCCCGGTCTCTGTTGACGCTTCAGGCTCTCTCCCGGGAAGCGCCGCCCTCACCGGCTACAGCTTCGACTTCGGCGACGGCTCGGCCCAGGTCACCGGAACGGCCGCTGCTGTCACCCACACCTACACCGCAACCGGCGCCTACACGGTGACCACCACGGTCACCGACTCCAACAACGTCAACGCCACCACCACCAACAAGGTCTACATCCTCAATAGCCCGACCATCGCCAACGGCGACTTCGAGACCGGGGACCTGTCCGGCTGGAGCGCGTCCTACAACTCCGCAATCACCACCACCAACCCGCACAGCGGCACCTACGCTGGCCAGATCAACGCGCCGACCGGTGGCACCGGATCCATCGAGCAGGTCGTCAATGGTCTGAAACCCAACACCTCCTACACCCTGAGCGGCTGGATCCGCACCGACGGAGGCGTAACCAACATAGGCACCAAGAACTACGACGCAGACCCCAACGACGACACCGGCAACACCACAACCGCCACCGCCTGGACCCTGCTCACCAGCCAATTCACCACCGGACCCACCAACACCAGCGTCGACATCTACTGCTACCGATCCACAGCAGGCACCTCCGCGTGTGACGACTTCACCCTGATGGCCACGCCGGCGGCAGGGGCCGTGGCCAACCCCGACTTCGAGACCGGGAACCTGGCCGGCTGGAGCGCCGCATACAACTCCGGCATCACCACCACCAACCCCCACGGCGGCACCTACGCCGGACAGATCAACGCACCCACCGGCGGCAACGGATCCATCGAGCAGGTCGTCACAGGGCTGATCCCCAACACCTCCTACACACTCACCGGCTGGATCCGCACCGACGGAGGCTCCACCATCCTCGGCACCAAGGACTACGACGCCGACACCGGCGACGACACCGGCGCCACCACCACCAACACCGGCTGGACCCAACTCACCAGCCAGTTCACCACCGGACCCACCAACACCAGCGTCGACATCTACTGCTACCGATCCACAGCAGGCACCTCAGCCTGCGACGACTTCAGCCTCGCCCAAACCCCGGCAACCGTGGCCAACGGCAACTTCGAGTCCGGTGACGTGTCCGGCTGGAGCGCGTCCTACAACTCCGGAATCACCACCACCAACCCGCACGGCGGCACCTACGCCGGGCAGATCAACGCACCCACCGGCGGCAACGGATCCATCGAACAAATCGTGGGCGGCCTGACACCAAACACCACCTACACCCTCACCGGCTGGATCCGCACCGACGGCGGCGTGACCAACATCGGCACCAAGAACTACGACGCCGACCCCAACGACGACACCGGCAACACCACCACCGCCACCACCTGGACCCAACTCAGCAGCCAATTCACCACCGGCCCCACCAACACCACCGTCGACATCTACTGCTACCGATCCACAGCAGGCACCTCCGCCTGCGACGACTTCACCCTGACCAAGAACTGACCGGGAGCCGCAATAGCGGCCGAACCAACCGAAGGGCGCTGCCGTATCGGCAGCGCCCTTCGCGCATTCACTCCCGGCTGATCGTTCGCAAAGACCCAGGGCTGCCGGTGAAAGCAGACCGAAGCCCGTTACCGAGTTCAAGCCCGGTCGCTCTCCGATCGATGCTCAGGGCCCAACGCCGAAGCTTGACCAGATATGCATTGGCCCGACACCGACCGTGGCCACGCTGGTTGATCCGCGATCAGACGGGTTTTCGCCTCCAGCAACCACCGTCCGTCTGGCCAGGGATTCTGTCGTGCTCGCTACGGTCTGCGGTGGCCCCGAACTGTTGGAAACTGGATATAGCGGCCGGCTGCCGCGTCGTGCCACTGGTTGACCGGCCGTTCGTCGAAGGAGGCGGTCGGGATGGGCGCTTTGGGTGCAGGCTCGGTCTATTGGCGGTGTGGGTGCCGTCATCGCCACGGTCGGGATTGTCTGCGACGTGGCGAGGATGGGCACGGCTCGTGGTATTTCGCGGTGAGCGTTCCGCCGGTGGAGGGCTTTCCGGGTCGGTCAGTTCTGGTTCGTCGCGGCGGCTATGCCTCCCCGGCGGCTGCCGAGGAGGCGCTGCGGCGGACTCGCGATGGTGCCGATCCGGAGGCCGGTGTGACCGTTGGGGAATGGCTGCGGCTGTGGATTGCCGGACGCGCTCGTTTAGCAACCTCCACACGGGTGTCGTACATCGAGCACATCAACGTTTACATCAACCCGGTTCTCGGCCAGATACCGCTGACCGAGCTCACGATCAAGCAGCTGGTCGACTTCTATGCCACGCTTGCACGACGGCGAACTCGGCGCGGTGGCGGCGTTCTGTCCGCCGGCACGATCCTCCACATCCATGCCACGCTTCGGGCCGGGTTGAATGCGGCACTACGGCGCGGGCTGATCTTGTGGAACCCGGCGCGGGAAGCCGAGCCACCTCGCTGGCGCCGGCCCCGGGCAGTGGTGTGGACGGACGATCTGATCGCGCACTGGAAGGCGACCGGCGAACGTCCGCCAGTGGCGGTGTGGACAGCCACACAGACCGCAGACTTCTTGACCGCGATCGGGGAGGACCGGCTGTATGCGGCGTTCCATCTGATCGCGCTACGCGGACTGCGGGGGGGCGAAGCCGCAGGTCTGCGCTGGTGCGATCTGGACTTGCAGCGTGGGCTGTGTTTCATCACCCACCAGGTGCAGCGCCGCGACCGCGAGATCCTGCAGGGCCCACCGAAATCCGCGAGAAGTGTGCGGGCAGTGGCGTTGGATCGGACCACGGTCAAGGCGTTGAAGGTGCATCGCCACAGACAGGAAGAAGAATGCCACGCCTGCGGCACCGTTCCGTCCGGGTTCGTGTTCACCCGTATCGATGGCCAGCCGCTGGCACCGGAATACCTGTACCGGCGCTTCGTAAAACTGGTGGCCAAACATGGCCTGCCGCCGATCCGGCTGCATGACCTGCGGCACGGCGCAGCCTCACTGGCGCTACAGGCCGGCGTAGACCTGAAGGTGGTCTCCGACCAACTCGGGCACTCCTCCATCGTGCTGACCGCAGACACCTATGTCAGCGTGCTGCCGGCGCTGGCGATGCAAGCTGCGGAAAAGACCGCGCGGCTCGTGGCCGAGGCTGGGCAATACGCTCCGGGATCGAATCACGTAACGCGGCGCAAGGTTGGCCCGCCGGACCCGACCGGGAAGGGCGGGCGCAGGCGGCGCAGCTCGACCCGTCGACCACTGACGTCGATGCTGTCGACGCCGGCTAAGGCACCGGACCGGCGCAACATCATTTCAGCGGCGGCGGGGAAGGAGGCGATGATCTGAGCCTGTACCGCGCCAGAATGGACGCATGGCCGTTGACCTGCCCGTTTGTGTGATTGTACCCAGCAGATAGGCCCGGCGGCTGCCGACCTCAATGACGACCGCCGCATACAGCCGTTTCAACATCACGGTGTCGACGTGCAGAAAGTCGACCGCCAGGATCGTCTCGGCTTGGGCGCGCAGGAACGTCCGCCACGTGTTGTCACGCCGGTCCGGCGGCGGGATCCTCCGCGAGCGAAGGATCCGGCGGATCGTGGAGGCCCCGACACGATGGCCGAGTCGGCGCGGCCCGTCTTGGATCCGCACCGTGCCCCAGCTCGGGTTCTCAGTCGCGAGCCGGACAATCAACGCCACCATATCGTCCGGGATCGGTGGACGACCGGGAGGCTTGGGCTCGCGCCACTTGTTCGCGATCAGCCGACGATGCCACCGCAGTAACGTGCCGGGGGTCACCAACCGGTGCAACCGCAGCGCCTTCGGCAGGACCCTGGCCAGCGCGGACAGCAGTGCCCGGTCGTGCCAGTCGATCCGCGGCGTCGGGTTGGTCCGGCGCGGCACCGCGACCTCCTGCCGGAGAACAAGTAACTCCGCGTCCTTGGCTGCCGAGGACCGGGCCAACAACACCAGCCAACCGAGCACGGCCACGAAGATCCGATACAGCAGACGAACAGCCACGAAGCGAAATCCTTGCAGGTGCCCCGGCCCAGGTCACAGCCTATGGCCGAGTATTGGCGCAGGACAGGCAGCGCGCTCGCCATCCGCCCCTCAAGGTCCACGTAGGTTATGTGCGCGAACTGATGGTCGAACTCGGCGCAGACCGGCTTTCAAGATGGGCTCCGATCCGGCCGGCTCTGACCCGTTTCCAGACGACGGCGCTACCGGGTCGGCCCCTGATCCTCGGCTGCCTCCGCGACGGTGAGTTCAGCAGCCGGATCCGCCTCCAGGCGGGCGTCCGGAATCGGCGTGCCACTGCGGACGGAGCGACCGTAGGTCCCGTCGTCGATGCGCCGAAGTGCACGCTCGACCACTGAGAGCCGGTCCCGCAGGGATGCAGCCAAGGCGTCGTCGATGCCCTGCGCCTCCAGTGATTGCGCGGAATCGGCCTCGTCACCGATCTCGTCTTCGGCCTGCCGATCTTCTACTTCGGCCCGGCCGACCGCGGCGAGTTGCTCTCGTAACTGGTCGTGCTCTGCGTTGAGCAGGGATCGCGCCGCTTCCGGATTCATCTGGTGACGCCTTTCGTGGTCTGTTGTTCTACGCCGGTCCCGGAGGCGGCAGGCCTCTGGCGTTAGGCAGTACGATGTCTGGCTTCAGCTGGACGCCTGGCTCTGGTAGGCGAGGTCGGCGGCGGTCAGGCCCTCGAGTGCCATTCCGTAGGGGACACCCTCGATGATGCGGCGCCGCATGCGCTGGTTGAGGGTCTGCTTTTGCAGGCGGCGGTAGACGTCGGGCTTGGCCGCAAGCTTGGTGGCGATCTCGAGGCCGCGGGTGTAGGCCTGCTCATGCGGAACGACCTCGTTGACCACGCCCCACTCCAGGGCGGTACGCGCGTCGATGTTCTCGCCGGTCCACAGCAGCCACTTGGCACGCGCGGTGCCTGCGGTCTCCTCCCACACCACCTGCACCCCGTCGCCGCCTGTGATGCCGAACGCCGGGTGGGGGAAGTCGCCGTAGACGGCGCGGTCGGAGGCGATGTGGATGTCGGAGAGCAGCAGGTATTCGGAGTGGATGGTGGCCGGGCCGTTTGCCACCCCGACGACTGGCATGGGGAGCTCGACAAGCCGCTGAAGCACCTTCAGCCCCTCAACACGGATCTTCTCCCACACTGCGGGCTTGAAGATCTCGCCGAGGCTGGGCCCGTCGATCTGGTCCATGAACGCATCACCCGTGCCGGTCAGCACCATCGCGCGGTTGTCCGAGTCGAGCGAGATCGCCTCGAGGGCATGCGTAAGGTCCTCATGGGTCTGACCGGTGAACACGATCGGGCCGCCATCGGTGTGGAAGCGGACGGTCAGCACACCGTTCTCATCCCGGGTCATCGCAAGGTTCTTGTAGGCTTCGAAGTAGCTCGGATTGCCCATTTCGTTCCTATCCCCATTTCATCTCTGGATTGTCCAACTCCATGAAAGCGTCGGAGAGATCACGATTCAAGCGCCGAGCGATGGTTTTCCCGATAGCAGCCATAAGACCACCGAATGGCGGAAGACCGCGCGGGCGGCGCTGCCGAACGTGAGGACGTTGTGGACGTATCGGTCGCCCGTCAGCCCTCGGAGGCAGTGCGCCCACCGCGACCTGTGGCAGCAGCGACGAATGGGACCGGCAGGAGGTGGGCATGATCGGTATGTCGAGACGGCCTACGCGCGCCATGCCCGCAAAGGCTGCGCCCTCTACGACAATCCTCGGTGGCACCACCGTGACGTCCGTTCTCCGATATTGCCTGCGGTCCGCGTGCCCCGTGCGGCCGACCTTACTGAGGCTCCGGCACTTGCCCCTTGGGCAATTATCGTGGCTTGCAGCAATAAGCGCGCGCTGACGACTCGCGTTGGGCATGCAATCCGTTCCACCATCGACTGCGGCATCAGCGACGATATTCATATTGCACAAAATTCCCACTGCGGCGATCACGACAAGGGCGTGACAGTACTGTGCGCGATCGGCATAGACGGCTGGCTGCTGGGTAGGGGGCGGACGCGGGAGAGGTGACCACCCGCCCAGATCGCTGGGCGGCTACTCGGTTGAAGCGCATCAACTGCGGCACAGTGCAGGAACGGGCGTCGTGGAAGCCAGTCACCAATGCTGCGGCGGCGGTCGGGGTGGGTCACGGTGGTGGCCGTGCCGCGGCGAATTCGGCCCGCTTCACAGTGCGCTGATCCGCGCCTCGTCGGCCTGGACCAACTACATCTGTGTGAACATGATCGCCCGCCTCCCTGCATCGACCACCGCGCGCCGTTGGTGGCGAACAGGAAGCGGTGGTCGGCTGAGACGATCACGCTGCCGGCGGCCTCGAACGCGTTGGGCGCGCTCTCCTGCCCGCTGATCGGCTTGTACACGCCGGACCCCGCGCCACCAGTCGGCAGGCGTTCCATTTCCGTGATCCTGTACCGCGCCAGAACGGACGCGTAGCTATTGACCTGCTCGTTTGTGTGATTGGTGGAGCTGTCCCGCAGGCTCAATGACTGTGGCTGTGAAACTCGTCTACCAGCTCGTCCTCAAGGTCTTCGCCTGGCTCGCGCTGCTCGCTCGCAACGATGCCGCGAACCATGCCGAGATACTGGCTCTGCGGCACGAGGTCGAGATTCTGCGTCGTCAGACCGGGAAGCCGAAACCGTCCTGGGCTGACCGGGCGGTACTGGCAGCTCTGGCTCGGCTTCTGCCGCGCGAGTTGCGCGCGCATCGGATCGTGACGCCGGCAACACTGCTGGCCTGGCACCGGCGCCTGGTGAAACGCAAATGGCCCCAGCCCCGCTCACCCGGTCGGCCGCCGCTGTCCGAAGAGATCCGCGACCTGATCGTCACATTGGCGCGCGACAATCCTGGATGGGGCCACCGAAGGATCCAAGGCGAACTTCGCCGCCTGGGCCACCGCGTCGGGGAAGGCACGATCCGCAGAGTCCTGAAGCAACGCAGGATCCCGCCCGCGCCAAGACGTGCCGACACCACCTGGCGGACGTTCCTCAAGGCCCAGGCTCACGGAATCTTGGCCACCGATCTGTTCCACATCGACACGGTGACGCTCAAGCGGCTCTACGTCCTGTTCGTGATGGAGGTGAAGACCCGCCACGTGCATGTCCTGGGCGTGACCGCGTATCCGACCGGCCAATGGGTCACTCAGCAGGCCCGGCAACTGATGGCCACGCTGGAAGACCGAACAAACGACTTCCGATTCCTCATCCGCGACCGCGGCGCCAACTTCATCGACCAACTCGACGCGGTGTTCGCCTCGGAGAACATCGAGGTCGTGCGAACCCCCGCACGCCAGCCCAGGTCGAATTGCTGGGCCGAGCGGTGGATCCGCGGAGCACGGTACGACTGCACCGACAACGTCCTGCTGTTCAGCCAGGCCCACGCCCGCAAAGTCCTCGCCGCCTACGAAGACCACTTCAACGAGCACCGGCCACACCAAGCCCGGGAGCAGACCCCTCCCGACGCCGATCCAGCTGAGGCCATCCCAACCGAAGGACAGATCCGCCGCCGACAAGTCCCCGCCACCACCATCCACGAGTACCACCGAGCCGCCTGACCAACTCGCCGAACCAGCTGGCCAGAGCATGTATACGTTAGTTTTGGCACGGTACAAGCTGATCAGGGCACATATTCACTGGTTTTGGCGCGGTACAGGCCTCGGCGAACGGCCGGACGAGGGTGGTCGCCTCGTCGCTGCGGCCGGACTTGTCAAGAATCGCCGGCGCCTCGTCAACAGCTGTCCACCAGCCTGCATGTACGAACCCGTCGAGGAACCCGAGAGCCTCATCGGGGCGCTCCTGCTCAGCAGGTATCCGCGCCATCATGCGCGCGCAGTACCAATCGCCAGCCTCGGCTTGTCGGCGCAGCTCATCGACATAGCCGGCATCTACCAGGGACGTCACGACCTCTGGACGCAGCCAGCCGTCGTACGTCCTGGCTCTGCGGTCGAGTTCCTCAGCATCCACGATCGCGAACGATAGCGAACACCACCGTCAGTATCGGAGGATACCGTGCGAACGCGTCGTGATCCGCGTGACGCGGGGAGAACGTCATGATAGCCATGAACCGCACCGGGACTATGCCATGCTCCTTCGTTTGACAGCCGATGTCGAGCGGGATCGGGATCGAAGCGCCCCGAGCCCAGGCCACGGCGACACCTTTGACTGCGACGTCCCGCCCCTGACCTGGCAGCAAACGGAGGAGCACGGCACAATCCCGGTGCGGTTCAGTGGACGCGGCGACCCTGACGCCTGACAAAGCCAGCTCGCCGTGGATACGCCGACAGCCCCAGGTGCCGTTCTCGCGCGCCATCCGCAGTACCAGGCGCCGGACCGTGTCAACGCTGCGCGAAAATTGACCCCCAGGCGCTCCGGGAAAATTGACCCCTGGGTCTGTTCGACAGTTCTTGATTCCTCAGCCGCTGGATGCCGGATGGCACGGGTAGCGTGCGTGTAGTGCGTTCGAGGCGGCGGTGGCGATGCGCGCGGCCAGGAACACGGTCTGCTCGGCGATCTGGTCTTCGTGCTCGGGGCCGGTGGGCGCGGCGAGCTCGTCAGCGAGGCGGGACAGGTCTTCGCTGGCAGAGGCCATGGTTGTGGCCAGCCGTGTCCACGCGCTGGTGGCGTCAGGCACCGTCGCGGCCGGCGCGGTCCTTGCTCAATAGTTCGCGCCGAGCTCGGGTGCGGTAGGAGTCGCCGGTGAGGGTCAGGACCTCGGCGTGGTGGACCAGGCGGTCGATCATCGCGGCTGCGACGACGTCGTCGGAGAAGGTCTCTCCCCAGCGCCCGAAGGGCAGGTTGGAGGTGACCATCACCGAGCCCTGCTCGTATCTTGACGCTATGAGCTGGAAGAACAGGTTCGCAGCATCCTGATCGAACGGGATGTAGCCGACTTCGTCAATTATGATCAACCGGTAGCGGCGGATCTTTTTCAGCTCGGCCTCCAGCCGCCCGGCCTGGTGGGCCTCGGCGAGCCGGGTGATCCAGTTGCTGGCGGTGTCGAATAGCACTGAGTAGCCGGCGTGCGCGACCTTCACTCCGAGCCCGATGGCCAGGTGCGTCTTGCCGATCCCCGGCGGACCCAGCAGAACGACGTTGTCCGCCTTGGCGACGAACGTCGCGGTCGCCAGGTGCGCCAGCACGTCGCGGCGCAGTGACGGCAGGTGGTCGAGGTTGAAGTCCTCGAGGGCCTTGACCTGGGGGAAGTGTGCGGTGCGGATCCGCATCACGGTGCCCTTGGACTCCCGGTCGGCGACCTGGCGCTGCAACAGCGCCGCCAGGTACTCCTCGTGGGACCAGTTCTGGTCGCGGGCCTGCTCAGCCAGCTCCTCCCAGAACACGCCGATCGTCGGGGTCTTCAACACCCTGGTTAGGTAGGCGATCATTGACGGCATACCGTCCTTCGTCGCCGAGGTGCCGGTGGCCTTGGTGGCCGTGGTCATTCGCTGCTCGCTTTCGTCGTGATGGGGTTGGTGAAGTCGACGCCGAACAGGGCGTCGTAGTCTGGCAGCGCCCGCAACTGCACCGCGTGGCCGTCGGTGTGATGTCGGGTCGCGGCTTCCCGGCGCCTGCGATCCTCGGCCAGGGCCGCGCGCATGGCCTTGGCGATCTCGACGTGCCCGGGGTCGGTGACCACCCCGGCCTTGGCCCAGGACCGGGCGTGCCGGGCGACCAACTGCCCGTCGCAAAGCGCGGTGACGGTGCTCGCCGAAGCGGTGACGTCGACGAAGCGTCCAATGACGCGCGGGTCGATGGAGTAGTCGACCGTGTCGATGCGCACGTAGTAGTCCCGGCCCAGCCGGATCCGATGGGTCAGGCCGACGACCGGGTCCAGCGGCGGCAGAGCCACCATCAGCGGCAGCTCGGTCTGAAGCAGGTCCACGGGGCGTCCGGCGATCGCACGCACGGTGCGCCCGTTCGCCTTCACAAGCCACTGCTTGAGCTGGTCGTTGAAGTCCGCCGGGGAGGCGAAGGACCGCCCGGGCAGGAAGCTGGTCTCCAGGAAGCCGTTGTTCCGCTCGACCATGCCCTTGAACTCCGCATCACGCGGCGGTGCCAAGGTGATCTTCGTGGCCAAGGTCCCGGCGAACGCCGCCGCCGGCACCGACACGCGCCCGGTCCCGCCGATCGCCGACTCCCGGTCCCACACCAGCGTCTTGGTCACCCGCCCGACCCCGGCGATGTTCAACCACATCCCGGCCAGGATGTCCCCGGCCTGCCGGGAGGGGATCATCGTGGCGGTCATGAACCGGGAGAACCCGAGCGTCATCACCAGCACCGGCAGCACCCGCTGCTGCCCGGACCCGACCGGCACCTGCGTCTCGGGAAACCACAGGTCGCACTGCGTGATCTGCCCCGGCTCGTAGACGAACCGGTCCACCGGGTCGATCCCAACGTACTCCGGCCGGACCTGCGCCAGCCGCCTGCACAACGGCGCCATCGAGTACGGCCAGCCGATCCGCTCGGCGACCACCGGCCCAGGCATCCGCGGCCACTCCGTCAACAGCGCCCGGATCTGCGGCTCGAACGGATCGACCACCGATCCGCGTGCAGCCCGCTGGTACTTCGGCGGCCGATCCGAGTTCAACGCGGCCCGCACCGTGTTCCGAGCGACACCAAGCCGCCGGGCTATCTCCTTGATGGGCACACCCTCAGCTCGATGCAGACGGCGTATCTCGGCCCAGTCCTCCACTTTCAACACCTCCCTAGCGTCAGGGGGTCAACTTTCAGAGATCGCTAGGGGGTCAGTTTTCACGAATCAGCGACAGACCGAGGCCACAGTCCGCGGACGCCCGGGACGCTTCGGTCTGCTACGAGCGGCATGGCGCCGGTTGAGCAGATTGCGGTTCCAGCGCAAGACCGCGTTCGGGCTCATGACCAGCTGCAGCCGACACAGCGTCGTGCGCGGCAGCGTGCCTAGCAGCGCCGCCAGCAACGCCCGATCCGCCGTTTCGAACCGGGCGACCGCGGCCCAATCGGACACCCTACCGGCACTCAGGACCTTTGCCATCGGCCTGGACAAGGACTGGGACGCGGTGCTCGGCGCGGTCACCTCACCGTGGAGCTCCGGCATCGTCGAAGGCACAGTCACCAAAATCAAGCTGGTCAAACGGCAGATGTATGGACGAGCCGGGCTCCCGCTCCTCCGAAAGCGCGTCCTGCTGCTGTGACGGCAGCCACTGGGGACATCACGAAAATCTTGCCAGAGCCAAATATTCGGCACCGACACGGTCATGTTACTCAACAGCCCGGGTGTCGGGCGCTGCTGCGCCCGTGGACCAGGGCAGCAAACGGAAGGCTCGGTCACTGATGTGGTCCGGAGCGAAAAGCGCCGTTCCGATGACCGTCAGGCCGGCAGCTACCAGACCGATGTCCACGACGGTCATCAGTGTTGCCGTACGGGGCCAGATCAGCCACATGCCAGCGTGGCCGGCTGCGATAGCTGGGCCGTACAGCCGGCCGGCGCCAGGGCCGGTGCGGGTTCGCATCATGGTGGCAGGATGCAAGCGGCAGGCGCCGGTCCGGTACTTGGGTAGGACAACGTCGGACGGCCAGCCGCACTCACAGGCAGATCAGGACATTGACCGCTGCAACTATGTCCGAAGGGTTCGGACACACGGAGTACCGCGAGCGGAGGAGAGTGAGGCACAGCATGCGAGGGCCGGAGGACTTCGGGGCGGCGTTCACCACGTTGTTGGAGGCTGCCGGGTCCAGTCCCGACAGCGTGGTGCGAGCGCTGAAGGGGGCGGTATCGCGCAACACGCTCTACGACTGGAAGAAGGGCGCACATCTGCCCAACGACACCCGGCCTTTCCTAGAAGTAGTGCAGCTGTGCCTGCAACTTGCCGGAGCCGACACGGATCTACGCGGGGCACCCCGAGATGTCCAGGGGTGGCTCGATCTGCTGGCCGAGGCGAAACAGATCCGCGACAACCAGGCCGCAGGGCGCGCGTACGCGTCTGGCCGGTCCTCGTTGAGGGGCCTGGACGACGGCACCCTGCTGAATGCCGCGGCTTACCTGGCATACGAAGCGAAGGACATCCTTGGAAAGTTGGGCAACCTGGTCGCGAGCCGGCCAGCCCGCGCCGATGAACTGCTGGGTCAACTAGCGCGGGCCCAGGGCAGTCGTCAGACGCCTCGATGCGTGGCCAGACCCAAGATCCTGCCCGCGGCGGATCTGTCTGTTGCGTACCAGCATGTGCGACTGCTCAGGACGCACGTAAAAGCCCTGCTCGGGGTGCGCTGGGTCGATGAGGATGTGCTCGACTTGATCTCGTCGCTGCGCGGAGTGCTGGAGGAGATCTACGGCGTGCGGATTGTCTTCCTCGGCGAGAAGGTGGCGACCACCGGCAACGGTGGTCAGACACCGAGCGCCCCCACGGTCGTAGCCGACCCCGATATCGACTTCGACCCGCGCGTCCAGGATCCGATCATCACCACCACCAAAGTCCTGCCGGATCCGGCTGGGGGCAGGCCCGTCATCGTGGCGGAAGGGAACCCTCCGCAGCCCATGGCCCCGAGCGGGTCGATTTTCGTTGTCACCGTGGAGGCCAGAGCACCACGCGCCGTCATCCTGCACGGCGTACGGGCCGTTGTGCTCTCCCGCCAACCGCCGCGGCGAGCGTGCCTGATCAAGGGCATTGCCGGCGTACTCAACGTCCGACGCTTCGATGTCGACCTCGACTGCGAGAACCCGCAGATGAGGATGCGGGGGGAACACGACTTCCCCTTGACCGTCAGCCCTAACGACCCCGAGGAGTTTTGGGTGCAGGCCGCCACGACGGCGAACGAGATCACCTGGACCGTCGCCGTGGATTGGGTCGTGAACGGGATCCCGGGCACCACCCTGGTCAACCACGCCGGCCCCCCGTTCAGTCTGTACCCGGTCGATCTCCTACTCGCAGGGCCCAGCATGCAGTCCCTACGTACATCATGCGACTACAACGAGCATGAAGACGGCTGCCCAATGCTCACGCTGGAAATGCTGGGAGGGTCGGTAGATGCGTTCTCGTCAGAGGGCGGTCCTGCGTTCACCGGCATCAATGCTCTTCGTAAAATGCTTCGGAACGGATGATCAAACCCCGCCATGCATGGGGAACTGGAGCTACTACGTACATGAAGCTTCGTCGACTCCGACTTGCCTGCGGCGCCGCCTCTGGCGCTCGATGCCGGAACTGAGCAGCGTGCAGGTCGCTTTGGATATCAGTGCAGACGGCTCCGGGAAGGTGACAACTCCGGCGGTTGGCGAGCCGAGGTCAGGATCCTCAGAAACTCTCTCAACAATCTGTCGGTGCCGAGAATGTCGTCCATGCTGGTCGGGATAGGTTTGGCGCGTCTCTTCGAGTCGGCGAGTGATCAGCCGGCTTTGGGTGCGGCGCCTGCCCGGGGCGGCAATGATGGTTGGTCGTGTTGGTCCGGATCGCGTATCTGGCGGTGGCGAACACGTTCGCTGCGTTGCGGCTACTCCCGATGAGCGATCGAGAGAAGGACGCCGAGATCTTGGCCCTGCGCCATCAGATCAGGATCTTGCAGCGGCAGTTGGGCGGTCAACGGGTCCGGCTCGAACCTGCGGATCAGGCGTTGCTGGCGGCGTTGCTTGGCATGCTGCCGCGCACGACGCTGCGGCGACTGCAGCTGGTCATGAGCCCTGACACCCTCCTGCGCTGGCACCGCGATCTGCTCAACCGGCGCCATGCCGCTCGCAGCAGGCCCAAGCGTTCCGGGCGCCCACGGACCGTGGCCTCGATCCGGGTCACGTCCGCTGGTGTGGTGTAACTGACCTTGAGCTGGGCTCTAGCGCGTTGGGAGCCATCGCAGGACGTTCGTAGGGAAGTGTTCGAAGTT